>NZ_QCZL01000008.1:0-164827 GCF_003634395.1 Yersinia sp. IP36721
ATTGAGGATAACGCTAATACTGTGAACTGCTTTACTAAAACTGCTTTCATAAGGTCTGTGTTCCAAACCGATGACGCATTAAACCAGTACGGCTCATAAATAGCAAGCTAATATATCACACTAATAGCATATAAGTTTGTTTACAGATAAAAATCAGTCATTTGAACTATACATTTTTGTTAAGTCAGACCATAAGTCGAGATGGTTAATAACCGAAAGTCATCACTGAACACCCTAATCCAATGACTCATACGTACCAAACCTGATTTAAACTCGTTGTGCTTATGCTCTGCAATCCTTGTTACCTTCTATAAAGCTTTTTTAATAGCAATCCGGCAGTCAGACCTTTCCTTTCTGGTTGCATATCCATTCGCTGTTGGGTCAGTAGATAAAACTCAGCTATAAAAAATTAAATATTTTTGATCTGAGGCAAAGAAATTAGGGGCGTGATAAGTAGCCTATAGCCGCAAATTGACAGGATTAACTGGAGGTCAATATGGTTAAAGTCTATGACAGAAATAGAAACCAAATTCGCCCTGGGCATCGCGTTATGGTCGCACAGTCAGGTTTGATTGATGTTGCGAAGGCAATACATGCTGATGGACTCTCTGATATTGAGGCCGAGCGCGCTCAGTGTGTTGAGTTACAACACGCCTGCGAACGTTATGTGCCTTTTGATCTAGTTCGTCTTGGCCAATAACGTCCTTAATAAGATTTCAATCTCTCATCTGACTTTACTCTCGTAACCACCAATAAGGCCGCCTGCATTACAGTGGCCTTATTGGTTTATTACGCCGCTATCACTTATGGCAGATTACAGGCCGGCTCAATAGCCTCGACGACTTTCTTCTGGAACGTCGCTAAGCGGCACAGTTTATTTTCACCTTCATTTTCGCAACCAGGAATATCGATGCTAACCATTCCGGCTGGGTTAATCGACAAATCCAACTTCTCCATATTTCTCAGCTGATTTAGCGTTTGGTAGAACATTTTAATCGCCACGAAGCTTTGTCCATGCTGATCTCGCCAACGTTCAAAAACTAATCCACCTCCCGGAGGGGTATTATCCGGCTGCAGCGGTAATGTCCAATTTAAACCCAGCATTCCGGCAACATTTGCAATATTGGTATCGTGGCCACCTAGAATAAATACCGCATTGTTATCGGGTAATTGAGTATTGCTTAGCGTTTTTTTAGTCGCGGGCTGTTTATCTAGCCCAGCCTTTCCCTGCTCAGGCTGTAAAAGCGCCACATTTATCTGTTGTAATAAAGGAGTTCCTTTATGCTGTGCTATATAAGGAGTTTTGGCCATGAGATCGAATTGCGAGTTATGCAAAAGCATCAGAGTCTGCCAATCCTCTCTCGTCAGCAAACGATGCCAGGCCACTATCGGCATACCCTGCGAGTTTTGTAGCAGAAATATTTCAGCCAGCGTAGAAGACAAAGCAACCGGGCCACTCAATGAAGCCTTGCTGCCTTCCTGATTTACCTGAACTTCGTTAGGTGATAGATCGGCAAAATTACAATCCATCCCTTGCTTTTCCATTTTCTGACAATATGGGGAAGCAGAAAAATTGAGTACCTTCCCCATTAAGGCCAGGGATTTAGCATAACGTTGACTTAATGTCGTGATAGGTGCGCCAAGCTTCTTTTCTATTGCTTCCTGCGTTTTTTTTGCATTTAAAGCGCAGATACCAGCCTCAACGGGATGAAACAAGGGATCGATCTGCTTTAAGTTCTTCTGATGAAATATTTTAAATCCACACTGGGGAGCAATTCCGTCTATTAACGCCTGACCAGTTAATAAAGTACGCTGGTCAATATCTGAATAAACGTAAACCTGCCCCTCAGCCGGGCATCTTTCCTTCGGCAATAATCCGGTATGACGGAAATATTGTCCGTAGAAGTGTCCCATTATCTTAACTAGGTGCTCACCTCTTGGCGTAAGATACCCAGCTTTGACCGGCCATTCGGGCCATTTATCGGGCGTGACCTCATTCATCAATTCCGTTTGCTTAGTTGGCGATCGCACGCCATGGCGGCTCAATATCACCACTTTTTCCAGCGTATATCCCACTTCTTCCGCCACTACTTTTGGGATAGTTATAGCACTGCCGATAAATGTTAATATCATTGCAGATAAGCTTAGCTTCCGCTTTATCGTTATCATTCCCCCGCTCCACTCATAATAAACTTTATCACGAGGAGTATGGTTGAGAACTGTGATTACAACAACATGATTCACTAATATATTTAAAATGCGAATGTATATTATTTTTTATTAATGAATTTGCCCCATGTTAGATAATGACATGCTTTGTTATTTATAGCCGGCTTCTGTAACCTCCTTACTATTAAGGTGATGCAATTGTTGCATCTTCGCTAACATATTAATAATTTCAACTATCCAATTCATTCTGGTCTTATATTTAATTTAAAAGCCAATGCAAAATGCAAAATGCAAAATGCAAAATAATATTGCCAAATTTAAATGGTTAAAATAGCCCCCCTTTAGAATTTCGTGTAATCTATGATTTACAATTTAAACAAAAGTTTACAGATAAGAAAAACAATCCATACATGGAATATGACCATGAACCTATTTAAATTATTGATTATTAACTAATTTATTTTATTTAAAATCACCTTGGCCTATTGATGATTACCTGTCATCATCAATATATATAGAATTTCCTTTCTGATATTGACCAATGAACTTATTTGGGTTCAGAATACTCCTGCTAACAAGGGTTTTTTAGCGTAAATATAAATTGTCCTTGGCAAGGTAGAGATAAAAAGGAAAACAGTATGTTTAATAATTCATTTAAAAAAATCGCACTGACAAGCCTATTACTCTCCGCTGCTGCAACCACCTTCGCAGCAACGACTCCCGCAGATATGACTTGTAAAGAGTTCCTTGACTTAAATCCTAAATCTTACACCCCAGTTGTATTTTGGGTGTTAAATGACACCACGGAATATAAGCAAGGTGACTATGTAGATTTCCAGGAAACTGACACGCTAGTCACACCGAAAGTCGTTGAAGTTTGCAAGAAATCTCCAGAGAAAAAAGTAACCGACCTCAAACAAGACATTTTGTCATTCGCTAAAAAACACATGTAGTAAAAAAGCACTCACCTAATAATGGGTGAGTGCTTTTCTTTTTATAATACTATTTTTAGTTACTGACTAAAGCAGCCAGACTTTTCACCTTAAATTATTACCAGGCCTTCACTGCATCGCCATGGTAAATTTTATCTGCTGCGGCCACGACTTCATTGGTTTGATAAGCTTTAACCAGATTTTTGATTTTCTCGCTGTCTTTATTATCTTCACGAGCGACAATAATATTGACGTACGGCGAGTCTTTATCTTCTACAAACAGACCGTCTTTCTTAGGCGTTAGGCCAATCTGACTCGAATAATTAGTGTTAATTACGGCAAGAGCCACGTTTTTATCGTCCAGTGAACGCGGGAGCTGCGCGGCCTCAATCTCGACGATTTTCAATTTTTTCGGGTTTTCAGTAATGTCCAGAGAGGTAGGAAGTAAACCAACGCCATCTTTCAGCTTTATCAGCTCAACTTTTTGTAATAACAGCAGCGCACGACCGAGGTTAGTTGGATCATTCGGTACAGCAACCTGAGCATTATCTTTCAATTCAGCCAGCGATTTTATTTTTTTAGAATAGCCAGCAATAGGATAAACAAAGGTAGTACCAACAACCGCTAATTTATAGCCCCGCTCCGCAGTCTGGCGATCCAGATAAGGCCGGTGCTGGAATGAATTAGCATCTATATCGCCAGTGCTTAACGCTTCATTCGGTAAGACATAATCCGTAAATGTCACCACTTCCACATCGAGATTGTATTTATCTTTAGCCGTTTTTTTGACCACATCCCAAAGAGGCTGATCGATACCTGCGCTAATACCAACTTTTATATGATTATCGTTCTTTTTATCCGGGCTACATCCGGTCAAAATTAAAGCACCGAATAACGAAAGGGCTATTGTCGAATATCTTAATGTCTGCTTCATTCGATGCTATTCCTTAATTAAAAATTAATTGCGATTCTTATCTATGCTATACGGTGCTGGATTGGCTGGTTCAAAATAATATTACATGTAAAATCTTAAACAACATAGATGAATAATGTATATCTTAATACCTAATTTGCATGCATTTTCATCAAGTTAAGCCACGACCTATCTGGCTAATTTTCGAGCGATACCGTGCAAATATCTCAATGAATAAAAAAACTGGGAAATGGAGCTAAATTGTTTGCTATAGATAGGCCTAGAGTGTCTCATCGATATCGTTGACCGATGATCTACATAACTAAATACATCCCTCCGGTTGAGGGAAATAACCGAAGTGCCATTAGTAATCTATTGTTGATTGAGAATAATGCAATAGGGTGGGATTAACTATTCCTGTTTATTAAACAACAAAGCCTCGTTCAAGCGAGGCCTTCTAGTAGAGATACTGGCTAATTTATTAACCTTATTTAGTTCATTTTAAATATTTCGTGCGTACGTCAGTTGTTTTTATCTTTATAGACCAACGATTGCCATAGGATAACGTAGTTCCAAAGGATATTTGCACTCTTGTTGATTCAAACCATGACAGCAAAACCGAAACATTAGCTCAGTTCTTATGTTGAGATTTCCGTTTATCGCGTAACTCTAGTTTATGTGTATACATAGAAGAATCTGCAACAGCTAGTAATGCTTTTATTGTAGTGAACTTATCAAAATCGCAGTTAGCATAACCCACGCTGAAACAGATATCATACCCTCGTCGTTCACGACGATTTCTTTGCTCTAAGGCAATTTTAAAGCGACTGAGTATGTCCACCATATCTTTGCAGCTAGATGCCGTCAGTAGCGCCACAAATTCATCTCCCCCTAGGCGGGCAACGATGTCAGTCTCACTGAAGAATAGTTGCAGTTCGTCCGCGAAAGTCATTAAAGCTTTATCACCTTCGGCGTGACCAAAATTATCATTGATCGCTTTAAAATTATTAAGATCAAAAAACACGACGCTGGCCGGAATATTATTATGTACGCAATAAGTTAACGCATGTTGTGCCAATATTTCGAAACCGCGTCTATTGGTCAACTGCGTCAACTCGTCAATAGTAGCCAATTGTACCGCGGCAATTTCTTGCTCAGCCATTTTTGCCAGATCACATAATAGCTGCTGATCGGTTTCATCCAAAGAGCGCGGCTCTACATCAATCAGACACAAAGTGCCCAGCTTACTACCGTTTGGCACCACTAACGGGCAACCCGCATAAAAACGAATGCCCGGTGCATCGATCACCAAGGGATTATCGCAAAAGCGCTGATCGGTTAACGCATCGGGCACCATCAAAATCCCCTCTTCCAAAATCGCATGACCGCAAAACGAGATATCTCGCGATGTTTCCGACTCGGCCAGACCTACGCTGGATTTAAACCACTGGCGGTTAACATCAACCAAGGATATCAAGGCAATAGGGACATTAAATAAGCGTTTTGCTAGCCGAGTGATTCGATCAAAACGTTCTTCGGGAGAAGTATCAAGAATATTATAAGCGAGCAGTGTCGCAATACGAGCGTTCTCATTCGGAGGTTTAGGGGGAATTTGCATCTTCTTATGCTCCTTTAGTTTATCTATTTAGCTTAGCAAAGATAGACCAAGAAACTTGAAGGTAAAGTAAGTTACCGTGATATAAGCAATTAAATTCCATAGGTTAAAGCGATAAGTTATATCACCGCCTGTTAGCAGACTTTTTTTCTATAGCGGTTACAGAAACTTCCAGATTGGGCGCTAAACGTTTTCTGAATAGCCCTGGATATTCCTTACCTATTCTTCCGACAGCAGATTTTTCAAATCAGCAGCAATGGGCGGGCATATCTAGCCAAGTGCGCTTTCTGTCTGAGTAAGCTTTCCGGGTCAAGCGCCTGAGTAATTATTCCTCTAAAATATCAGTATGTAAGAGGGTAGGTTAGATACCAGATTGAATGATTTCATTAGTCGCTTCCGCGCCGTTTTTGAATCCTACGCCTTCTATTGTAGAGATTCTTTTTATTCGCCCCCAAGCGTTAATTATCTCTTAGTCCATATTTAAGTAGCCGCGTGGCTCGCGCTATAGGTTATATGAAAATTCAAAGTCTACTATAATCTAAGTAGTCCTATTGGATTTTACTTATAAACAAAACACCGCTCATCATTTTTACTACCCAAGCACGTAGCCCAGCTAGCCATTTGTGTTACATCGTAGGATAAGCGATTACCGGGCGCTCGAGTGAAATAATATTTCACTGATTTTGGACACCTATTGACCGAATAAAAAAGTGAAGTCGCCCATAAATATGGCAGCCCGACATATCGACAATAGACTAACTGTGATGCGGGTCGCTGAAAAAATCTCGCCTAACTGATTGAATAGTGGCGGAGAGAGAGGGATTTGAACCCTCGGAGGGGTTTCCCCCTCAACGGTTTTCGAGACCGTCCCGTTCAGCCGCTCCGGCATCTCTCCGTGCTTATAGTTGCCATCATGCTCTTTTTTACGGCATGTTTACAACATCCTGCCTTGGTACCCAAGAAATCACATTGCGAGCGACACGATGATGAAGTGGCTGTGGAAAGCAAATCAACCGCAAGCGGAAGTGCTGATGCAATGGCATGAAGCACTGGCTATTCCTTTACTTTCTCCATTGGATGAAGCGGAGCAGCAACGGTTAGTCACCGTCGCCAGCCAGATTTTACAGCAGAAACGTATGGTACCTTTGCAGGGCTTGGAGTTAACCGCACTGATGCAGGCTCGTTTGGCGCTGTTATTTGCTCTGCCGGTGATGGAACTCGGTGCGCGGTGGTTAGATGGTTTTCACGAAGTCCTGATCTACCCTGCCCCATTTATCGTAGAAGACGACTGGCAGGATGATCTGGGGCTGGTGCACAGCGGCCAAACGGTGCAGTCGGGACAAAGCTGGGAACAGGGGCCGATTGTTTTAAACTGGCAGGATATTCAAGATTCTTTCGATCTCTCCGGCTTTAATCTGGTGATTCACGAGGCGGCTCACAAATTGGATATGCGCAACGGCGGTAATTCCAACGGCGTCCCTCCCATTCCCATGCGTGACGTCGCGGCGTGGGAATTCGATTTACACCGCGCAATGGATAATATTCAGGACGAGATTGATATGGTCGGCGTTGAGGGAGCCAGTATGGATGCCTATGCCGCTAGCGATCCGGCGGAATGTTTCGCTGTGCTTTCAGAATATTTCTTTAGCGCGCCGGAGCTTTTAGCCTCACGCTTCCCGGCAGTTTATCACCATTTCTGTCGGTTTTATTTGCAAGACCCCCTCGCCCGTCTGAAAAGATGGGAAAGCCAGCTGACAGAGAGCTAACGGTAATTTTTCATCTGATTTCAATATATTGACGAATTTTTCAACGCTAGCATTTGTTTTTCCAACCGAATCTGCATTTTTTGCTCAGATGCTGAGCAAACGCGCATTTCTACTGAATTTAGCGTTGACAGTTCAGGTGCCTCTGGATATTATGCGCCCCGTTCACACGATTCCTCTGTAGTTCAGTCGGTAGAACGGCGGACTGTTAATCCGTATGTCACTGGTTCGAGTCCAGTCAGAGGAGCCATATTAGAGAAGCCCGATTAAGGAAACTTAGTCGGGTTTTTTGCTTTTCATCGGTTATACCGAAAGCCTGCGCTATTTGAAACAGAAAAATCATACGGCCGGTAAACCCAGCCGCACGGCAAAGATACGCCTGTGAAAAGAACGATACCTCTGCTCGATGCCAGTTTTCAGGACGGCGGCGCGACCACTTAGCGACCTTCACACGCTATGGGACGGAACCAGTATGGGAGATCTCCGACGACACCGCGCGCAACTGGCTGAAAGAAGCCTTAGGTAATACCCGCAATCTAGGTATTGAGTTCTCCATTGACAGCATATCCCCATACTTTCAGACACAGTTAAGACGGAACTGACCCGTTAGAATTGGTTGCTGGCGTTGGCATTACCCATAAATATAGGAAGCCCCGGAGCCCGTAAAAATATGAGTATCTCGATGAAAAAGGTGAGAAAAGGACGTGGACAGGCCAAGGGAATACACCTAAATGGATCGCTGAACAACTGGCCTGTGGTGAAACACTTTAAGAGTTTGAAATAAAGTATTATCTTGCTTTTATGAGCACTAATGAAAGTTATTAAAAGCTCTCGACATGACGGTGGCGTCGGTAAGGTTGTAGAACAATTCGATATAATCGAAGCTATCCGCCTGGGCCATGTCTCTGGTTTTAGAGATTCGATTTCTAATACGTTCTTTTTTAGGGGCTGAAGAACAATTCTACCAGCAGCTGCCACGTCGACTTATACTCGGATCCGGTTATTGTCCCAGCAGAACCGTTGCCAGTCATCGCTACCATACTGACAGTTCTGGGATCCTGTGTAAAATGACGCTTTCCGCAGGTATACGCCGCCAGACGGCCATCAGCAATACGTCCAGTGCAAGTTCACGTGACAGCGTCGGTTTCATTGAGCAACCTACCAAATTACACGCAAAGAAAAGATCGATGACCACGAACATGTAGAGCCAGCCTTGCCAGGTGCGCGTAGCTGCGATCGACCAGACATCTTGGTGATCGTTGATGAAGCGGTACCTTAGTCTGGCTCTCTTGCAAAGTACCGCGCTACCTTTTTCAGAATATCTCGTTCTTCCTCAGCAAGTTTAGGCTGCGCTTTCAGTTTAAGCATCTCTGTTCTGGCCTCTAGTAAACCCACCGAAATAATTCAGGTGATAGCCTGAGCGCAGTAGGAATCCCTATCATTGAGGGCAGGAAGGATGTCAAAACTTCAAAACTTCAAGTTTAATGTTCTTGGTTAATTTCTTCGAAACTTGCTTTGGTGACAAACCAAAATATCGTTTAAATTTTGAACAAAAATTCGATACAGAATAAAACCCACTTTTATAAGACACTTGTGAAATTGAAAGAGATGAATTTCTTAATAAACTTAAAGCATGGTTCATTCTTACATCTAATAATATTGCTGTGAATGTTGTATTCTCCATTTGCAACTTACGTTTTAAGGTTGCAGAACTTATACCTAATAAGTCTGCAGCCTTATTTAAGTTACACCCCGCGTGTAAGTTATCATATATAATACTATATACACGCTCTCGATAACTTATGTTAAGTACTCTTTCAAGCGATTTGATGAAACCTTGTTCTGATAAGAAAAAAGAAAGCAAAAATATATTGCAGCCCACCAAGAGCGAAACATAACGCGCCTACTTTTTGCCATCGGATTTGTGCCAGCATAGATTTCTTTTTGCAGTAAGCTTGACTGTCATCCTAGCGAAGAGCGCCCCTAACCGCCGTGTTTCTTTCGCAACCAATAACCTATTATCCTGCTTTTGCCAGGCATGCTTACGGCAGCGCCTCGATATTGAGTACAAAATCGGTAAATCCATGTTTGCCAATCTTATAGAGTCAATGCCCTTGTCTGAATTGACTAAAAGAGAGATTTATCCTTTTTGGGGAGACATTATTTGGGCCACCGCCGTTTTATCTGCATTACAACGCGCCAACGATAGATTTAATTCTTCCACATAACCGGGATAGTCCCCCCACTTTGTGACGTTAAATAACGGGGGATCATGGGGCAATAGCAGCGCTTTCGGTACTATTGGCTGCACCGGGCAGGCTTTGGCCAAGTGCTCGTTGCTGCAACCGGATAACAGCATCAGGCACAGGCTCCCGAGCGCAGCGGCTATTAGCCAGCAGCCCCCGCATTTGTTGTTCGATCGCATGATATTTCTCCTCTGCCTGACGCTGAGTTATGGCATTAGTGGTTAACGCCTCATCCAGTGTTTTCATCTGCTGGTCATATCCTTGCAACCGTTGCAGATAAAGCTGATTCTGCTGCGTCAGACTGATATTTTCAGAATTCAGTAATGTCGCGGTCTTTTTCAGTTGAGCAACCCACAGCCCGCCAACCAAAACCGCAAATAGCGTGGCAAGTAGCAGACCACGTTTCAAAACACTGAGCAGACTCATGGATACTGCATCCTCGGCAACTCAAAGTGCGGCCCATCCTTAAGCGTCGTCCAGTCACCGCCCCAGATCACAGGAATTTGTAGTTGCTTCGCCGCCTGTTTCATCGCCGCTGCAACCTGAGCAAACGCTCCCCAATCGTTCCAGGGAATCGTGTTGTTGAACCAAGGCGCCAAATCGACCGCATGACCGGTAAGATGCCGGCTATTGAGCGTTTGGCTCTTGCCATTAAGCACCATTTGCCGTTGACGTGCGCTATCACGCAGCCCTTCGATAACGCGAAAATCCACCTCGGACAATTTGAGTGCCAGGTACACCACCCGAACGAGATCCGGGTGTATGCCTTGTAGATTGCGTTGACTGATTTGACTAAAAGTAAAGTTACCCACGATTTTTCTCCGGACTCCCCAAGAAACGCCGCCACAGGTAACTCAACGCCGTACTCCCCAAGGTGCCAAATAAGCCTGCAATAGCAAAAGTCATGTAATGACTACTGCCATTTTCAAAGCTGAGTAATCCCCCCAAAAGGCCAGTGAAGCTTGAAATAATGATCTGACTTATTATTCCCATCCAACTCCAACTCCCCCTGTGCCCTTGCATATCCATGAGATATCTCACAACACCTCCCCAAGCTGAAAAAAGGCCAATAATTAACCAGGTAATTGCCTGTGTATCAGTCGGAATCTTTAACGTCATATCCCCTCCCCATCCTGTTCTTCACGGCCTTACGGGCCAGCGAACAATCGTGTTTTTCTGATTTCCGTACTGTTTAAACCACTGGGGATCATTCGCCATTACGGCCTCGTCCCTTTAATCTGGCCGTCACCAGCCTTTTTCCTGATAATTTTTCATAGCCCTCCCCATTCGTGATAAATAGATCTTGGATGCTGAGAAAGCAGATAAAAGCAGCAAAAATATAAATCCTGCTCGCTGCCATTAACGGATTCCGTTGGTGTTTTAAATACAAAGAACAAAGAATTTATTTTGTCTAACTGAAGGTTTTCATTGAACATCCATTTTATTCATCCAGGTAACCTCAAGCCCGTTGATTTGAGCTAACGAACATAATCTAATCGATATTTATAGTTTTTTGATACTTAGTAATTGAATTTTATTTTTGTGATTAATTACATAAAGACAACAAACCAACCTCACCATCTATAAGCAACTTAATTAATTATATGTGTAAAATTAAATACTTTATAATCAGCTTGAATAGCAATATAAGAATTATATTACTCTCTATTATTGATGCTAAGCCGCAGTTAACGTCAGAATGACGCAGGCTCAAGATTAATATAAATCTGCGTCTATTGGATTTAGTCATTTATGAAGATAATCACTCTACTCACCCACACTTACCTGATGATAAAAGCAGCAATGAAGTAATATCTGAATTTTCGAAATGACAGAGAAACTCTGTAAACACAGGGGACAAGCGTTCTATTTTTGTACATGTATTTGTTCATATTATTGAACAATTAGTTCAATCGAATAAGAAGGATCAATAAGATAAGCTCAATATCGCTATGTTTAATTAAATAATAAGCTAATTACACTGGCTAAAGAAATATAAAAAAATAGCAGCAAAGCATTACAACAACAACTTATTACGTTATATTTGGTAAAAATATGAAGCTCATCAATATTAACAAACAATAACCAAGGGTAGCCTTACAAAATTACTTTTGTTGCGATATATTGCGGGCATTCTAATTTTAAGGAGGAGTAGTTATGATGTATTTTGTAGTGGCAGATGAAAAGATTGTGTATAGCCTGAAAGGTAGTGTAGAGTTAACGAATAAAGAGTATTTATTATTTATCGCACTGGTTAATCATGCGTCAAACGGTCAGCTAATAGATAGGGATGATTTACTCACTTTGATTTGGCCAGAAAGAGAGATGACGATAAACAATAACAACATCCATCAACTATTCAGTCGATTAAAAAAGAAAGTCGTTCTAATTAGTGATGATTTTGAATTACAATCTTTGCGAGGGAAATCTTACAAAGTAAACAACAAGAAGAACATGTCCGTTCGTTATATTAATCACAACTCTATCTTTTACAGATCCATCAAGGTTATATTTTCACTATATAGGAAAATTTTTAGACGAAATACTTTTCGGGATAATGCCGACACACTTTAATTATCGCAATAGAGTTAATTGTTTCCGCGATTTTATAAGGTGTTGAGCAGCCAGGGAGATAAAAACGTATGTTAACTTATTATAAGCATTCAAGGGAAAACCTAGGGAGAACCTCCAGTTACATCGCTGATTTTTCGATGATTACCTATAACAATAAAAAGTCAAATCTAGAATGAGATTGGCTAACAGCATTCATTAACAACACCAGACTACCCCATCGCAGTGACAGGATGAACACCACTTGTGTCCTTGTAAATTTATTATCCAGTGTGAAACGTTTAAAACAGAGGGTTCGGAATGACGCCAGACATTAATTCATCTTCTGCCGTACCCACGCAGAGACACCGGAGCTTCAGGAATAGAAACTCTGAGTCCAGTTTATATCAGCCCATAGAGCTTAACGATTTAGTTTTGGCATTAAAAAAGCCGAGACCACAAGGTTTCGGCTTAATTGAACCCATGAGGAAAAACAAGGGCGCAAAAAGAGGAGACAATCGCGGTTAATAGGCCACAAAAGTACGCACGTCAGTTTCCATCAATTTAAAACAGCCTTGAAAACGACGCCCTGCCTTAAATTCCGGACTCAGTTCTCGCAATAACTCCAGTTCAAAGCGGCCTGACTCCAGTGAACATCCCACCAGACGCACATCCAAAAAATCAAAATAGCAGCGTAACTGCGGATAAATCGCTTTAAACAGACTTTCTTTGGCAGAAAACGTCAGCGTCAGCATTTTATTAAACGGCAGCGGTCCACGTTGTAATTGATGGTGCTCTGCATCGTTAATAATGCCCGGCCAGATTTCGTCAATCCGATCCGAACCAATCCAGCTTTCTACATCTAACCCTATGCCACTACCGCCGGCAGAAAGGCGTAACGGAATAATTTGTGCCGCGCACAATACCCGGTTGTCATTATGGCTCAGGGTGCCTTGGATGCCGTCTGGCCAGCAGGGCGCGCGGTCGGGGCCGTTTTCCAAATGGTAGTCCCTCGGGCCAAGCATATTGAGTACCTGCCTGGCAACAAAGCGCCCGGCCAGATACTCCGCTCGCCGCTTGGTGACCGCCTTTTGCAGGCTGGGAGGAAAGGCAATGCCGTATACAGCAAACAGATTGTCCTGATAGGCATGGACATCAAAATCACATTTCCCCAGTAATCCCTCATAAGGTGCCTGACCATTTAGGCCGACAGCCGGGATGGAGGAGAAGGCAAAGTTCCGAATAAAAACAGGGTTCACAGGATAATCAGACCAAATCGCCAAAAGGGATTTTATAGTAGTAGCTGAGGAGGATGGTCACAATAAACATGCCGTGATTTATGCCGCGTTTTAAAGATTAATTACCCGTTTAGCACTAAGTTTGCGCTTTGACACCGACATAACCACTTTTATAACATGGCTATAAGGCGTTAAAGTTCGCATAAATACTCTTAATGAAACACTGAATGCAAGTCTGAACGCCAAACGGGCGCTGGATACACACCAACGCCCGTAATTTCTGTTTGCGAGTTACATCCACAAACTCATTAATGGCCAGCCTACCAGCAGTAGCATGGAGATATATAACAGCCCCATAATGCCGCCTAATCGCCAGTAATCTTTGGATTTAACGTAGCCGCAGCCGTAAATAATCACGCCGGGGCCGGTCGCATAAGGCGTTAATACACCCATAATACCGATGGATAACACCAGTAACATCGACAGATGATCCATAGGTACGCCGAACAAACCTTTCCCTACCGCCAGAATGACCGGCAGCATGGTTGCGGTGTGTGCCGACAGGCTGGCAAACAGATAATGTGAGAAGTAGAACACCAGCACTAACGCCGCCACGGTCATTTTGGGTGAGAAACCGTCCAGATGCGTGCTCATGGTATCGGCAAACCAATCAATAAAACCGGAACGAGTTAGCCCGCTAGCCATAACAACTAACGTCGCCAGATTGACCAGCGTGTTCCAGGCGCTCGAATATTGCGTAATCGCCTTCCACGACACCACCTGCAACGCCAGCATTAGGGAAACCGCCAGCAGACACACTGCCGTCGCATTAATGGCCTTGGCACCGAAGACCCATAAACACAAACTCAGCAATACCAATCCTATTAACGTCATTTCCTTACGCGTCAGCGAACCCATTTCCTGTAAAGCGGTATTGGCCCAGGTAGACACTTCGCTGCTTTTAGTCACGCCCGGTTTGTACAGCACGTAAGATAACCACGGAGCTACGATCAACAAAATCAAGCCTACCGGTAGGAAAGCGAGGAACCATTGCATCCAGCCAATATGAACACCGGCTATTTTACCAACAAATTCAATGCCTAAAACGTTAGGTGCCGCACCGGTTACAAACATGGAAGAACTGATACTGGTGCCGATAACCATCATCCACATCAAATAACCGCCGATACGGCGCGAGGACGGATCGTTGGGGAATGAATCAAACAGCGGCGGCAGGTTTTTCACTACCGGAAACACCGTACCACCGGTTCGGGCCGTATTCGATGGCGTGAACGGCGCCAGCAGAATATCGATGATGACGATGGCATAACCCAGCGTCAGCGTGCGTTTCCCCATAAATTTGACCATATACAGAGCAATGCGTCGGCCTAATCCGGTTGCCTCATAGCCGAGGGCGAAGATAAAGGCACCGAAAACTAACCACACCGTGGTACTGGAGAAACCGGCCAGCCCCCATTTCAGCGCTTCTTTACCGGATTTAAAGCTACTATCGGCCACTTCAGCCGGCGAGAATAGCACCCAGTCGGCAGATAATACGCAGACCGTCACAGCGATAAAGCTTATCGCCGTCGCAGGAATTGGCTCTAAAATCATCCCGACAATCATGGCAACAAAAATAGCAAAATAGCGCCAGGCTTGCGGTGGCATACCTTCTGGTGTGGGAATTAATAACAAGATCCCTAGAACAATAAAGGGAGCAAGGGCTTTCCATATCTTCTCTTGTGACTTCAACATAGAGATACTCCTATAGCATTGTTATTATTGTGTTTGTAAGGTGGACGATCGGGAATATGAGCCAAAAACCAGGTTAAAATCAGCAGATCGGCACTTCCTCCCGGACTCAAATTTCGAGCGATACATTGGGCATCGAACAGGCGCAGCCGAGCCTTTGCCAATGGCGTTTTAATGCCACCGTTAGCCAGAATCTCCGCAGCCTGATGTTGCAGCCAGTACAGCCCCGCCATGCCGCCACGAGACACCACATTGGTATCACCGTTAACCGCCATCAGTTGCAGCAGGGTTTCCAGCAAGGCGCACTCCTGATCTATCCCTTGATTTAACAAGCGTTGATACACCGGCAATCCGTGGGTTAATACGGTAGTAAAGCCGGATTCTGCCTCTCCTCTGGCCCCTGTTAGACCGTGTTGAGTAAACAGACGTTGACCTGCAGTTTGTTGCAGATTTCTGCGTTGTAATTCCCTTTCCGTCAGTCCGCAGCACAGTTGGGCGGCTTCCTGGCAAACGGCATCTGCGCTGATAGCCACGCCTCTGGCGGACAAACGCCCCAGAGCACAGCACAGAAGCCCGAGGGAAAACACACTACCTTTATGGGTATTAACCCCACCGGTAGCCTGGAACATGGCATTTTCGCAGGCTAATCCGAGCGGGCGCAGCGCAGACAATGCCGCCTCTCCCTGCAGGTGCTCAGTGGCTATCCCTTGCTCGATAAAGCGAGAAAACCAAGGTGCAATAGCCTCGGCGCTGCGATAGAAATCATCCAGATTCATATCCTTATGCGCACCGGTGTTAAAGCGATCCACCAACCCCGGCTTCGGCGTTAGATTGACCTCAGCCAATAGCGCGAAATAGGCCAGATCGGCATAGTCCTGTAGCTGAAAAGTCAGCGGGAATGCGTTATCAACAGGCAATAGCGGCATCGAGCATCCACTCCATTTGAACTAACAATTCATCCACTGAATGTGTTCGCTCCCGACCACACACGTTGGCCGGGCGGTTGCACAACAGACAACGACGCGGAGCCAACCCCACATCCCCACGGGACAAAATCCGTCCGTGGCTATCTAACACATCGATATCCCACAGCCGCCCCAACGGGTGCTTCATCTCAAGCAGTAGCGCCGCATCTTTTACCGCTTCAGCGGGTTGATTCAGAGCAATTAACCCTTCACAACCGGTCGGTAGCGGGAAAGCCTCCTGCGCCAAGGATTCCCAACCTTGTTGCCGCGTCAGCTCCGTCACCGTTTGCCATGCCCGCCCAAAAATTCGGCGAGTTAACGGGCTGTCTTTCAACGCCCCGGGGGCAACCACGGTGAGTGAAATCAACGTAGTGCCATAACGCATCAGCCATGCTCGCTGGCGGGCATAGCGTGCCTCCCGGCTAGTTAATAACTCCGGCAGGCTGATATTCCGATTCGCCGCCAAACCCGGTGAAAAGATATCCATCGCTTATTCCTGAATCTGATGCACAACGTCGATAACGCTGCCGTCGCGATAGCGCACCACCGCCACCACTTTGTCGGTGTAAGCAATGGCTTTCGGTTGACCGGTGAGTAGCAACGCTCGTTGATATAACCAATCAATAGTGACGACCTCCAGCCCAGCCTGCTGCAAACGCTCGGCTAGCTCGGGGCGCGCAGGATTGACAGCAATACCATGATCGGTAACCAAAATATCTACGCTGGAGCCTGGCGTAACGCAGGTGGTCACAGCATCAACCAGCGTAGGAATACGCCCGCGAACCAATGGCGCAACGATAATCGCCAGCCGTGCAGCCGCGGCGGTATCGCAGTGCCCGCCAGAGGCTCCGCGCAGCACACCGTCAGAGCCGGTCAACACATTGACGTTAAAATCGGTATCGATCTCCAGCGCACTCAAAATCACCACGTCCAGCCGATCGACAGACGCGCCTTTGGAGCTGAAATTGGCATATTGATTAGCGCTGATTTCAATGTGATTGGGATTTCTCGCCAGTGAGGATGCGGCCATGCGATCGAAACTCTGCACATCGAGCAGCTTTTCGATCAGCCCTTTTTCGTGCAGGTCCACCATGGTGGAGGTGATGCCGCCAAGAGCGAAACCGGCCTTAATATTGCGGCGGCGCATTTTATCCTCGAGGAAGCGGCTTACCGCCAGCGATGCTCCGCCGGTGCCGGTTTGCACAGAAAAGCCATCGTTAAAATAGCCGGAGCCAGCGATCACCTCCGCCGCACGGCGAGCAATCAGCAGTTCCCGAGGATTCGAGGTCATACGGGTAGCATCTGCGCCGATCTTATCGGCATCCCCTACCTGTTCCACCTGTACGATCAGATCAACCCGATCCTGGCCTATGCTGGCTGGATTATGTGGATAAGGAACAATAACTTCTGTCAATAACACCACTTTACCGGCGTAATCGGCATCCACCTTGGCGTACCCCAGCGAACCGCAACAGGCATTGCCTGTGTAACCGTTGGCGTTACCGAACGCGTCGCAGGCAGGAACACCGAGGAAAGCCACGTCGATCGCCAGCTCGCCGGATTCGATCAAATTGACCCGCCCACCGTGGGAATGAATTTGTACCGGTTCTGCTAGCAACCCGCGCGAAATGGCCTCTGCCAGTGGGCCACGTAACCCCGAGGTATAAATGCGGCTAACCACACCTTTACGGATGTGATCCACCAGCGGCGCATGGCACTCACTCAGAGAACTGGATGCCAGCGTCAGATTTTTGAATCCCATCGCAGCGATGGCATCCATCACCAGATTCAATGTCATATCGCCCGCGCGAAAAGCATGGTGGAACGAAATGGTCATGCCATCCTGCAAACCAGAGCGACGAATCGCCTTTTCCAGTGAGCTACACAGCTTGATATCCCTCGGTTTTTGAGCCTGCAAATTGGCTTTAGACGCTTCCCGATAGGACGTGACGGTCAGATTTGGGTTTTGACTTAGGGCATCAACCCGTTGTTGGCGTTTCATGATTAATTCCCTCTTATTCGTCGCGTAAACCGGAAAGCACAGCTCGTTGCAAGACTGCCCTAGCGCGTTCAATCACCGGGCTATCCACCATTTTGCCGTTCAGCGAAACCACACCCCGCCCTTCGGCTTCTGCCGCTTCAGCGGCGTCCACCACCGCTTGCGCATGGCGCACTTCTTTTTGTGTCGGGGCATATAGGTTATGGAGCAATTCGATTTGGCGAGGGTTAATCAGTGATTTGCCGTCAAAACCCAACTGTTTGATTAACGCCGCTTCTTGTAGAAAACCGGCTTCGTTATTGGCATCGGAATACACGGTATCGAAGGCCTGAATTCCCACCGCTCGCGCCGCCTGCAAAATGGAGCAGCGGGCAAACAACAGTTCAACACCTTCTGCGGAACGTTCGGTACGCAAATTGCGCACGTAATCCTCAGCGCCCAGAGCAATACCTATCAAACGAGGAGAAGATTGGGCAATCGCCAACGCCTGAGTAATCCCCTGAGCGGATTCGATAGCCGCCAGCATACCGGTACTGCCGGGTTCCCGGCCGCACTCCGCTTCGATACGTGCAATTTCACTTTCCATATCAATCACATCTTGCGCATCATCGGTTTTCGGCAAACGGACGATATCGGTGCCACCGCGAACGACCGCCTCCAGATCGTCCAGCCCGTAAAGCGAATCCAACGCATTGACTCGAACAATGGTTTCAACCTCCTGATATAAAGGATGCTGTAAGGCATGGAAGACCAAACGGCGTGCTGCATCCTTTTCCCGCAGAATCACCGAATCTTCCAGATCGAACATGATGGCATCTGCCTGATAAATAAAAGCATTACTGACCATCGCCGCATTGGCGCCGGGAACAAACAGCATGCTGCGACGCATTCTTTGCTTCATCTCTGGTTTCATGATTTTTGGCTCCAGGGCAGGTGCGGCAGGTCACAGGCTCTTAGCAAGGCTGTCTCCAAACGGGCGCGAAGTACGCAATCCAACGCCCCTTTATCGTCAATAATCACTTGCACCTGGGTTAATCCCAGTTGATCCAGTAATGCCAATACGCTGGCGCGAATGGCTTCTCCGAACTGTTTCTCCACACTGCTGTTGATCAGCAAATCCACTTCTGGCAGATCGTGGGGGGCAATTCGCACCATGACATCGCTCGACTCCAAAGTGCCGGCGACCGCTTCTCGGATAATTTTCATTATTCACCTAATTGAAATACAGATTTGTTGACCGCGCTGACCGGCGCTTTTGCAGGCTGAGCCAGCAGTCGTTGTAAGTAGTGGCAGGTCGCGGCAGGTACCAGCTTGCTAATGGTGTCCTTATCCCCCTGCGCCAGTAATTTGCGTACCCACGAGGCAGAAATAGCGGTTGCGCCATATTTCAGGCGCTCGATCTCCACCAGCTCGATGGACGGATAAGGTAAATCGGGGGTTTCCAGCCAGTAACTCATATCCCGGTTATATTTGGCGGTTACGGTGCAAAATGGCTCAGTGCCGACAAAGCGGTGAGTTATTCCCAAGGCCGGAGCCAAATATTGACGAAAGATTTTCAGATCGATTTCGGTATAACAATCGTCGGCCACCCCCTGATCTTTTATGAAATAGCAGGGGAAAGTAGCGCGGGAAATCATATATTCCGAACCGGCGTGCACGGTTAAATTGGCAATATCTTTTGTGCCGTTCAGTACCAGTTGCAGGCGATCTTGATAAGGAAAACGAGAGTTATCTTCTTTGACTAAAAATAGATGTAACCAATCGCACTGCGCCGCCGCTTGCCGTACCAAATATTGATGCCCCAAAGTAAAAGGGTTGGCATTCATAACGATGGAACCTATTTTCTTGCCCGGCTGGCGTAAGGTCGAGAGCTGGCGCGCATAGCGAGACAGACGGCAGGAACTGTTTTCCATCAACACCACAATGCCGGGCACACTGGCAATCGGGTAGAATCCACACTGTTTAAATAAGGACTGATTCTCAATTTTGGTGTAGATAAATAAGTGGCTGTGGTGCCGTTCATAGGCCAGGTTGACGAGTTCAGTTGCCAGCGTTAGCGCCAGCCCTTCCCCTCTCACCTGCTCGCTAATGGCAACACATTTAATAATATTCCCAGCAATTCCACCGCAGGCTACCAATCTTTCATCTACTGAGACGGTAATAAACACCTCAACGGAAGTATCAATATTTAAGTCGTTTTCACGTAAAAAATGCGTTATTTCCACAATCCTTTGATGGTCTGAACGCTTAATTATCCTAAATACCCTATCCATAATTTTCTCTCTGGAATAACCATTAAATAACAAATAAAACACAATAAACATATGCAATTAACAGATGAATCATGACTTTTTATTAAAAGTATAAATGCAATTAACGCATTAAAATTCTTATAAATTCTTATTCTTACTTTTTGAAAGCCCTGTTCCGAAATATATGCTAAACATAAAAACTTCTCGGTTAATTGACCTAATTCACAGTTAATTTAGTAAATATAATTTATTTTATGATTTTAATTGATTTAATTAGAGATAATGTTTTTTTATTTGCATTAATCATTTAATTTAAATTATGTTACTCGTCGTTTTATTTGATTCAGCCATAAAAGGTGAATAACGTGCTTTCTGGTAAAGCCCATTTTTTTAAATGGCGTGGATTAAAGAACATTGCCTTCCCGCTGCGCATATTTTTAATGCTATTGGTTTTCTCCGTTATCCTGATCGGGGCAATGGATCGCTTTCTAACCCATAGTTTCGAACAATATCTGATCAATCAGGTCAGTAAAATGGCCATGAATCAGGCCAAAATTGTTGCCTCTATGGACTCCGTGGTTTCTGCGGTCAAGCAGCGAGACCAACAACGCTTAGCCCAAATTGTTACACGGCTAGGCACCAGCTCCGATTTTGACTACATTGTGATTGGCGATGCCAATTCCCGTCGTCTTTACCATCCTAATCCGGACAAAATCGGCCTGCCGATGCAGTGGACTAAAGAAGGCGCACTGGAACGCGGCGAGAGCTACATCATCTATGGCAAAGGATCGATGGGGAAAGCCATGCGGGCTAAAACGCCGATCTTTGATAGCGATGGCAAAGTTATCGGCGTAGTGTCCCTCGGCTATCTAATCAGTAAAATCGATCACTGGCGTTTGAGTTATCTCACTCCCCTCACCAGTTATTTTGTTATTATTTTGATTACCCTGTTGTTTCTTGCCTGGTTGTTTTCCAATCATATTCGTCGTCAAATGATGGGAATGGAACCAAAGGAGATCGCGCGGGTACTTCGTCAGCAGGAAGCCCTGTTTGGGGCGGTGTTTGAAGGACTATTGGCGGTAGATCCTGAGGGCAAGATCACGGCAATCAACCAAAACGCTCGTAAAATGTTACGGGTATCAGCCACGCCATATCAATTGGTTGGCCGTAGCGTTAGCGAAGTGGTTTCTCCGGATCATTTCTTCCTCGATCGGGAAGGCGGAAACCGACAGGATGAGTTGTGTACCTTTAATGGGTTAAATATCATCGCAAACCGTGCCGGTATTTGGACTAATGATATTTTTCAAGGCTGGGTGGTCAGCTTCCGCAGTCAGGATGATATTTATACCCTCAGCGCACAGCTCAGCCAGATAAAGCAGTATGTTGAAAATTTACGTACCGTTCGCCATGAACATCTCAACTGGATGTCCACTCTGAGCGGATTATTGCAAATGAAGGAGTTTGATCGCGCGCTGGAGATGGTAAAAACCGAATCGTCCTCCCAGCAGGCGCTCATTGATACCCTGCGCGATACCTTTAAAAACCGGCAAATTGCGGCACTGTTGTTTGGAAAATACCATCGAGCCAAAGAGTTGGGGCTGAGCTTAACCTTTATTCCCGGCTGTCAGTTGGGCATACTGCCTGTAACTCTAGGTGAAAATGAGCTAGCGGCAATCATCGGTAACCTGCTGGATAACGCTTTTGAAGCCAGTCTGAAGAACCCTGATGGAGATAAAAATATTGAAATGTATTTATCCGATGAAGGCCATGAGTTGATTCTAGAAGTCGCCGATCACGGTTGCGGTATTGACCCTGAGCTGCAAGACAGCCTGTTTGAGCGCGGTGTCAGTTCCAAACACTCAGAGGAACATGGTATCGGCTTATATTTGGTCGCGACTTATGTTCATCAGAGCGGTGGCACCATCACCGTTGAGAAGAACCCACCGCAGGGTACTTTATTCACGGTCTTTATTCCAAAGACCTATGATCTCAAAAGCTAGGGGATCCCATGGAATGGCTTAACATTTTAGTGGTGGAAGATGAAACGCCACTGGCAGAAATGCACGCGGAGTTTATCAAGCAAAGCAATTATTGCCGCCAGGTATGGTTAGCCGGAAATCTACAGCAGGCGCGTAGCATGGCGGCACGTTTTAAACCGGACTTGATCCTGCTGGATAACTACCTGCCCGACGGCTCTGGGCTAGAATTCCTGAGGGAACTGGCTCTTGAAGGCAGCAATTTCGGTGTCATTTTCGTCACCGCAGCCAGCGATATGGACACCGTTGCTGAAGCATTACGCTACGGCGTATTCGATTACCTGATAAAACCCGTGGCTTACGAGCGGCTAGAGCACTCTCTGGAACGCTTTAGTCACCGGCATCATGCTTTGCAGGAAGGCGATAAAGTCAGCCAGCGCCAAATTGACGCAATGTACAACACCTACGCCCGGGGTACGCAAAAATCGGTATTGCCCCAGGGTATCGATCAGCTCACTTTGGATAAAATTCAGGCTTTATTCGCCGATAGTGATGCCGAGTATACCGCCGAAAACGTGGCCGTGACCTTAGGGCTCAGCCGCACAACCGCTCGGCGTTATCTGGAATTCTGCTCTGCAAACAATGCGCTACAGGCGGAAATCATTTACGGCAAGGTTGGACGTCCACAGCGAATTTATCGCGCCAAAACGCTGGGTTGATCGCCCTTCCATCCCTCTCCGGCAAGTGCCGAAATCCTACGGACGCCAGAGGGGGGTGCCTCTCCCCTTCGATCATTCTTCATTTTAAATTGTTAACCTCTCAACATTTTCACTAACAATTATTGCCCAAACAAGAATTGATAAGCATGATGTTTATAACTCTCCCAAATTATTACAAAGTTATGATAAACGTCGCGCTGATTGACGACCACGTAGTGGTTCGTTCCGGGTTTGCTCAATTATTATCTTTAGAAAAGGATATTCGCATTGTCGGCGAGTACGGCAGCGCCGCTGAAGCCTGGCAAAATCTGCTAACCACCAATGTTGACGTTGCGGTTCTGGATATCTCTATGCCGGATGAAAGTGGGTTGAGCCTGCTCAAGCGTCTGCGCCAACAGCATCCGCAGTTTCGCGCCATTATTCTGAGCATTTATGACACCACCGCCTTTGTGCAAAGTGCGGTCGATGCCGGAGCCAGCGGTTACCTAACTAAGCGCTGCGGCCCGGAAGAACTGGTGCAGGCAGTGCGATCCGTTAGCGGCGGCGGGCTGTATCTGTGTGCCAATGCGCTGCAAGCGCTGCGCCACATGCCTCAGCAACCTAAGCAGTTGAATGTCTTAACGCCTCGGGAAAAGGAGGTGTTTCAACTTCTGGTCAGCGGCGTTAGCGTAAAGTCCATTGCCGATCAGCTCGCTCTCAGCCATAAAACCATTCACGTTCATCGCGCCAATATTTTGGGTAAGTTGAACTGTGAAACAACGGTCGAACTGGTTCACTTTGCACTACACCATCAACTGCTGACCGCTCACTGACATGCTACGGCTCCGCTCACTGGGGATTTCGCTATTCTTAGCGAGATCCTTCACCCTCAGTTGACTGGCTCTTTGGACCATCAGTTTTTACCTGAGCGATGAGAGCCAGAACGCCACTATACTGCTACCGCAAGGGTTACGTTTGGCGCCGCTGATCTTATATGTGGATAGCTAAACGTTCCTACGTCACCATTTCCGGTAACTCCTCTCGCGCAGACGTACAACCGCTACCGGTGATACTGGTTTGGGGTACCACGGCGATGCTGTATGTCGGGATCGCCTTTAACATCTTGCTGTCCGGCTGTATTTTCTACGGCAGTTTCACCATCCACTGGGGCGCGGATGACACTCTGCCGCTGAATAACTTTACTCAGCTATTAGGTCGGGGCTTCAGCGACGAACAAACTTTTATTGACGGTGAGGATGTGACTGACCGTTCCATCCAGCAACGGGATATTGGTGTGGTATTCCAGTCCTACGCCCTGTTCCCGCATATGTCTCTAGGGGAAAACATTGGTTACGGTCTGAAAATGCTTGGTCGCCCAAAGGCTGAAATTAACGATCGGGTGAAAGAAGCGCTGGCGGGTGTGGGCGGTTTTGCCGATCGTTATGTCGTTCAAATTTCAGGCAGCCAGCAACAGCGTGTGACCCTGGCTCGCGCTTTGCTCCTAAAACCCAAGGTACTGTTATTCAACGAGCCGCTAGTAATCTGGGTGCCAACCGGCGCCTCAGCATGCGCGATAAAATTCGTGAATTGCAGCAGCAGTTTAATATCCCTTCACTGCATGTTACTCACGTTCAAAGCGAACCCTTTGCCGTTTCAGACACCGTATTGGTGATGAATAAAGGCAAAATCATGCAAATTGGCGCTCCACAGTCGCTATATCGTCAACTTCAACCCGCACCGGGGGACAGTTATTTTCTGCAGATTCATCCCTACGGGCATGTTCGTTTTAACCGACCATAAAGCCTATTTGCTCATTGGCCATACACGATGGCCAGCCTTAACGGCGCTCGCAAAGGGATTACAATCTGCTTGATATGCAAAAAAAGGCGGGTTATGGTGCGAAAAATGACAAAATCTCAATAAGTTGCGCATTCTATGAGCAAACGATCGAAATTAACGTATTCCCCTTTGACATCCCCCTCTCACCTCGCTATTATTCGCCCCGTTCACACGATTCCTCTGTAGTTCAGTCGGTAGAACGGCGGACTGTTAATCCGTATGTCACTGGTTCGAGTCCAGTCAGAGGAGCCATATTAGAGAAGCCCGATTAAGGAAACTTAGTCGGGTTTTTTGCTTATGTGTTTTACGTTAGGATCTTTTTGTGCGGTTTATTTACGTTTACACGAAACCCGACGGGAAAATTTAAACGCATCACAATCGCTGAATAATAGTATTCATTATCAATAAGTTTATATATTCCTTCCAATTTAAAATCTAGCATTATGATTAAGCTAAGATAAATCCCAACGCCGAATACATTCATTTTTCTTTAGATCAGAAGCTGGCTATCGCGATGAAACAATAACGGATTGTAATCAAAAAATTCTTTTCTTGATAATATGTTAGCAGTGATTAGAATCTGTTTGATTGCGGATTGGTAGTCATTAATTGTGGTCTCTTTTATCTTACTATTCGTGTCTCTGTCAGCCGGGAAATTCAGCATGCTATGCTTGATATATCCTTAAAATAACGTTTTTTGGAGAGTATTTATGAAGTCTGTAATGATAATCGATGATCATCCCGCAATTCGCGTCGCTATCCGCGCCTTATTATCGCAGAACAATGAATTCTCGGCGATTTATGAATCCGCCGACGGTAATGAAGCGCTGGCAATGTTAAATGCCCAGCCTGTTGATTTAGTGATTATTGATATCGAATTACCCAACTTCGACGGTTTCTCTTTGTTGAAAAAACTGCAACAGCGTGGATTCACCGGCAAGTCGTTGTTCTTGTCAGCCAAAAACGAACAGGTTTTTGCCGTGCGCGCACTGCAAGCTGGTGCCAACGGTTTTATCAGCAAAAACAAAGACATTAGCGAAATACTCTTCGCCGCTCAAAACGTCCTGCGGGGTTATTCGTTCTTCCCATCCGAGGCCTTAAGCCAGCTCGCTGGGCAACCTTCCAGCCATGATTCGGTCAACCGCGCGCGCATGTTGTCTGAACGGGAAATTAACGTTTTGCGTTATCTGGTCAATGGATTGTCCAATAAACAAATCGCCGATGAGATGTTTATTAGTAATAAAACGGTCAGCACCTACAAAACCCGCATTTTAACCAAGCTGGGGCTATCCTCAGTGATTGAGCTGGCTGACTATGCGCATACCCACAATCTGGTGTAGCCAGCCATCTACATGGCTGTTTTTCCTGCTATTTATACTTGTCGCGCCTGCGCTGGCCGCACCGATAAATAGCCGGCTGGGATGTGATACCGGCCAACCGCTAACGTTACATAGCATCGCCAAGAATTACAGCGATGACCTGCTGTTAACGCCAGAAATCGATACGCGCCAATCCAGCCGCCGCACCCTGAGAGTGGGCGTGGTGATCGACGCTAACACCCCTTTCGTCGTGAATCGCGATGATAATTCAATCGAAGGCATCGTTGCCGACTATCTAAAAATAATTAGTGATTCCAGTCAGTTATCATTCCAGATGATCGGATACTGCGATTACGGGCTGGTGCTCAATGCGTTAGAAAACGGTCAGATTGATTTAATGGCAGGAACGCCGATGCTGGCGCAGCCGGGGCTAATTGCCTCCCACGCTTTCTTCACTAACCGTCACGTCGAAGTCCGCAGCAAAGATTGGGACCCAACCCAACGCCGCCATCCTGAAACCGTAGCGATTGTAAATAATGAACCGCTATCACCAGAATTTTTATTTAATTATCATAATGATAATATCGTCGCCTATCCCAACCAACTACAAGGATTATTGGCGGTGGCCTATGGTAACGCCGATGTTTTTGTCGCTAACGCGACCTCAGCCAACTACTTAATCGATCAGCTACAGCTGCTGACGTTACAAATCCGCAATTTCGCCCCCTATCACCCGGCGCCTTATTCCTTTCTGGCAAAAGCCAGCAATCAAAAGCTGATAGACGATCTCAATGTAGTGCTGGAATTGCTGCCCAGCCGGGCAACCGGCGATATTCAACAGCGCTGGTTTGGGAGTCGACATCACTACAATATCGATGCCAAAATGCTGCTCACCGAGCAGGAAATAGACTGGATTCATAGTCATCCGATTGTGACTTATCTGGCTCCGCTCGATCTGGCTCCCATTATATTCCGCGATCGTCGTACCGGGAAAATGGCAGGATTATCTGTCGAACTCATTAATTTGATTGCCCGCCGTACCGGTCTTAAATTTGAACCCGTTTTTATCACTAATACCGGTGAAGGGCTGCAAGATTTCCGCGCTGGGAAAATAGATATGCTGCCCGGCGTGGCAGTTCGCGATGGCCTTTATAACGATGCGCTATTCAGCACGCCCTTTTCCCAGTCATTATGGGGAATATTAGTGCGTGAAGACCGAACGGATATTAATAATGTCGCCGATCTGGCCGGTAAACGCGTGGGATTACAGGCCGGGAGCGTCTCTAATAATATTATTTCCAACCCATTCTTAAATCAGAAAATTAATTTTATCGAAGCGCCGGATACCATGACGCTGGTGCGCTGGTTACAGCAGGGCAAAGTTGACGCTATTTTGAAAAATATGATGACCGCCAACTTTATTGCTTCGCAGGATTTCAAACCCAATATTAAAATCGTTGCGGTCGCGAGTGAAGAGCCCCTAGGTATGGCTTTTGCTATCCGGCCGGAAGTGCCAGAGTTAAAAGCGATTATCGATAAAGTGCTGGATTCCATTGCACCGGAAGATCTGGATAGCATTATTAGCGAATGGAGCGTTTATAAACCCAAACCTGTGTATGCCTCGGATGATTCTATTGAAAGCCAATGGCTGATGCTGTTGCTTAAAATTAGCTCTGCGGTGCTGTTGCTATGCGGTTTATACCTTGGGTACCTGGTATTTAATAAACGGCGTCAAGCCAGCCAATTACATACCCGATTATTACAGCAGGAATCGATCATTAATGCCCTGCCGTTCGCTGTGTTTATCCGCACCGCCGACGGGCAGTTAGCGACCTACAACCGTTACTTTGCCGCCGATCGTGAAGATGAGCTAAAAGATCTGCTTAATCAAAATGGCGACAATGCCGACTGGCCGCTCATTACTCCGCTGGATAGACAAATTGATGATTTATGCCAACAGGTATTACAGGATATGCAGCCGCAAATGCTGGATATTTCAATCGAAATTGGCGGCGAGCTGCGGGATATCTTCCTGTGGATTATCCCATTAAATAGCGCTGAAAAAGGGCTATTAGGCGGCTGGCTGGATATTAGCCAGCGTAAAAACATCGAGCGCCAGTTGGAAGCCGCCAGATTAGAGGCTGAAAGCGCCAACCGAGCCAAAAGTACCTTCCTGGCAACCATTAGCCATGAGCTACGCACGCCGATGTACGCCATTTTAGGGCTACTGGAACTGGAAATTCGTGGCCAACAGCCAGTACAAAAAGAAACGTTAAAAACCGTGTCTAATTCTGCTCAATCGCTGCTTCGCCTGCTGGATGACATTATCGACTCGGCAAAAATTGAAGCTGGCCAACTTAGCGTACATCCGGTTGCGACCGATTTTCGCGCTGAATTCGAGCGGTTGTTGCAAATTTATCAGCCTATCGCCAGTGAGCGTCAATTGCGCTTTTCCAGCTGGATTGACGATCAAATACCGCCATTATTGTTGGTAGATATGCTGCGGGTGAAACAGGTTGTTGGCAATCTGTTGGGCAACGCTCTGAAATTTACCGAGCAAGGCGGCGTTTCCATTGATGTGACCTGGGAAACCACCGCCCCTCAGCAGGGAATAATAAGCATAGATATTACCGATACTGGAATCGGTATTTCCGATACGGCGCAGGCTTCACTGTTCCAGCCATTCAGTCAGGCCAATGAGGGTGGATCGCCGCGTTTTGGCGGCTCCGGTTTAGGCCTGTGGATTTGTCGCCAACTGGTGATGAAGATGGGCGGCGATATTTCTATGGAAAGTGAACTGGGCAAAGGAACCAGCCTGTTTATCACGCTGCCTATGACGCTGGCGGAACTGACACCGGTGGCAACCGATAATCCACCGAGACTTTCTGCGATGCCGCAACAAGTCAGCCATCTGAATATTTTGGTGGTGGACGACATGGAGGTGAATCGTAAAGTATTACGCCAGCAACTGGCGTTCATCGGCCTGAAGCAGGTAGTCGCCGCCAATGATGGTGCGCAAGCATGGGCGCTGCTGCAAGAACAAACGTTCGATCTGGTCATTACCGATTACAATATGCCGGTAATGAATGGTTTTGAGCTGACTTATCGCATTCGTAACGATGAGCGGCTAAGTCATATTATTGTGATTGGCTGTACCGCCGATGCTCGTGAAGAAAGCGTGTTGCAGTGTCAAAAAGCCGGAATGGATACCTGCCTCATTAAACCCGTCACGCTGGATTCCCTACGTATGATTCTGGCACAGCAAGGTTTTATCACCGCCCAAGTCCCGACTGAGTTGATGCAGGCGGCTGAAGATACGCGCGCAATGCACAGTAAACTCCGCCAGCTTTCCGGTGGCAACGCTGGTGTGGAAAAAGAGCTATTGGCCTCGTTGTTGAGCAGTAATCAGTTGGATTTGGCGCGCCTACAGCAAATTATGACTCAGCTAAGTGACAATCCCCTCGAACGGGAAACAGATTACAAGGAAATTGCCAATCTGATACATCGCATAAAAGGCGGCGTTCAATTTGTCGCCGCGGAAGATTTAGTCGCAAGCTGTATTCTGTTTGAGGATTTGTTATCCAGTCGGAATCATCATGCAATAACCGAACACTGGCCAATATGGCAGACGTTATTGATACAAACCAATGAGCAAATTGCCAAAGCCGCTGCCCGGTAATTCGGGCAAACGGCCTGTACCCGCGCCTGATAATAACGCCATCACCGAAAGAGGGCGTTTTACCCGTTTAATTCTGCCTACTCTCTATGACGCTTCTCTATAACAAAACAAAGCTCAGCGCCAATCGCCGTTTTATTAATACCCAACCTCCTAAAAAATAGCCTATTTAGCTCTAGTAGCCTTTATCCTACAAAGCTTGTAGGACGTTTCCTATAGAAATCAAAGACGCCTCTCATTCTGCTTGCAGGTCATCCCACCTACACTACGCGCTGATTAACCACGGTCGTTGATATCGCCATCGTCCGTGCCTCGCAGATCTTGCCCTCCCCCCCGAACAAGTCTGTGTCCTTAAATCATATAAAGTAAGTGAGATCAGAATGAATAAAACGCTACTGATGGCCCTGCTATTCACCTTGCCCGGTGTTGCATTGGCTGCCACGTCTAATAACACCATTAAGTTTCAGGGTGAGGTAGCTGAACAAACCTGTCAGGTCGATATAAATGGCTCGGCAAATACGCCGATTGTATTACTGCCCACCGTCGCTTCCGCCAGTCTGTCCGGCCCCAATAGCGTCGCTGGTAAAACCAATTTCACCATCAACCTGACCGGCTGTAATGTCGCCAGCAAAGAAACCAAAATCAGTTCGGTATTCCAGGGAATGAACGTCACCCCAGCCGGAAATTTGGGTAACACCGGTACCGCTCAGTTTGTGGCAATCCAACTATTAGACTCAACCGATCGCCCGGTCATTTTAACTTCCGGCCCCGTTGAGGTTCCGGGAATTACGCTAGCAACAGGCGCAACTTCGGCCTCTCAGGATCTCTCCGTGCAATATATTTCGGAAAGCGGAAATGCGGTCGCCGGTAGCGTGATGGCTTCGGCACAATACGCCATTACTTACCCCTGATAATTCCAGTGATGCTGGCCTACCCGTTCAGGCTAATTAATTCAACACGCCAAGAATATGAGATACCAATGACGATATACGCTAAAAACATCATTGCCTGCATCTTGCTGGCCTTGGCCAGCATTGTTTCTTTTGCAGCGCAGGCAAGCGTTGTAATGACAGGCACGCGGGTGGTTTATCCGGAAGGCACGCGGGAAAAAATATTACAGCTCAGCAACAAAGACGATAATCCGAATTTGGTGCAAATCTGGATGGATGATGGTAATAACCAGTCATCACCAACCAAAGACGACGTGCCTTTTTTACTGACTCCGCAAATATTTCGTATGGAGCCACAAAGCGGTCAGGTAGTTCGTCTGGCCTATATCGAACGTAATCTCCCCAAAGATCGCGAATCCGTTTTCTATCTTAACTTTCTACAGATTCCCGCCATGAAAGCGGATAAACAGGCCAATAATAAATTAGTGCTGATTGTAAAAAATCGCCTGAAGGTATTTTATCGACCAACTGCGCTTAATGAAAATACCGATAACCTGCATGAAAAAATACAAGTTAGCCTCAGTGATAATACCGGACAGAAAATAATCATAAATAACCCAACCGGATATTTCATTAGCTTACGAGACGCGCAGATGACGGTGAATAATAAAATCATTTCTTTCGCCAGCAGTGAGATGGTATCCCCAAAATCTTCGTCGGTTCTGACGATTCCAGAAGGAATAAAAGCGATTAAAGGTCAGCAACTTACCCTTACGTTAGTGAACGACTACGGAGCGAATATCTCAACCATTTATAGCTTATAACTGGTTTATGTTTAATCAAGAAATCAGTGGGTATAGAAAGTGAAATTAATCTCTTGGTTGTCTTATACGCTGGGGCCGGGTTTGCTGATAACGCACTCCGCCTTTGCCTCAGTGCCTAATGATGGCAATAGAGATGAATACGTTTTTGAAGAAGCCTTATTACGTGGCTCCCCACTAGGCGAAGGCTCACTCGCCAGATTTAATAAAGCGAATAATCTGGAGATCGGCATCTATCAGGTCGATCTCTATATGAATAATCATTTTATCGACAGAATAGATCTGAAATTCACGCAGCAAACCGCTGGGGTTCAGGCCTGTTTTTCTCTCGAACAATTGGCTCAGGCGGGCATTGCCGATAAAGCACTGGCAGAGGCCAAGAAACAAACAGATTGTCAGCCTCTGGAAATTTTATTACCGGGCAACACTCAGCACTTTGATTATTCTTTATTACGCTTCGATCTGGGCGTACCCCAAAGTTTTGTGAAGCAGGTGCCTCGGGGTTATATCGATCCGAAAAACCTCAACGTCGGCGATAGCATAGGCTTCAGTAATTATAATCTGAACCAATATCACGTAGCTTATAACCGCAACGGCGTCACGCAGAATACCGATTCCACTTATCTTGGGCTAACCAACGGCGTAAACGCCGGCATGTGGCGTTTACGCCAACAGGGCTCCTTTCGCTATGACAATAATCGCGGCGTAAACTGGACGACCACGCGGGTTTACGCTCAACGCGCATTGCCAAGCCTGCGCAGCGAAATCACGCTGGGCGAGGGGTTTTCATCCGGCCAGTTTTTTTCCAGTCTGGGTTTTAGAGGCGTGACCATGGCAACCGACGACCGAATGCTGCCCGATTCCCTTCGCGGCTATGCGCCGGTGGTGCGAGGCATCGCTAAAACCAATGCCAACGTAACGGTTTATCAGAATGATCGTCCTATTTATCAAACTGCCGTGTCTGCGGGGCAATTCGAAATAACCGATCTTTCAGCCACCAACTTTGGTGGCGATTTAACGATCATCATCGCCGAAGCCGACGGTTCCACCAGCAGCTTTCGCGTACCTTTTTCTTCGGTGCCAGAATCACTGCGCCCCGGTTTTTCACGCTACAGTTTTTCCAGCGGCCAGATACGCGATGTGGGGAATGGCGAAACATTTAGCGAGCTAACCTATCAGTACGGTATCAGTAACGCCCTGACCGCTAACGGAGGCCTGCGTTTAGCCTCAGGTTATCAAGGCGTTATGCTCGGCGGCGTGTTCGCTCACTATATTGGCGCTCTGGGCTTCGACACCACTTACTCCAGCGCGCAACTGCCTAATGATGAGCATCAAGACGGCTGGATGATGCGCGCCTCCTTTAGCCGCACCTTTCAGCCGACGGGCACCACGTTATCTCTGGCAGGCTATCGTTATTCCACCGAAGGCTATCGTGATTTAGGCGATGTCATTGGCGTTCGAGCAACCAGTCGCGGTGAAACCTGGCAGTCCGGTAGCTACCAGCAGCGCTCGCGGGTTGAAATGTCGATGAATCAGAGTTTGCAGGACTATGGCTCGCTGTATTTCACCGCCTCGTCGCAGGATTACCGCGATGGCCGCAGTCGGGATAACCAATTGCAGCTAGGTTACGCCACGCTGCTCTGGAATCAGGTCAATGTGAATCTCTCCGTTTCACGCCAGACGACCGGCGGCTCGACCGGCAGCGGCAATTTTGAAGATCCGATAACAGGTATGCCGATCGAAAGCGGCTTACAAACGCCCGCCGGAAAAGAAACGCTGGCACAGCTGTCTCTGTCATTCCCTCTGGGAAGCAGCCCGAGTGCACCTTATGTTTCCATCGGCGCAATTCACAGCAATAGTAGCGGTACCAATTATCAAACCTCTCTTTCAGGCGTCACCGGTGAAGATCAGTCTGCCAGCTACAGCCTGGATTTCTCGCGCAGCCAACGCAATAAAGAAAACACCTGGAGCGGCAGTCTGCAACAACGGTTGCCGGTCACCAGCCTGAGCGGCAGCGCCTCACTCAGTACCGGTTACTGGCAGGCCTCTGGCAGCGCGCGCGGTGCTGTCGCCGTGCACGGCGGTGGCGTCACCCTAGGCCCCTATCTCAGTGAAACCTTTGCGTTAGTGGAAGCCAAAGGTGCCGAAGGAGCCAAAGTGATGTACGGGCAAGGTGCCAGTATCGATCGCTTCGGCTATGCATTGGTGCCGACTTTAACCCCTTATCGCTACAACACTATTTCCCTGGATCCGCAGGGAATGGATTTCAAAACCGAATTACAGGACGGCGAACGCCGCATCGCGCCTTATGCCGGTTCCGCGGTGAAAGTCACTTTCCGTACCCTAAACGGCTATCCGTTGCTCATTACCATCAAGCGTCCGGATACCAGCATCGTTCCGATGGGAGCCAACGTGTATAACCGAGAAAATATCGTGGTGGGCATGGTTGGACAGGCCGGTCAGGCTTATCTGCGTGCCGATGAACGACAGGGAAAACTCACGATTAAATGGGGCGATGGCGACCACCAGCGCTGCATTCTGCCTTACGATTTGGACGGCGTTGATGATAAACAGCCGCTGATCGCTTTTGACGCACTTTGTGCCAATGATATGCACTAATTCAGGAAGTTATATGATGTCATCAACCTCGTATTGCCAAAAAATTACGCTTAAACGCTATTTTCTCCCGCTGGCGCTATTTTCCGTCTCGCTCACACTGAGCCTGCCCGGCTATGCCAAATGCGTCTGGAAAGGATACAACCTGGGCGGCGACAGCAACGGCGCGCCCCTACGATTTGGCAATATCAATATGACCAGTAATTATATTCAGCCAGTAGATTCTATTCTGGCTTCTAGCATTATCAGTCTGGTTCCGGCGCGAGCGTTAGCCAATCCGGAAACGGTGCTCTACGAGTGCGATCTGGCGGATAAAGACAGTCTGTACGAGGTTTTTGCAACCAATGGCGACAGTAACGTCGGCGGCTATACCAATATGGGGGATAACTATTTCCAAACCTTTTTCCCTTACACCGCGCTGAAACTGATTCACGTGGATTCCGGCATGGAATTCACCCGAATCTGGCAGCAGGTTCGTCTGACTAAATACGACATACTCGGTAATAAAATTCAAATCAAAGGCAAACATTTCAGCCAGATACGCGCAGAGCTAAAAAAAGTCGCCGCGGTGGATCGCACTCCCGGCCCCTCAACCTGGGGCTGTCCCGGCCCGGCGGCAGACACATATTCCGGTAATTACACCTGTAATCAGCCAAATGGCTATGTGGTGTTCAAAGGGCCGGGAGCCGATGTGCCGGAAACGGGCTATGACTCCTCCACCCGCTTCGATACCTGGGGTTCCGGTCGCTATATGGCTTTTGGCATGAATACCGCGCCGGTCTCATCCCTGAGCCGTAAAAACACCTGCGTGGTGCGCAATGTCACCCCTTATGTGGTTTTTCCCACGATTACCGTTAGCGAACTGGCGCAAGACCAAACCCGCAGTGCCAGCATCAATGTCGATGTGGAATGCCAGACTGGAACCATTTCCGGTATCAATAGCGGCCAAACCTCAATCGGTATCCAAACCTCTTTACCGGGGTATTTGAAAGCGCAGGGATTAGGTTTGGTGAATACGGCGGGCGGCGTGAGCTATTTGCTTTCCGATCTGTACGGCACCGACAGCCGCATCGCCACCGGTGTCGGTATCACGCTGGAAGACAGTAGCGGTGCGCCGATGAATTTTGTCGGCTGGGGAGGATGCAGCGGTAACTGTACCTCCACTGCTAATGCTGGGTGGTATCCCATTCTCGCGGGCGCCAATGCCAACGGCAGCAGCGCCGCCGGTTATAACAATTACACCACCCAATTTACCGCTACGCTGAAAAAACTGCCGGGGAGCGCACCAACCGCCGGTAAAATCGATGCCACCGCATACGTTTTGGTGAAAGTACAATGATCCGATTTCATACGCTCTGCACGCGGAAAAACCTGTTATCCGCACTAACCATGTTGCTGCTATTTATCATCAGTCTCAATGCGGATGCCGGTATTGTGGCCTCCGCCACCAGAATAATCTTTCTCCAGGGAGAAAGAGAAAATACCCTAATGCTGGCTAATACCAATAAATATCCCGTAGTGGTACAAAGCTGGATTGATGATGGTGACGTAGACAACACGCCGGATCAGGCCAAAGCCCCTTTCCTGCCGCTGCCTGCGGTTTTTAAAATGCAGCCGGGATCAATGCAAAGCCTGCGTATCATTAGCAAAGGTAATCAACCCGCCAGCGATCGAGAATCCGTTTATTGGCTGAATTTGTACGAGATCCCACCGAAAGAGCGTTCCAATAATGAAGATAATCCGCAGGTCGCCATGGCGATGAACACCCAAATGAAAGTGTTTTATCGCCCAAAAGGACTGACTCACTCCCCCGAAGCTGCGATGAAGAAAGTGAATTTCACGCTGATACAGAACGCGGGTGAAACACGGCTGCGGAGCCACAATCCCACGCCGTATCACGTCTCTTTCGGGCAAATGACGCTGAGTCTCAAAGGGAAAAAGATTAATATCCTGCAGGAAATGGATATGATGACCCCACCATTCAGCGAACGTGAGTACAGCACCGAAAACCCCCTGCCCGCCAACGCTCACGGAGCCACGCTGACATACAGTTATTTTGACGATAGCGGGGCTCAAATTAGCCAGACTCAATCGCTTTAATCTGCGTCCTGCAGGCTTTCGTTCATCTCCTGAAGCGGTAATACACAGCGATTACCGCTTATTTCCCTGCGGTCTGGCACGCAAATAAGGGCATTTCCTCTGGTATTTCACTGCCCAACGCCCTAAATTATTACCATATTGAATCAATGGGATAATTCCTTTCTTCTTCCTGCCGAGATCCCTATGTCGTTAAAAATGATTGCCAAAGAATTAAAGCTGTCCACCACGACGGTGAGTCGGGCGCTGAACGGCTACAGCGATGTATCCGCCATTACTCGCCAGCGGGTGGAAGCCGTAGCCGAACGTTTGGGCTATCGTCCTAATGCTTTGGCAAGGCGCTTGAAAATGGGTAAAACCGATGCGATTGGGCTAGTTTATCCGTTTCAACCTAACGTGCTTAACGACGCCTCCTTTCTGGAAACCATCAGTACCATCAGCGCCGCGCTGGCACGGCATAATATTGATTTATTGCTGGTTTCAGATGTATCTCATGACCAACATCAGTCGTTTATCCGCCTGATAGAAAGCCAGCGGGTTGACGCGTTGATCGTGGCACACACGCAGCAGAATGACCGTCGTTTACGCTATCTGGCTCAGCATCATTTACCCTTTTTAGCGATGGGCCGCAGCTCACTGGATAGCCCTTATGCCTGGTTCGATTTTGATAATCGCGCCGGAACGCTACTGGCAGTAGAAAAGCTGGTGGAGCTTGGCCATCGACGTATTGCCTATCTGGGGGGAAATAGCCAGCAAACCTATGTTAATCAACGCTTACAAGGTTATCTAGATGGATTGGCTAACCACCAGATTCCGCTGGACGAGGGTTACCAGCAGCCAATTGATAGCAACCGCCGCGCCGGCTATCTGGCCACTCTGCACTTGCTGGCGTTGCCGCAGCCCCCTACCGCCATAGTAACCGACAGTAATATGCTGGGAGACGGCGCAGCAATGGCGTTACAGCAACATAACCTGCTGGGTTCTCAAGGGATTTCATTGATTGTATTTGATGGATTACCGGCTGATTCTTTGGTTGAAACCACCGTCACGCCGATTGTTCAAGAGACTCGTGCTGCGGTTGGAGAAAAAATCGCCGATATGACGTTGGCCTTAATTGAAGGTGCGCCAGTAGAACAGCTACAGGTTTTGTGGCAACCAAAGTTAGGCGTTGGGGACACACTGCACAAAGCAAATTAATACTCTGATTTAAAAAGAAAAAAACCATTCTTTTCACTTAACTCCATCGCTAAATTTAATGTATCCGATGTTTGTTGACTCGATATTATTCTAACTTCATCACAGATCCGAAACGTTTCGGTTTAAGCCGAAACGTTTCGGATCAATGCTAATCCTCACTGATTCATTCCTAGCTTACCGAGAGGATTATATGGAACCAAGCATCCTGCGACTGGAAAGCCCAGCCACTGACGTCATCATTCGTTGCCAGCCATATGCAGAAATTCTTTATTGGGGACCGCACCTGCACAGTTTCAATGCCGAAGATATTCAAACCCTGAATCGGGCAGTGCCACACGGACGTTTAGACGTTGACGTACCGCTAACGCTGGCGGCAGAACTGGGGCATGGCCTGTTCGGAAGCCCCAGCGTGGAAGGACATCGAGACGGAAAGGACTGGTCGCCGGTGTTTGTTACCACCCAAATCGAGCATAAAAATAATCAGCTAACGATTATTGGCGAAGATGATATCGCGGGACTGCGCCTGACCTCAGAGCTGAATCTGGATAGCGCCAGTGGCGTTCTTAGCCTGCGTAACAGCTTAACCAATTTGGGCTGCGAAAATTACTGGCTGGATCGTCTGGCACTGACGCTGCCAGTCAATGAAACGGCCGATGAAGTGATGGCTTTCCATGGTCGCTGGGTAAAAGAGTTCCAGCCCCACCGCGTGACCTTGCAGCACGGTAGCTATCAGCAGGAAAACCGCCGGGGTCGTAGCTCCCACGAGTATTTCCCCGGCATGGTGCTCGGCTGCCACGGTTATAGTGAACAACAAGGTAAAGTTTGGGGTATTCATTTGGGCTGGAGCGGCAACCATCGTCTGCGCGCCGATGTGAAAACCGATGGACGTCGCCTGCTTCAGGCCGAAGCGCTATATTTACCGGGTGAAGTCAGTTTGGCGGAAGGAGAAAGCCAGTCCACGCCTTGGCTGTATGCCAGCCATTCTAATCACGGGCTGAATGGCATGAGCCAACAGTTACACCGCTTCGTGCGTCAACACATTGTCCACTTCCCGCAGCCCAAAGCCCGGCCGGTGCATCTAAATACCTGGGAAGGCATCTATTTCGATCACAACCCGCAGTACATTATGTCGATGGCTCGGCAGGCGGCCGACCTAGGCGTCGAGCGCTTTATTATCGACGATGGCTGGTTCCAAGGAAGAAATCACGATAGAGCGGCGTTGGGAGACTGGTATCTGGATGAAAAGAAATACCCCAACGGCTTGCAACCTGTTATCCAGCAGGTGAAAGATCTGGGCATGGAGTTCGGTATCTGGGTCGAACCCGAAATGGTTAATCCGAACTCTGATTTATATCGTGCACACCCGGACTGGCTATTGGCGCTTCCCGGCTATCAACAGCCGACCGGACGCTGGCAATACGTGTTGGATTTACAAAATCCGGCGGTCTTCGATTATCTGCTAGCGCGAATGGACTGGCTGCTGGGTGAGCATGACATCGATTATGTAAAATGGGATATGAATCGGGAAATCGTTCAGCCCGGTCATCAGGGGCGCGCGGGGTCAACCGGGCAAGCCGAAGCGCTGTATCGTCTACTTGATACTTTGCAATTGCATCATCCTCACGTCGAATTTGAATCCTGCGCCTCCGGCGGCGGTCGTATTGACTATGAAATTCTCAAACGCACCCATCGCTTCTGGCCTTCAGATAACAATGACGCATTGGAACGCCAGAAAATTCAACGCGGTATGAGTTATTTCTTCCCGCCGGAAGTCATGGGAAGCCATATTGGTGGCAAACTCTGCCACACCACTTATCGGCAGCACAATATCGCTTTTCGTGGACTGACTGCGCTATTTGGCCATATGGGCGTGGAATTGGATCCGGTGAAAGAAAGCAGCGAAGAACAGCGCGGTTTTGCCCGCTATATCGCCCTGCACAAATCTTTGCGACCTTTATTACACAGTGGCAACGTAGTGCGGCTGGATAGCCACGATCCCACGACCCTGCTGCACGGCGTAGTCAGCGAATCGCAGGATCAGGCGCTACTGATTGTCAGCCAACTGGCGATGCCAACCTGGTCTCTGCCTGGTCAGTTACGTATGCCTTATCTACGTCCAGAGGCTCGTTACCGCGTTAGCCTGCTGGACGTACCGGAACTGATTAGCGTCGAGCAAGGCGGGCATACCATGAAAGTATTACCCCCATGGATGATTCAGCCGATCGAAGCCAATGGAGAATGGCTGGCACAGGTTGGTTTAGCTTTACCGGTGCTGGATCCTGAAAGTGCCATTTTGATCAAGTTCGAACAATTGTAATTCCCGTTGGTAATGCGCGGCGAGGTTCGTCGCGCTTTCCCTGATGAATAACCCTGGCAGGCACCTGGCCGAGAACGATAACCAGCGAACCTGTGCAGAACATATTGAGTACCTTACGGGGGTTGTATGCAAAGTAGCCCATTCTTTAATAAGAATAACTCTAACTTTTGGATTTTTGGTTGGTTTGTCTTTTTCTATTTTTTTATTATGGCAGCCTGTTTCCCTTTCCTGCCGATTTGGTTAGCCGACGTGATTGGCCTGAGCAAAACCGATACCGGAATCGTCTTTTCCTCTCTATCGTTATTCGCCATTTGCTTTCAACCGGTATTCGGCGTGCTTTCGGATAAACTGGGGCTGAAAAAGCATCTACTCTGGACGATTACCCTACTGCTAATCTTCTTTGCTCCTTTCTTCCTGTATATCTTCGCGCCGCTGCTGAAATACAACACGCTGCTCGGATCCTTGGTTGGCGGAGCCTATCTGGGTTTTGTTTTCTCCGGCGGCTCCGGCGCTATCGAAGCTTATGTCGAGCGAGTTAGCCGTACCAGCGGATTTGAATACGGACAAGCGCGGATGTTTGGCTGTTTTGGCTGGGGAATCTGCGCCTCTACCGCCGGAATACTGTTTAACGTCAATCCGGACCTGGTGTTTTGGATGGGATCAGGCAGCGCTCTGATATTGGCCACATTACTGTTAATAGCCAAACCTCATAAAAACCGCTCCGCCGAAGTAATGAATCAATTAGGCGCCAACGAATCGCTATTTAACCTGAAAATGGTCGGCGAACTGTTTAAAATGCCCAAGCTGTGGCTATTTATTCTGTATATCATCGGCGTTGCCTGCGTCTATGACGTTTTCGATCAACAGTTTGCCAATTTCTTTAAGTCCTTCTTTGAGTCGAAACAACGTGGCACCGAAATATTTGGCTATGTCACCACGCTTGGAGAATTGGCCAACGCCCTGCTGATGTTCTGCGCACCCTGGATTATTAACCGCATTGGTAGCAAAAATGCGCTACTGATGGCTGGGATGTTTATGTCGATCCGTATTTTTGGCTCGGCTTTCGCCACAACGCCGCTGGAAGTGATTTGCCTGAAGATGCTGCACGCTTTTGAGGTTCCCTTCCTGCTCATTGGTTCCTTCAAATACATTACCTCAGTATTTGACGTGCGATTTTCCGCCACCATCTATTTAATTGGTTTTTGCTTCTCCAAACAGGTAGCGGCGATATTTCTCTCGGCCTTTGCAGGCAAAATGTATGACCAGATCGGTTTCAGCCATACCTATTTCATTCTTGGCTCGATTGCTCTGAGTTTTACCCTGCTTTCGGCCTTCACTCTCAGTGGCAAAGGGGTTTTAGATAATCTTTTCCCACGAATATTACTGCGCAGAAGTAAAGCCTAAGCGTTGTTCTTTCTTATTTCTCCTTATCAACCTCATTCCCCTTTGTTACAGGCAAAGGGGAAAAGAAATAAAACAGCATAATCTTGCACCATAACGAGCTGATTTTGCTGAAAAACAAGACAATAAGCTCATTCTCTCAGCAAACGCACGTTTTTAATGGTTTTCTACTTTGACAAACCCGTCCGCCCTCGCTATTATTCGCCTCGTTCACACGATTCCTCTGTAGTTCAGTCGGTAGAACGGCGGACTGTTAATCCGTATGTCACTGGTTCGAGTCCAGTCAGAGGAGCCATATTAAAGAAGCCTGATTAAGGAAACTTAGTCGGGCTTTTTGCTATTGCAAATAATGTAATTATCCGGCAAATAACATTGCCAGGCATTCCCAACAACGCCATCGCTCAAATGTGCTAAATGGCGATTATTTATGCCCATGATTACGCTAAATCAAAGGTTTTCCTAACTCGCGGGTTTGGATATTCACTTTCAATAGATAAAAAAAGAGCCAGACATCAATCTGGCTCTCCAATCTTTAAACTAAATCGCTCAGGTTACTTAACTTCGCCCATTGCTTTCAGTTTTTTCGACAGTTCACGACGTTCTTTCGACAGATCGGCATTTTTGATGATGTAATCATCAACACGATCTTCATAGTCGCTGCGCATGTTAGCGATAATGCCCTGCACGTCTTCAATACTCATGCCAGGTTTGATGTATTCGCCCAAGTTATCGAGCAACAGAACGCGTTTTTGGTTATCACGAATTTTCTTTTCGTTATCGACAATTTCACGCTGCAATTTATTTTTGCGACGAAACATACGCACGAACTCCAAAACGTCCTGGAAAGTTGGCTTGCTTACATTTTCCATTTTCACACCTTAGCTAAGTTTTACACAAATTCAATTGCTGACGGCCGGTTGTCTGTTCACCATCACGTCGTGACAACACGCGATCTTAACAATACAGGTTAGCAGCCATCAGAGACAAGATTCATTGACTTATCTTACCTTTTTTACCCGTCAGACAGAAATTTCATCGCCTTTCGCGTCCAAATAATCGGCTAGCGTCGCATGGTCATCTCAATCAAATCGCCCAGTTCTTTCAATTGGCGGGTAATTTCTATGCTCAACCACACATAGCCATAAATAGGCGCCTCGATTTGCTGATTTTTGGTAGCAACTTCAAGCAGTTTTTCCAATTCTACGCTGATCTCACTCAATTCGCTGGCGGCGACCTCCTCATACTCCGGCTGGCCGCTGAGCAGGCACTGACTTAAATTATCCAGAGTACGAATAGTTAGCAACTGAGTATGGCGCAGAGTTTGGACATTCAGCAGTAAAAAATGGCTTTCGCGAGACGACCAATAGGCATCGGCCAACAGTTCCAGCGTAGAAACCACATTGCGATACAGAGTCTGAATCGCATTAAATACCTCTTTATCAATACCCGATTCTTTGGTCGCCGAAGCGATATAACCGCGCATTTTGACCAATCGCGCTAACTCGCTTTTCATTTTGTCCTCTAAACGAGGACGATCGACCACATTAGGTGATAAATAAGCAGCATAGATAGTGCCGATGGCGTGGAGGCTGGTGCTTAATTGCATACGCCAATGGGTAAAAGCCCGCTGCGGATAAATGCTAGTAAATAACAACGCGAGTAAAGAACCCAAAATAACATCGGCGCTGCGCCACAGAGCGGTACTCATATCGACCGAGCCGGAACCGCAAACTAATGCCAAGGTTACACCGATCAATAAAGCCATATAAGGCCGATTGCCCAAGGTTAAATAACCGCAGACAAACATCACTACAAAGCACCAAGCGAGCATAGCGGTTAGAGAATATTGTTGAAGATACAGCGCGACCAGACCCGAAGCTGCCCCGCAGAGAGTTCCGCCAATACGTTGAATAGCGCGAGAAAAGACGTTTCCCCAATAGGAAAGCGGCCCCATCACCACGACCAAAGTAATTAGCGCCCAAGTGGCATCAGGGAAGGCAAGTAAACGCAGGATAAGAAAGGTTAGGACAAAGGCCACGCTAATTCGTAAAGCGTGGGCAATACGGTAATTGCTATAAATCAAATTATCCAGTGGCGTAATTGCTTTATCAAGGCGCACAGCACACTCACCCTATTCGTCAGGAAAGGGCTAATTCTAGCGGAGTAACCAACATCTGGCACTCCGCCAAACATGATAAAATATGACAATCTTGGCAATTGTTGTTGCCGGGTAAGAAGGTGTACTAATTTTATTTAAAATCGATGGCCATTTGTTCCTGAATGGTTAAACCGCGGCTGGACTCTACGCAACAGGCGACATAATCCGTAAAGCGCGGCGGCTTTGCCATTCCCAAACTCAATAATCGCTGATTATTAAAGCGCACATTTAGCATGGCGAATGAGCCATATAACCGCATAGCTTTTAGCATTAAGCGTTCATTACAAGGCCCAAATATATTTTTCAGCTGATTACGCATTTGTACCAAGGCACCGTAATCAACCTGCATATAATTTATTCCCACTGGTTTTTGTTTCGCGGCCAGAGACATCGCATTATCTATTTCGGCAAAACTAACGCTATTCTCTTCACCGGCAGAGATATGATAAATATAGTCAGGTAATTCTGGATGTAATAATAAGCAGACCAATGCATCTGCGCAGTAATCGACAGGAATAACGTCAATATGATCGTCCAGAGAACACATAAACTTCCGCATCATTAATGCCATACGGAAGACCCAGAATATACTGCTGGAAGGCTGGCAGCCTAAGCGGGTATGGCCAACAACAATAGACGGTCGGGCGAACACCAGCGGTAAATCAGGACATTGTTCTGAAAGCAGATTTTCAATGGTTGATTTGGATTTGGTGTATTCGACTAAATGCGCCTCACTGGCCGGAGATAATACCTGCTCATCAACCAGACTTCCTGCATCCGGCGTACAAGACATCGCCGTACCAACGTGTACAAAGCGTTTTAAACCTGTCACCTGAGCCATACGTTTGGCAAAGGCCAGTGTGCCTTCAACGTTAACCTTCCAGATTAACGGATTATTGCCAAAAGAGGCTACCGCCGCACAGTTGATAACATGAGTAACCTCATCCAACCGAGGATCGGAAATAAAACTTTCTGGCTCAGCCAAATCACCTAATAATATATGTCGTTCTGTAACTTTATTCAGATTTTGGGGCGAAAGATAAAATTTTTCTAAATTATGTTTGATACGGGCTAAGCCTTGCTCTGGTGTATTAGCCCGAACCAATAATAAATAATTAAAATCCGAATTTTCTATCAGAAGCTTTTCCAGCACTGCCCCGCCCAGAAAGCCCGTTGCCCCGGTCAATAAAAGTGTTTTCACCGTTTCAAACCCTGTTAAGTATTTTATGTCGAGCATTGTATAAAGGGCTGAGTAAACGGAAGTTAAATAACTCGTTTAATGAATCATTAAAGTCAAAGTTATTTAATTTATAAATGATTCAATATTTTTTTAAGTATAAATATCATTATGTTCCGATTCACATGCGGGGTCGTTCTCATCTTATCTAACTAGGGTAACCCGAGATCCCCTCGGTTTTAGTGATGATAAAACTGACGTGAAAACTATGCTGAGATGATATTCTTGTTACAAAGTGAGTGGCTGCCGTGGGTAAATCTCAGCCCCTAAGCCAGAGTCAATAAAGGTCAATACAAAAGAATGGCAAAACCAACCTCATCACCGACGTTTTACGTCCATGATTACGAGACTTTTGGTCAACATCCGGCGCTGGATCGTCCGGCGCAGTTTGCTGGTGTGCGAACCGATCTGGATTTCAATATCATCGAAGAGCCATTGGTGGTGTATTGCACTCCGGCGGACGATTATCTGCCACAGCCCGAGGCGGTGATGATTACCGGCATTACGCCGCAAACCGCGCTGGCCAAAGGCGTCAACGAGGCTGAGTTTTCCCAACGGATTCATCAGGCTTTTAGCGTGCCCGGAACCTGTATTTTGGGTTACAACAATATTCGATTTGATGATGAAGTCAGCCGTAATATCTTTTATCGCAACTTCTACGATCCTTACGCCTACAGCTGGCAAAATGGTAATTCTCGTTGGGATTTACTGGATGTTATGCGCGCATGTTATGCCTTGCGTCCGGAAGGCATTATCTGGCCGGAAAATGACGACGGCCTGCCGAGCTTTAAACTGGAACATCTGACCAAAGCCAATGGCGTAGAACATTTACAGGCTCATGACGCGATGTCTGACGTACATGCCACCATTGCGATGGCAAAACTGGTTAAGCAGGCGCAACCTCGGTTGTTTGATTATCTCTATCAGCATCGTAATAAGCATAAAATCAATTCGTTAATCGACATTGCCGAGATGACTCCGCTGGTGCACGTTTCCGGCATGTTTGGTGCTGCGCGAGGTAACACCAGCTGGGTTGCACCTCTGGCCTGGCACCCGGATAACAAAAACGCCGTCATCATGTGCGATCTGGCCGGAGATATGTCGCCGCTGCTGGAACTGGATACCGACGCCTTGCGTGAACGCTTATATACTCGTCGAGACCAGCTTTCTGCCAATCAATCTTCTGTGCCAATCAAACTGGTGCATATCAATAAGTGTCCAGTGCTGGCTCCAGCGAAAACTCTGCTGGCAGAGAATGCCGAACGTTTAGGTATCGATCGCCAACGTTGCCTGCAAAATTTGCAATTATTGCGACAAAACCCGCAGATACGCGAAAAAGTAGTTGCCCTGTTTGCTGAAGCCCCGCCTTTTGCTGCATCCAACGATGTGGATGCCCAGCTTTATGACGGCTTCTTTAGTGACGCCGATCGAGCGGCAATGAAGATTATTCAGCAAACTGCGCCGCAAAATCTGCCTGCGCTGGATCTGAGTTTTCAGGATCGACGTTTGGATGAGTTGCTGTTCCGTTTTCGCGCCAGAAACTACCCCAATACTCTGGATGACAGCGAGCAGCAGCGCTGGCTTAACCATCGCCGCGAAGTGCTAAGCCCTGAGCGGGTACAGGAGTATGTGCAGCAATTGGAGCAATTCTACAATCTGTATGAAAGTGATAAAGATAAATTGGAACTATTAAAATCATTGTACGATTATGCTCGCGAATTAGTGAGTTAACTTCTCGCCAAAATGATTACCCGGCGGTGCTATTCAGTCCGCCGATAACACCAATATTGAACATCAGGTTGCCGAGTCGTGCAGATCAGCACTGATAATAAAACAGCGTATTTCGCCCTATTCCAACGGCCAATTCTTTTTACCCGCAGATTGCGGACAAAAAAACGGAGCCAATCGGCTCCGCTTTTCATCACAAATCAATCAAGTTTTATTATCGTGCAAGTTCTTCATTGAACTGCGGTAATGCCTGACGGAAAACACGGGTTTTCCACAGCATATACGCCAGACCAATCGCCCCCCAAACCAGACCTAAGGTCATTGAGCTGCTTTCCAGGTTCATCCACAGCACGCCGACGGTACCTGCACCAATTACCGGCAGAATCAGGTAGTTGATGTGATCCTTAAGGGTACGGTTCAGGCGCTCCCGGATATAGAACTGGGAGATAACCGACAGGTTAACAAAGGTAAACGCCACCAGCGCACCAAAGTTAATCAACGCCGTTGCGGTAACCAGGTCGAAAGACACCGCAGACAACGCTACGCCACCGACCAACAGCACATTGATGGCCGGAGTACGCCATTTCGGATGCACGTAACCGAACACTTTCTCTGGGAATACACCATCGCGGCCCATGACGTACAGCAGTCGGGAAACCCCGGCGTGCGCCGCCATGCCTGAAGCCAGTACCGTGACGCAAGAGAAGCACAGAATCACAGACTGGAAGAACTTACCGGCCACGAACAGCATGATTTCCGGCTGTGACGCATCAGGATCGCTGAAGCGCGAGATGTCCGGGAAATATAACTGCAAGAAATAAGATACCGCGATAAAGATAATGCCGCCGATTAACGCCGTCAGGAAAATGGCTTTCGGAATCACTTTGCCGGCATTTGGCGTTTCTTCAGACAATGAGCTGATACCGTCAAACCCAAGGAATGAGAAACAGAGTATCGTCGCACCGGTTATCATCGGCACCAAATGGGCATTCTCTGAATAGAACGGCTTGGTGCTAACTAATGTACCCGCACCTTCACCCTGATAAACGCCATGAATCAATAGCCCGACGAATACCACCATAATCGCTACCTGTACCACCACAATGATGGAGTTCAGGTTAGCAACCACGTTGATGCCGCGCAGGTTGAACAAGGTCATCAGGCTGACCAACGCCCCAACGAAGATCCACGAAGGCACGCCGGGGAAGATGGCTTCCAGATAAATTTTTGCCAGCAGAATGTTGATCATTGGCATGAACAGATAGTCCAGCAATGACGACCAACCCACCATAAAGCCAACGTGTGGGCTAATGGATTTCTGCGCGTAGGTGTAGGCCGAGCCCGCGGACGGGAAGCGTTTCACCAATTTGCCATAGCTAACGGCGGTAAAGAGAACCGCGATCAAAGCGATGGCGTAAGAAGTCGCGACGTGACCATCGGTCAAGCCTGAAACAATACCAAAAGTATCAAAAATGGTCATCGGCTGCAGATAAGCAAGCCCCATCATAACCACTTGAACCAACGTCAGAGTTTTTCTGAGTTGGACGCGATTGTTGGTGTCTGTCTGATTGGTGCCGACCTGAACAGCTGTATTAAGCGACATGATTCAGCCTCCCCATACCTTCGACCAGATTTGTGTTTGTACCACAAAGTCGAGAGGTGACGGGGAAACTTCGTATCTGCCTGGGATACGCAAGTGGGGTAATGAAAGCGGAATAGCGGGTTGAAAAAATGCCTGCTGCCCCATAATCGCTGCGTGTGCAGCGCATGCCGGTAGGCACCGACGCTAAAGTGAACAATTGCCCCATCTTTCTTTCCTCATAACGGCGATTTCATGGTGTGAATAATCGCACGCGGACCTATTTATCTATCCGGATCGATGCCCGGCCTCTTGATTTGTGAAAACACGAATGCAAAAAAATAACCGACGAGTTATTTAAAACGTCGGCTATTTCTTGGCGCGTATTCTGCCCTAATCCGAGATGAAAAGACAAGACGTTAAAACCATCCCAAACCAGTTTATTTCGCTCTGCGAAGAAAAAAAGCCCTTACCACGCCTTATAAGGCCTGCGCAGCGATGTCTACCTGCTCAATTGCCGCCCGTATTTTCTGTTTATTCAGGCTAATTGGCAGTGCGTGGATGGACTCTCCCGGCTTAAGAATTCGGGTAATCACTTGTTCAATGGCATCACGGTCGCGAATATTGACGTCTAGCGCGGCCAGATGGGTTGGTAAGCCCCAGACTTTAAAGGCAGCAATCAGGTCTTTCAACGCCTGTTCCTGCCCCAGCAAAGCGGTTTGTACCAGAATTCCGTAGGCCACTTTTGTTCCATGCAGGAAACGTGCGGTTTGCGGCAATACCGTCAATCCGTTGTGTACCGCATGCGCCGCCGCCACGCGGGTGAAACGCTCGCCTAATCCCCCCACCATGCCGCCACCGGCAATAATTGCGTCAACTACATCGAGGAAATCCTGCGTTAATTCGCGCCGCGCGACTGCCTGCAATGCCGCCTCGCTCTGTTCCAATAGAACATTACGCACATCCAGCGCCGCCTGTAGACCCAGACGCACCGTCAACGGTAAGGATTTAGGATCGCTGCTTAATACAACGGCTTCATACCATTTAGCCAAGGTATCGCCGATACCGGCCAGCAGATAGGCCACAGGAGCCTGCAAAATAATACGCGGTTCAACCAAAACCAAATGGTTAGCATCATTGAAAATTTCATAATTCAGCGCCTGCCCCTGCTCGGTATACCACACGGATAGAGGCGTCCAGGCGGCGCAGGTCGCGGCAATGGTAGGAATGACCACCAGCGGTAGGCCTAAGCGTCGTGCTACCACTTTAGCGGTATCCAGGACGCCACCGCCGCCAACGCCGATCACCACCTGGCGCTCGGAACCGGCCACACTGACCAGTTCTGCCACGGTGGATTCACTGCAATGGCTGTTAAAGCGCGCCTTAATAGCATTGGCGGAATGAAATTCCGCTGGCAGATAATCCTGCGCGGCGTTTAATGCTCGTTCACCATAAATCCACAGCGCTTTTTCCAATACGGGCTGTGGATAGAATTCACTCAGCTTATCGATAGCACCGGTAAAAGAATAATAGTTGGCAGGCCCTACCTGCACGCGGATTGTGTTCGCACTCATGCCATTTCCTTGCTGATGTTATGAATTTTTTTCAGTTGTTATCAACGGCGATTATTATTACTTTCTAACCTGTCTTAATCCTGTCCGGTCTGATTCATCTTAATGGCTAAGCCAAAGATGTTTAATAATTATTTGCTATAGCTTAACCCTATTAGTTCATTACTAATGATTTAAAACATGTTAAAAAACACCGAGAACAAGCGCATTTTTTGACGTTTTTTTTACGATTTTCGCCTGACGAAACGTTTTTATTACCCCACCGATAAAGCTAACTATTGGGCGGTATTCACCTATTTAGCGGGGCCGTTACAGAAACTTATGCCTACCCTCACCCCTTCTCGCCTGGAAATGCGCAATATTTCACTCTCGTTTTCCGGTTTTCATGCCTTACAGCAGGTCGATTTCTCGCTGGAAGGCGGATCAACCCATGCACTGGTAGGAGCCAACGGAGCGGGAAAATCAACGCTAATGGCGATCCTTTCCGGTGCGCACGGTCACTACAGTGGTGAAATTTTCATAGACGGACAGCGGGTAGATATTCATTCGCCGCTTCAGGCTAAACAGCTCGGAATTCACGTGGTGCAGCAAGAGGTAGATGTTGCTTTGGTGCCAAGCTTGTCGGTAGCAGAAAATATTATGCTGGCAACGCTGGCAGAATCGGGCCACCTGTTCAACTGGCCGCGGCTTTATCGTCAGGCTGAGCAGTTGCTCCAACAATTGGGTTTACCGCTGAACGTTCGCCAGCGCTTGGAATCCTGCACCCTGGCAGAAAAACAGCAGGTGCTGCTAGCGCGCGCCCTTTCCCACCACTGTCGTTTTTTGATTCTGGATGAGCCAACGGCTCCGCTGGATCAGGAAGAAAGCGCCCGTCTGTTTACGGTGGTACGCCGCCTGAAATCGGAAGGTATTGCTATCGTATTTATTTCTCACCGCATCCATGAATTACGCGAGATTTGCGATCAGATTACCGTGTTGCGAGACGGGCGATTTATCAGCCACGGCGCTATGGCCGGGCTGAGCAGTGAGCAAATCGTCGAGAAAATGCTGGGTCATCAGCTAGACGATATATTCCCTCCCCGCCGCCCGCCCTGCAGCGATAAAACCCTTTTGAGCGTCAGTGGATTGCGTGATCCACATAAACTGCGCGATATCAGCCTCCAGCTAAATCAAGGGGAAATTTTAGGCATTGCCGGTTTGGCAGGCGCAGGAAAAACCGAGTTGTGCAAAGCGCTGTTTGGCGCGATGCCCTGTACGGTGAAACAGGCGGAATTACGTGGTCAGCGCTGGCAACCGCATTCGCCGGATCGTTCAGTGACGCAAGGATTGGCGCTGGTGCCGGAAGAACGGCGCAAAGAAGGCATTTTTATTCACGAAAGCATTCCTATGAATCTGAGTGTATGCGCCGACGACAGTTTCTCCCGCTGGAGCATTTTCAGCCGCCGACAGGAATTAAACTGGGCTAAAACACTGATTCAGCGCTTAGGGATACGTACCTCTGCGCCGCAGCAGAAATTGGCTCGACTCTCCGGAGGCAATCAACAAAAAGTGGCTATCGGTAAATGGCTACGGGGAGACGCACAGATACTGATTTTCGATGAACCGACCAAAGGCGTTGATATCAAAGCCAAACAGGAACTATTCGGCCTGATCGACGATTTGGCGCGTCAGGGCAAAGGCATTATCTATGCCTCGGGTGAATTCTCCGAACTGGTAGGCCTATGTGACCGAATTTGCGTGCTGTGGGATGGTCGCATCGTGGCCGAGCTGAACGCCGCAGAAATTAACGAAGAAACGCTATTACTATTTTCAACCGGAGGAACACCCGCGTGAGTAAAGATTCGCCCCTACCTAATGTGCAGCCCTGGCGTCATCAGCTATTTGATTTTCTGTATAAGTGGGGGATGTTACTTACCGTTGTTGCGTTGATCGCCCTGTTTGGTCTGGCTTCGGATAACTTCCTTGATCCGAACAATATCATCAATATTTTACGGTCTATCGCTATTGTCACGGTGATCGCCATCGGCGTATCGATATCACTATCTATCGGCGGTTTCGATCTTTCCGTTGGCTCTACCGCTTCACTGGCCAACGCAGTAGTGGTGTCGCTGTTTGTCTGGTACGGCTTCGGTACCACCGGCGCTATCATTGTGACTTTGCTGGTGTGCGGTTTGGTCGGGTTGTTTAACGCTTTCCTGATTGTGGTACTGAAGATCCCCGATATGTTGGCGACGCTAGCCAGCTTATTTGTCATTCAAGGCGTGGCGATGACCTACAGCTACGGCGGTTCTATCACCCAGAATATGCTGTTGCCGAGTGGCGATATGGCCGAAGGGCTGATTCCGGAGATGTTTTCGGCGTTGGGGCAAGTCCCTGTCATCGTGATTATTATGCTCATTGTGACATTAGTGGTGCAGCTTTATCTATCGCTAACCAAGCATGGCCGTCGTATGTATGCCATTGGCGGCAATCCTGAAGCGGCACGGTTGTCCGGTATTCGCACGGTTCGTTATCGGGTTTTGGCCTATGTGCTTTCCTCACAGCTGGCTGCGTTGGGCGGCATTTTGCTCGCTTCCCGCATCGGTTCTTCACAGGTTAACGCCGGTAGCGGTTACCTGATGGACGCGGTGGCCGCGGCCTATATCGGTTTTTCACTGGCAGGCTCAGGCAAACCAAACGCCTTTGGCACCCTGATTGGCGCGGTGATTCTCGGCGTGCTGCAAAATGGCTTGGTGATGCTTTCAGTGCCTTACTATGCAATGGATATTATTAAAGGGTTGGTTTTGGCGCTAGCGTTGGCGTTGACGTATATACAAAAGCGGTGAGGGTTTTCGATAATTCAGGCAGGATCATGTTTTGAAAGCTTTATAGTTCGGTTTTCTGTGTTTTTAATTCGGCCTTTAAGATAAGAGCACATCGCAGCCTGCTGAATGAAGAACAGAGGATAGGGCAACCCGCCGTGGACGGCGGAGCGAGACGCCATTAGCAGGGAGGCGCCCGTCAGCCGGTGTGATGAACGAGGTGTCCTGTAAAGCAAGCGGCTTTGTGCGGAGGCGCGGATGGTTAAGACTCGCGCCTGCGCGCTTTGACTTGGTTGAGGCTGTAGAAGTGAAATATTCACAAAGCAAATATCAACTGAAACCTGATCCGATTTCAAAGTTCAAAGTTCAAAGTTCAAAGTTCAAAGTTCAAAGTTCAAAGTTCAAAGTTCATATTTTGAAAACCATAAAAAGCACGAAGGAAGCAAAATCGAGAAATTCATCAACCTGCTCCCCCACGACAAGATTGAATAAAAAAAGCCACTTTTCAGTGGCTTCATCAATCGCTTTAATTAAGAAAAAATCAGAAATCGTAATTAACACCAACCATATAACGACGACCGTCCAGCACTTTGTCGCTAACCGTGGTATCAACGCGCTTATCCAATACGTTGTATACACCGCCCATTAAACGGAGTTCTTTAGTGAGCTTATAGTTAGCACCTAGGTCTACAAAGGTATAAGACGGCGTGCGGCCTTTCAGGTTGGTACGATCCAGATATTCAGAGGTTTTACTACGGTAATTAGCCCGAATCCAGGTCGCTAAGTCTTCGCTCGTTTTCCAGTCCAGCGTAGCGTTTACCATATGTTTAGGCATTTGGTTTAACGGTTGACCAGAGAATTTGCCGCTTTTTTGCTTAGATTGAGTAAATGTATAGCTAGAACCTAAAGTCCAATCCTTGCTGATATCCCAATTGAATGTCGCCTCAACGCCGCGCATGGTCGCTTCATCAACGTTAAGACGCTCATTGATATACTGGAAGTTTTCACCATTGACCCTACACTGGCCAGAAGCCGCACCACTCGGTTCGCCACTTGCATCAACATCAGTACACTGTCTACTTTCCGTTATTTTATCGCGGAAATGGGTATTAAAGACGGTAATACCGGCATTGAGATCATCCTGGTTATCCCAAAGGACGCCAATCTCTTCACTCACGCTTTTTTCCGGTTTTAGGCTGGAGTTCCCCATGATTATTGCCGGAGCACCATTACCACCGCCCGTTAATTGTCCCCAATTATCCGTTGCCTGACGCAAATCAGGTGAGCGATAACCAGCAGAAACGCCGCCTTTCAGCGTCCATTCCTCAGCCAGATGCCATACACCATACAAGCGCGGCGTCCAGTGAGTCCCGTAGTTCTGATCCTGATCCATACGAATACCGCCGGTCAGAGCGAAATCGTTGGTCATTTGCCATTCGTCTTCGACAAACAGCGCCCAACTCCAGCGGCTTAATTTCTTGAGATCTTTAGCCGTGCTGAGCTGATTATTGTCATCATACAATTCTTCAAAGCGATATTGGCCGCCCAGAATTAATGTGTGATTATCTAGCAGGAAAGACGTTTGGGTATTAAAGACATTATCGACGCTTTTCATTTTCCGCGATGGATTACGCGTTTCATCACGTTGAACATAGCTGGTTGAATTACCGAAATCATAATAACCATTATGTGTAATAGAATAGTTATTTCGGTCATACTGAACGTCGTTATTTTTATCTGTTTTCTTGACAGAATAACCCGGCGTCACATTTCTATCTTGAACATAATGACCCAATTCAAAATCAAATTCGTTTTTATCATCCGGTGTTAAACTAAATGTCGCAGCACCATTACGCATTCTCTGTTCATTATAACCGTCAATGATTTTATCTTCGCTGCGATGTGAAAGCAGACCGCTGACTTTTAATCCTAATAAACCGTCGATTAACGGGCCGGAGGCATAGGCGTTAGTCTGGAACATATCGCCGGATTTAGAATCTTCCTGCAAGGTGGCATCCGCACGCAGGGAACCGGACCACTCTTTGCCAACTTTACGGGTAATAATGTTGATAACCCCGCCCATGGCATCGGAGCCATACAGGGAAGACATCGGCCCGCGCACCACTTCAATGCGCTCAATGGCAGATAACGGTGGTAACCAGCCCTGCTCAATACCGGAGCCATCGCTGTTCGGGCGCGTACTGCGAGTATCCACCCGTTTACCGTTCACCAGAATCAGAGTATATTTCGCCGCCATACCACGAATGCTGATATCAGTTTTACTGCCGCCGCCGGTGACAACTACGCCAGGAACGTCTTTCAACGCATCGGTCACATCACGATAGGCTTTATTCTCAATCTGTTGACGCGTGACTACAGAGATAGACGCGGCCGAATCCTGAATACGCTGCTGGAAACCGGTTGCGGTAACAACCAGAGTATCTGTCGATGCGGTATTTTTATTATCTGCCTGCGATTGGGCAGATAATATCGCAGCAGTAATCAATACCGCTGTTTTCGTTTTGCTAAAGACTGCCATTACCATTCTCCATGAGGTATTGAAATGTATAAATATTATTTTTATATATTTAGAGTCATTGCTCATTGAAACAGAAATACTGCTTCCGGAATTTCCACTTGAATTTTATTTTTATAATAACTTCGGGGCACGGCTTAATATCACCGCCTTATTTATGTGAAATAATTTAATAAGGCGGTGAGAATATATAATTAAATTGTCGGTTCGGTGACTAATCCATCAATTAATACTTGAGGTGTGCCTTGGGAACAGCGTTCAATTCGCCCTTTAACGCCATACACCTTCGCCAGACTAGCTGGAGTAATCACGTCTTCCGGTACGCCATCGGCAATCAGATTACCGTTTTGCAACATCAAAACGTGGTCACCGTGACGCAAAGCGATATTGATATCGTGCACCACCACAACGGTAATAATGTTGCGCTTTTGGGTTTCCTGCCGCACCAGGTCCATAACGTGGAATTGGTAGTTAAGATCCAAGGCGCTCAGCGGTTCATCCAGCAATAACAGCGATGGCTGGCGGATCAACGACTGAGCCAAACCCACTAACTGCTTCTGACCGCCGGAAAGTTGATCCAGATAACTTAAAGCCAGATGGGAAATACCCAGTTGCTCCAGCAACGCCATGACTTCCGCTTCGCTGCTGGCATGACTACGGCCACCGGACGCCCGCTGCGCGACAATAATCGATTCCAATACGTGCAAATGCACGCCGGCCGGTAACGACTGCGGCAAATACACCACTTGTTCGGCTCGTTGCGCAAAAGGCATTTGCATCAAATCTTTACCATCCAGCCATAGCTGCCCTTCCGCTCGGTTCAAACCGGCTAAAGAACGCAATAACGTGGACTTCCCGCTGCCGTTTGGCCCCAGCAACACGGTGATCTTGCCACGCGGCAGCAAAGGTACGCTCAGATTCTGAATAACCGGACGTTTTGGATAGCCGGTATTAAAATGCTCAATACGTAAACCTGAATTCATACATTCCCCCGATGGCGCAAAATAATACTCAGGAAGAACGGCACGCCCACCAGCGATGTAACGATGCCGACGGGAATAATAACGCCCGGAATCAGGTTTTTCGATGCGACGGAAGCCATAGACAATACCAATGCGCCAATCAGGGCGCTGGCTGGCAGATAAAAGCGGTGATCTTCACCGAAAATCATACGGGCAATGTGCGGTGCAACCAGACCGATAAAGCCTATCGGGCCGACGAATGCCACCGCCAGAGCCGATAACATACTGATGCGCAACAAAGTGCCTAAACGCAGGCGACGCACATCAATACCAAAGCTAATGGCGCGATCTTCGCCCAAACGCAGCGCAGTCAGCTTCCATGAACTCATCATGGAAAGAGGTAACATCAGAGCAAAAATGCCGAGCATAATGCCCAGTTTGGTCCAAGAGGCTCGCGCCAGGCTGCCCATGGTCCAGAATACCAGCCCTTGCAGCGTATCTTCGCTGGCGATGAACTGCATCATGGAAACCAATGCGTTAAAGGTGAATACCAGCGCGATACCAAATAACACCACGCCGGAGGTCGCCACCCGCGTCCAACGCGTAATGCCGTCCAGCATCAACGCCGCGAACAACGCAAAGATAAAGGCGTTAACCGAGATAAACCACTGATCCGGAACCCCCGGAATGCCAATGCCGGAGACTATCGCCAGCGCAGCGCCGAAAGCCGCCGCTGAGGAAACCCCAAGAGTAAAGGGACTCGCCAGCGGGTTATTCAGGATGGTTTGCATTTCAGCACCGGCCAAACCGAGGGAAAGCCCGATCACTACCGCCATCAATGCATAAGGCAAACGAATATCCCACACGATAACTCGGGTGCCCGCATCGGCGCTGGCAGGGTCAACCAGCGTCTGCCACAGGGAGGAGAGTGATAACCCGGAAGGTCCCATGGTGAAATCCAACAGCAGGCAGCCGAGGATTGCCAAAGCCAATACCGCCAAAATTAACAATCGATGGCGCACTATGTTTTGATAGCGCCCCATGACGCCGGTATCAGTCTGACTTTTCACTTTTGGTAAGGGTTCCGCAGTTACACTCATTGTTTCAGTTACCTGTTACAGACTATTTCTTTGAATCAACCCAATATGTCCCGGTTGGCTCAATAGCCAGGAACTGAGAATACAGGCTGTCCATGGTTTTATTTGGATCGAGGTCGGCAAATTGTTCCGGATAGAACCATTTAGCAAAACTCTGAATCGCTAAAACGTTATAAGGAGAGTTGTAGAAATTGTGCCAGATACCGTAGCTTCGCCCCTCTTTTACCGCACTTAGGGTATTGATGCCTTTACGATCCAGAATCTTTTGCAGACTTGCCTGAGCCTGTTCTTGGGTTACTTGCGCCCCCAAAGATATGCCCGGTGCGTTATTGTCCGGCGCTTTACCACCACTAGCAATATAGATATCAGGATTAGCCGAAAGCACTTTCTCCAGATTTACCGTACCCAGTGCTCCCGGCAGCAGGTTTTTAGCGATGTTATTACCGCCGGCCTGATCGATAAAGTCACCCATGTTACCTTTACCGGCAGTGCCGCAGCACTCTTCCATCGCGCCAGCACGCAGCTCGATGAACACGCTTGGTTTTTTCTCGGCGGGAACGGTGTTGGTAATGTCAGTCACTTTACGGACATTATCTTCATAGAATTTGATGTAATCATTGGCTTGCTGTTCGCGGTGCAACACTTTCCCCAATACACGCATACTTGGCAGGGTATTTTTCAGCGGAGAAGTGCGGAAATCAACGAACACCACCGGCACACCGGCTTTCTCTAACTGGTTGACCAATTCGCTGTTTTTACCCGGTCCGTGACCAGATAAACCAAAAATAGCGATATCGGGATTCAGCGTCAGGACTTTTTCCGGGCTGATACTGTCGGCAGTGGTATTGCCTATCAACGGAATATTATCAACCTGCGGGAATTTGGCTTTATAAACGGCGTAGGTTTGGGTATCCAGTTTACGGAAGTCACCCTGCCAGCCGACAATTCGGTCGAAGGGCTTTTTGCCTTCCAGCAGAGAGACTGCGTAGAATAAGCGTCCTTCACCTAATAAAATGCGATCGACTTTGGCCGGAATTTCTACCGAACGCCCTGCCATATCAGTAATATTTTCAGCCCAGGCGCTAAAACCCGCCATTAATGTGCTGCCCATCAAAAGACTGATACTTACACCTTTAGCCATTTTCCGTGATACAGATTTCACGCAGATATCCTTGGTCGTCTTTATAAGATGGCGCTAACAATAAAACAAACGATAATACTTATCAATAAGATTGCTAAAGGTTATTGAATGTAATCTTTTGTAAATACCTATTTTATAAAAATAAATTAACCTACCCGTTTCATTTCCGTCAGCTTAAATAAACAGATCCGACCAATCTTCACGAAAATTTTTGCCCAAGATTTCATAAAAACAATAAGGTGAGAATTATTCCCATTAAAAAAGGGCGATTAAATAATCGCCCTTCTATCACATTAATTTATATTGCCGAACGCTTTCAGCGAAGCAAACAATAAACCTTAATGTTCATCTTTCCATTTCGGGAATTCCATTTCATCGTATTTTACTACTTTGGTTCCACGAGTCAGCTTGTAGCCAAACCAGATAACCAGGAACAGTGGAATGCCGATATAGGTTGCGGTCACGCCGTACCAGTCGATGCGATCTTGCAGGAACGCCTGATAGTTCTGGCCCAGAGTGATAATCAGGCACAGCACGAAGGCGAAAATTGGCCCCAGCGGGAAAAACCCGGACTGGTATGGCAAATCGTTAAGATCACGGCCCTGCTTCATATAACCGCGACGGAAACGGTAATGACTGATAGCAATCCCCAACCAAGCGATAAAGCCGGTCATACCTGAAGTATTCAGTAACCACAGATAAACCGTTTGGTTACCGAACATTGAGCTCAGGAAGCACAAACCAGCGACCACCGTGGTGGCATACAGCGCGTTACGCGGCACACCGCCTTTGGACAGTTTGGCGAAGATACGCGGCGCTTTACCTTCCGAGGCCAACGTGAACAGCATACGGGTCGAAGCGTACATACCCGAGTTACCCGCAGACAATACCGCCGTCAGAATGACCGCATTCATCACCGCCGCAGCGGATAGCAGGCCGGCGTTCTGGAATACCAGAGTGAACGGACTGACGCTGATGTCTTTGACATCGTTGCGCAACAGGTTCGGATCGGTATAAGGAATAATGAGGCTGATAATCAGAATTGCCAGAATATAGAACAGCAGAATACGCCAGAACACTTTGCGAATGGCTCTCGGGATATTTTTACCCGGATCTTTCGATTCACCGGCAGCAATACCGATCAATTCGGTGCCCTGGAAAGAGAAACCGACAATCATCGCCACGCCAATCATCGCAGAGAAGCCACCGGCAAACGGTGCATCGCCAATCGTCCAGTTGTGCCAACCCGCACTTTCACCACCTTTCATGATGCCCACAATCATCAGTACGCCGATGATGATGAACACGATAACCGTAGTGACTTTAATCAGTGAGAACCAATATTCCGCTTCGCCAAAACCTTTAACGGAAATGTAATTCAGCAGGAACATCAGCCCCAGGAACAGTGCGCTCCAGATCCATCCGGGAGTTTCCGGGAACCAATAGTTCATGACTAACTGCGCCGCAACTAGATCCACGGCGATAGTGACCGCCCAGTTATACCAATAGTTCCAGCCCAGCGCGAAGCCGAAACCTTCTTCTACATATTTGGAACCGTAGGTGGAAAATGAGCCTGAAACCGGCATAAAGGCAGCTAATTCGCCCAGGCTGGTCATCAGGAAATACACCATCAAGCCGATCAGTGCGTACGAGAGCAATGCTCCGCCTGGCCCTGCCTGCGAAACCGTAGCGCCCGAGGCGACAAACAGGCCGGTACCAATAGAGCCACCGATAGCGATCATGGCTAAATGCCGCGATTTCAGCTCGCGGCGTAATCTCTGCGCGCCATGCTGCACGGGGATTTTATTATCTGTCTGAGCCATTCTTACCTAATCTGCCCTGAAAAAAACGAGGCGGAATTGTAACAAATCCCGCCAGCGTGGGTAGTCTGAATGCGCTGATATAAGATACCTTCATGATCGCCATCAGATTATTAGTGAAATCCTAATGAAAAAGGCGGTTTTGTCTAAAATATCAACACAATCACGGGGGAACCTCTGGAATATCCATAACCCGAAATCGGGATTACTCTGTCTCAGTACAGTAACTCAGGAAACGTTGCAGCGCGTTGGACAGATGCTTTTGCCGATGATGAACCAGATATAGCGTCCGTACCAACGGCGGTAGCGGCAGTGATATCTCCACCAAACTGCCGTTCGCGAGCTGCTCGGCGATGACTCGCCGGGAAAGACAGCTAATGCCCATGCCATAGCGCACCGCATGCTTTATCGCTTCCGAATTGCCCAATTCCATCAGTAAAGTGAAGTGTGGCAAATGGGTCAGCAGCAAGTGATCCAACACCTCACGCGTTCCCGAACCTCGCTCACGCAAAATCCATACGGCGTCAGCCAGTTCATCCAACGTAATCGGCTTATGGCACAATGGATTATCTGGAGAAGCAAACACCACCAGCTCGTCACTGAGCCAGGTTTGGGTGACCAATTCAGGCATATGGCACGGCCCTTCGATCAGTCCAAGATCGCTACGGAAATCAGCCACGGCGGTAATGACATCCAGGCTGTTGCCAATATTCAGTTCTAACGGAGTTGCAGGAAAATCATGACGATAGCGCGCCAACATAGCGGGCAGCATATAATTGCCAATGGTGCTACTGGCAGCGATGCGGAGTGACCCAACATCCTGTCGGAAGAGTTCTTCTATCTCACTGGTCTGCTCTAATAAGGCTACAGCCTTAGGATAGAGCAGGCGCCCATGCTCGTTTATCACCAGGCGTTTCCCCACCCGGTCGAACAATTGCACGCCTAATTGACCTTCTAAATCAGCTAACGCAGCGCTAACAGCAGATTGTGACAATGCCAAAACCACCGAAGCCTGGGTCGTAGAACCACTTTTCAATACCTCAGTAAATACTTCAAGCTGACGCAAGGTGATATGCATAACAGTCTCTGTAATTGAAATTGGCAGCCCTGCCTTCAATACGCTGGCTTTGAACGCCGCGTTTTAACACAACCCTATAATTTACAATGTTATAAAGATGCGTGGCTACGAGTTAGTGCCGTATTACCGCTGATAATTATCGTATTAAGGGTAACACCTTTATAGAAAAGCGCCGGGTATTGCCGAATAAAATACTGATAAATGCTAATGCAGTGGTTATTCATCATCACCAGATCGAAAAAAAACCAGATGAATTAAGTTGATAACCAAAATTATCAGACCATTCAGCAACAGCCAGGCTAGCAGCAGATAACAGTAGATTTGGTGCAGCGGCAACCCACGTTCGGTGTTAAACGGATTGAAATGCGGCAGGTTGCCAATTGAAAAAGGATTCAGATTATAGAGTCCGAAAAAATAGGCGATAAGCGCAGGAGGCATCAAAAGATATAACACTGCCGTGAACAACATAATTGCCAGCAGCGATTTTTCATATTTTTTAGTATTTTTCATTCAAACGTTAAACCTCTAATTACAATGCTCAGTATACCAGCGAATTTATTTTCACGCATAAACAGTAAGGCGATAGTAGGTCGTAACCATTTTTTTGATTATATATTCGGAAAAAGTATGAACCGACAAACATTCGACCAAAGGCATGGGGACTCACGCCCGAGCCGCAGTTGACACTCTATCAATAGGATAATTAATCAACGAAAGCGCTCAAACTGGGGTAGGCCACTTCGGCTTATCTATTTTCCGGTTGAAAAACGCGCGCCTTACCACTTATACAAATAAGTTATAACCATATAATCAATTTATCTAATCTTCTGACATCCTGTACTATCTCGGCGTGTTTACAGGATGTAGGAGATAACGATGGCAACTCACCAGATTCAGACTCTACAACGGCCGCAGCCCGCGGCACTGATGCGTTTTGTTCCCGGATTGGTACTAACCGGAGCACTGACCGCCGCCGCGATTCACGTGGGCGATATGCCGTGGTTTATCAATCTGGGATTAGGGGCGCTCACGTTAGCCATATTGTTCGGTATTTTAGTGGGCAATACCCTGTATCCCTGGCTACAACCTTCTTGTTCACCGGGCGTGCTGTTGGCAAAACAACAACTTTTACGTCTGGGTATCATTTTGTATGGCTTTCGTCTGACCTTCCAGCAAGTCGCTGACGTAGGTGCAACCGGCATGCTTATCGATCTGATGACGTTAAGCTCCACCTTCCTGCTGGCTTGCTGGCTGGGTCGTAAAGTTTTCGGGCTGGATCAGCAAACCGTGATGCTGATTGGTGCCGGTAGCAGTATTTGCGGCGCTGCGGCGGTGATGGCAACCGAACCGGTGCTAAAAGCCGATGCCAGTAAAGTGGCGGTGGCGGTCGCAACCGTGGTGATCTTCGGTACTTTGTGCATTTTCATTTATCCGTGGTTTTATCAGCTAAATCTGCACTACCAATGGCTACCGATCGGTCAGGAAACCTTTGGGATTTTTGCCGGTTCAACTATTCATGAAGTGGCTCAGGTCGTCGCGGCTGGCCATGCTATCGGCTCGGATGCGGAAAATGCCGCAGTCATCACCAAAATGATTCGCGTTATGATGCTGGCTCCTTTCCTGCTCGTGCTGTCAGCCTATCTCAGCCGCAGTCGCCAGCCAGAATCCGGTTCGCAGAATCAAAAAAGTGCCATTACCATTCCGTGGTTTGCGGTGATTTTCATCGCCATGGCCGGTTTCAATTCGCTGCATTTACTGCCAGAAACCGTCGTTAGCCATTTGATTACGCTGGACACTATTTTGCTGGCAATGGCCATGGCCGCGCTAGGGTTGACCACGCATATCGGCTCGATTCGTCAGGCTGGAATGAAGCCTTTATTACTGGCGCTCATGCTGTTTGTCTGGCTGATTATCGGCGGCGGTGGCATTAATCTGTTGGTTCAACATTGGCTTGGCTGATTTCCCCATTGAAGTCACATCCTACCCTCTGCCGGTCTTCGGCAGAGGGTTTTTTATTCCTTTATCCGCAATCTGCCTTCAGCCATTCAATCAAGTCGTTATCAATGTCATAATGAGCGAGTGATTAAAGGAGAATTGAATGAAATTTGTCGGTGCACATGTCAGCGCTGCGGGCGGCGTAGATCAAGCCGTCATTCGGGCGAACGAAATCGGGGCTACCGCATTTGCCCTGTTTACTAAAAATCAGCGCCAATGGCGTGCAGCTCCGCTTCCTGAAGATGTGATTGAAAAATTCAAACGAGCCTGTGAGAAATTTAACTACAGTCCCGCCCATATTTTGCCTCACGACAGTTACCTGATTAACCTTGGCCACCCGGTCACGGAAGCGCTGGAGAAATCTCGCGAAGCCTTCATCGACGAGCTGACGCGCTGTCAGCAACTGGGGCTGACCTTGCTGAACTTTCACCCCGGTAGCCATTTAATGCAAATCGATGAAGACCGCTGTCTGGCGCGCATTGCCGAATCGATCAATATCGCGCTGGATGCAACTCAGGGCGTGGCTGCCGTCATCGAGAACACCGCTGGTCAGGGCAGTAATCTCGGGTTCAAATTTGAACATCTGGCCGCCATTATCGACGGTGTAGAAGATAAAAGCCGCGTCGGCGTATGTATTGATACCTGCCACGCCTTTGCCGCTGGCTATGATTTGCGTACAGAAGAAGACTGTCAGAATACTTTTGCCGCGCTGGGTGAGATCGTCGGTTTCGAATATTTACGTGGAATGCATTTGAATGATGCCAAAAGCGAATTTAACAGTCGGGTCGACCGCCACCACAGTCTGGGCGAAGGTAACATCGGGAAAACCGTCTTCAGCTACATTATGCGCGATCCGCGTTTTGACAATATTCCGCTGATTCTGGAAACCGTTAACCCGGATATCTGGCCGGAAGAAATCGCCTGGCTGAAATCACAGGAAGAAATCTAGTCATCACCATTATCTAAAGTATGCCTGCGGGTTTAACCCCGACGGGCATTTTGCTGTAGTGGCAAGCTCCACTGAGTAGATACAGCTCGGCAGCGCCTTTTTCGCCGTTGAGAGCCGCTCCCCCAATACTGCTGGCTGGCATTCTTACCCCATTGCAGCTGCCCGCTATCCGATAATCCACTCAAATAGACTTTCTCTCCCCTTTTATGCGTCTTTATTACTTCAGCCTGGGTAATGACTTCAGCCTAGGTAGTTTTGCGCAATACATCGCGAATATGTTTGATGGTACCCGGAAAAAATACCGGCGAAACCACGCGATCCAGCCGGCAAGTACTGAGCAGATCATCGCGGGAAATCACGTCATCGGCGCGGTGATACAGGTGTTCCGGTAATAACACCTTATTTATTGATAAGACGTATTATTCATCATTAATGGTCAGCAAATTCTAACGCTTGTTTAACACAATAGAGCCATTCATCCCGCCCTCCTTATTAAACAAAACGTAGTAAGGTGACGAAATAAGTGATGAGGTATAACGAATTGGGCTGCGATTCTTCTGATCAAACGTCAAAAACACTGAACAAAGTCAGATTTATTATTCGACTAACAATACATACGGCGAGTTAATAAATGGGCCAGTAACAAATTAACCGTCTGAAATATAAAACTCTATATTTCCAATAAAAAAATACCAGTCAGGGTTAACTGACTGGTATCGATAATTTATTTTAATGCTATTTAAGTGTTGCTAATAATGCATTAAGCCACTTTCACCAATGCAGCATCAGGGCGTTTCAGCATCGCGTACAAGCCACCGGCCAAAACAGTACCGGCGATGATCGCCACCAGATACAGCAGTACCGGATGAATCGCCCCAGGGATCAGCAGCACGAACAGACCACCGTGAGGTGCCATCAGTTGTGCGCCGAATGCCATAGAAAGTGCACCGGTCAGCGCGCCACCAGCGATACAGCACGGCAACACACGCATTGGGTCGCGAGCGGCGAAGGGAATCGCACCTTCAGAGATAAAGCACAGACCCAGTACCAGCGCCGCTTTGCCCCCTTCCTGCTGGCCTTTGTCGAACTTATGACGTGCCAGCAGAGTTGCCAGACCCATTGCCAGTGGTGGCACCATTCCCGCTGCCATGATGGCAGCCATTGGTGCATAAACTGACGAGCTCAGCAGTGCTACACCAAAGGCGTAAGCGGCTTTGTTCACCGGCCCCCCCATATCGGTACACATCATGGCACCCAGAATGGCTCCCAGCAGCACCGCATTGGCCGTCCCCATGGATTGCAGCCAGGCAGTCAGGCCACTCATGATTTTTGCCACCGGCGTACCGACCACATAAATCATCACTAAACCAACTATCAGGCTGGCCACCAGTGGGATAATCAGTATCGGCTTAAGCGCCTCCATACTTTGCGGTAAACGCAGTTTGGTACTGATGGCTTTAGCCACATAACCGGCGAGGAAACCGGCGATAATCCCACCGAGGAAACCGGCGCCAGTGCTGACGGCCAGCATCCCGCCTATCAGACCCGGCGTTAAACCTGGGCGGTCAGCGATGGAGAAGGCAATAAAACCGGCCAATACCGGCACCATCAGGGCAAAGGCAGAGCCACCACCGATTTGCATCAGGGCCGCAGCCAACGTCCCTTTTTCTTCAAAGGCTTTAATACCGAATACGAAGGACAGCGCGATACACAAACCACCGGCAACCACCATCGGCAGCATGTAAGAAACACCGGTCAACAGGTGGCGATAAGCACCACCGCCCTCAGATTTTTTCACGCCGGTATTGGCGCTACCGGCAGATTTCGGCTGATACACTTCAGCCTCAACCAAAGCTTTATCCAATTCCTGCACGGTTTTCTTCAACGCCAGACCGGTAGAAGTGCGATACATCGGTTTACCGGCAAATTTATCCAGATCCACTTCAATATCGGCTGCCACAATCACTAAATCAGCCGCCGCCACTTCCTCCGGCGTAATCGCATTGCCAGCGCCTACGGAGCCACGGGTTTCGACCTTCACCCACCAGCCGCGTTTTTTAGCTTCACTTTCAATAGCTTCAGCAGCCATAAAGGTGTGCGCCACGCCGGTTGGACAGGCAGTAACCGCCACAATACGTTTTGGCCCTTTGGCTGATGCTGCCGCAGGAGCTTCAACGCTAGCCTGATAAGGTTGCGCTTTTGCAATGGCATCTGCCAGAAAAGCATCCGGATCGCGAACCGCTTTAGCCAGGTCGCCGAGATACACTTTTTTGCCGTTTAATGCGCCGTCGGCCGGTATTGCCGAACCGGTAACAATCACCAGCTCCGCGTCTTCCGCTTTATCAACCCATGTAAGACCGGCTTTGCTGGCCGCGGCGCCCAGCATTAACGTCGCCAGATGGCCGCTGGCCTGTCCATGCGCGCTGTCTAGTATCAGTAGCGTTTTCATTTCGCCTCCGAATATCAATTAAAAGGTTTCAGATCCACACGAGCCATCATTGCGGCCAACTGCGGACGATCGGTAACGCCAACGTTGCTCTGGCTGACGGCCAAAGCAGCAACTGCCGTTGCCAATCGCAGCGTATGTTCACTGGATTCGCGCATCAGCAGGCCATAGATCAAACCGCCCACCATAGAGTCACCGGCACCCACGGTGCTAACCACTTCACAGGCAGGCGGCTTGGCCAACCAGGCTCCGGAAGCATTCACCCACAGCGCCCCTTCCGCACCCAGAGAAATCACCACGTGAGCAATTCCCTGATCGCGCAAGGCATGTGCGGCCTCGACGACGTCAGATAAAGCGGGCAACGGACGACCGGCCCAGATTTCCAACTCGCGGCGGTTAGGTTTCACCAACCACGGCGACGCTTTCAAACCGGCAACCAGCGCTTCGCGGCTGCTATCAAAAATAATGCACGGACACTGGCTGCGCAGGCGCGACATCCAATCGGTAAAATCATCGGGATTAACGCCTGCTGGCAGGCTACCGCTTACGGCAACCATATCGAACTGACCCAGCCAGCTCAGGGAATCCACCACAAAACGATCCCAATCCTGCTTGCTAACGTCGAAACCGGAGAAGTTGAAATCTGTCACTTCGCCGTCTTTTTCGGTCAGTTTTACATTAATACGGGTACGCCCCGGCACTACCTGAAAACGGTTAGCGATACCTAAATTGCTGAATAAATGCTGGAATCCATCCTGATTGTCTTTACCGAGGAAACCGCCCACGGTAACGTCGATACCTAAATCTTTCAGTACCTTGGCAACGTTAATGCCTTTACCGGCGGCGTGCAGACCGGCAGTTTTTACCAGATTCACTTCGCCACGTTCAATTTCTGGGCAAAAACCGACCAGGTCGTAGGCTGGATTTAGGGTGATAGTCGCGACTCTTCTGCTCATGCTGCGCCCTCCCCAAGACCGGCTGAGATCGCGGTGCCAATGGCATCCAGCGCAGCCTGCGCATCTTCACCGCTGGCGGTAAAGCGCAGACGATTCCCTTTTTTCACACCCAATGCCACAACTTTCATCAGACTACGTCCATTTGCCGGTTTACCTGTGCCGTCCAGATTGGTAACGGTAATTTCACTGGTAAACTGTTTGATTGTATTCACTAACATTGTCCCTGGGCGCGCATGCAGCCCATGTTCGTTGCGGATGACAAACTCCGCGCTTAACATCTGACTCTGTTCTACATATTCGCTGGTCAGCAATGCCAGCACGGTGGCGGCATCGGCGTTCAGCAAGGCGTCAGCTTTTTTCGCCAACAGTAAATCACTTAAATAATTCAGCATGTTCAGCGGCTGTTGGTCGGCTACGGACAGCGTCAGCAACAGCGCCACTTTTTCACCGTTATGCTCAAAAGGCACCGCCGGACGGCTGAGGGTTGCCGCACTGACCAGATTGCCTTCGCTGCTGTCGCTCAGCCAGATCCCCTGCCCCAGATTCAGCGGCGAACGAGTAATCACATCGCTAACGAAGCTGGCATCAACCGCACCAATTTGCTGTAAACGACCGGCGTTCAGCGCCTGAAGGGTAATCAGGTTATCTGCCGCTATGTCCAAGGCGATTAATGAAGTATCGAAATGGAATTCAGCCGCTTTTTTCTCACCCATCAACAGGCTGCGCAATTCCTCTGGTGAGGTCGTTTTTGCCAACTGAGCCGCTACCGTATCGTCACTCAGTACGTGAGTCAGCTGGCGTAGCAGCGCCAGATGCTCATCGGAACGCGCCGCGATACCTATGACGATATAAGCGGTTTGATCTTCGCCCCAAGCGATACCCTGCGGAAACTGAAATACCTGCACGCCTGTGTTGCGCACCAGATCGCGGGTATCGGTGGTGCCGTGAGGAATGGCGATACCGTTACCCAAGTAAGTAGAAGTTTGCAGCTCGCGCTGTAGCATCCCATCAACATAGGCGGCATCGACACAACCGGCGTCGGTCAGCGCTGCGGCTACCTGCTTGATGGCTTCGTTTTTATCGGCCGCGTTGGCAGCCAAATGGATATCCTTCAGTGACAACTGGAACATAAGTCTCCTCTCTTACTGAAATTGAATCGTTTCAGCTTTTATGAGAAAAAGGAGCGTTACCCTTTATCACCCAGTGAAGCAGATAACGCTGAAACGTTTCAATAGTGTGTTTCTACATTTGGGTTTATGCAAGTTTTCTTCGAATTGTCATAGCAGATTTTTGATGTCACGCACATTTTACCTCTGGAGACGCTTTCACTGGTAGGGTTTAAGGCAGAAATGGCATACTTTGCTGACGATTTGCTGATGGAGAAAAAATATGGCTGTGGTTGTGGGTGTTGGCGTCATCATAGTGAACCCTCAAGGTTCGGTATTACTGGGAAAACGCTGCGGTAAGCATGCACCCTACTGGTCGATTCCCGGCGGGCATGTAGAGGCTGGTGAATCCTTTGAACAGTGCGCGCAGCGGGAAGTGGCTGAAGAAACCGGTCTGCTGATTCAGCAGCCACAGGTTATTGCTCTGACCAATAATATCGCCACCTGGCAGGCCGAAGGCAAACATACGGTTTCGGTATGTTTACTGGCCGAGTATCCCGGCGGCGAGGTGGAAAATAAAGAGCCGGAGAAATGTAGCCAATGGATTTGGTGCCCCCCCAATGAACTGCCCGAACCACACTTTGAGGCAAGTAAAAATGCCATTCATCTCTGGTTAACTCGCCGTTTTTATACCTCTTCCAACTAAAAAATAGCGCTATATAAAAAGTTATATAACCAAGCATTTCAAGTATTTATTGTCTATGCTTGGTAAAAAATTGTGCGTTTCCTGTATTTATACTCAGCAAATTTGATCTAATCTTGCAAATACCTCTATCTGGTTAGTTTTCAGCAAAAAATCCATTTACAATAGACGCACTATTTTTATGGGCAACGGATTTTGTCTTGCCCAACGTTCGCCAATCTAGCGTTACCAAAACAATTAGACACATAACATGGGTGTAATATGAGCAAAAAACAGACTGAACTCGGTAAACGACGTCGGTGGGGATGGCTATGGCTATTACTGATCGGCATCATTCTTGGCGCTGCACTTCTGGCTGGTACTGCCACCGTTTTCCATAAAACCAGTGATACTACCTTCTGCGTTTCCTGCCATACCATGCAGCAGCCTTTGGCCGAGTATCAGGGCAGCGTCCACTTCCAGAACCCGAAAGGCATCCGCGCCGAATGTGCTGATTGCCACGTTCCCCATGAGCCACTGGATTACCTGTGGACTAAAATCCGGGCGGTGAAAGATATCTACGGCGAAATGGTCGGGACCATCAGCACGCCAGAGAAGTACGAAGCCCATAAGCTGGCGATGGCGCAATCGGTGTGGAAAACCCTCAAAGAGAACGACTCCGCCACCTGCCGCTCCTGCCATAATTATGACGCCATGGACATCACCGCGCAAAGTGCTGAAGCCCGCGTTCAGCATCCGGTCGCCATCAAAAACGGGGAAACCTGTATTGATTGCCACAAAGGCGTGGCCCACATCCTGCCGGATATGAGCGAGCTGACTCAAGCTGGGGCTGCCGAGCTAGCCACCGCCGCAGCACAAACACCGGCTGACGCAACCACGTTATACACCATTGCCACCGAACCTTTCTTTATGCAGGCGGGTGATAGCCATAACGCCGGTAATCTGATGCCGTCTACCGAAGTTAAGGTCGTGAAACAGCAAGGCGATCAGGTGCTAGTCGACGTGGAAGGCTGGCAGCAAGATGGCGTAGCGGAAGTCTTCTACGCTGCTCAAGGTAAACGCATCCTCAGCGTATTACTGGGCGAAGAAGCGCAGAAAGCGCTGAAAACCACGTCCTCACAAACCGATGCTGAAACCGGTCTGATCTGGCATCAGGTGGCGCTACAAGTCTGGTTACCGAAGAAACAGCTGGTTGACGATCAACAAAAAATCTGGCGCTACGCCGCCGATATGATGTCTTCCAACTGCACCGGTTGCCACGGTTTGACTGCACTGGATCGTTTCAATGCTAACCAGTGGATTGGCGTGATTAAAGGCATGGCACCGCGTACTTCCCTGACTCAGGAACAGCTACGCGTACTGACACAATACGTACAAAAACATGCCAGTGATATGCCGGCCAAGTCGTAAACGAGAGGCGAAAATGAGCAAATACGAACAAAAACCGTTACAAATGAGCCGCCGCCGTTTCCTGATGGGCACCAGCGCGTTAGCGGCGTTACCTTTAGTGGCCGGCCTGTGGCCTAAATCTGCGCTGGCAGAGGCTATTAGCCAGGCGTTGCCTCAATTTTTGGCATTGCGCCAGGCACAGAAAGGCATTCTGACCGGCGCTCACTGGGGCGCGTTTGAAGCTATTGTCGAAAATGGCCGTATGGTCGCCGTTCAGCCGGTAAAAGACGATCCCTACCCTAACGATCTGATCACCATGGCACCTTATCAGGTGCACGCGGAAAACCGCATCAAATATCCTATGGTGCGTAAAAGCTGGCTGGAAGGCGGGCCGGGTAGCCGTACTGAGCTACGTGGCCGCGATGAGTGGGTTCGTGTCAGTTGGGATAAAGCGATTGAACTGGTGTGTGGCGAAATTACCCGCGTACAGAAAGATCACGGCCCGCAGGCACTGTACGCCGGTTCTTACGGCTGGAAAAGCGTGGGAATGCTGCACAACAGCCGCACCCTGTTACAACGCCTGATGAACCTGACCGGCGGTTTCCTCGGCTATGCCGGTGACTATTCTACCGGTGCCGCGCAAGTGATTATGTCCCACGTCGTCGGCTCTATGGAGGTTTACGAGCAGCAAACCGCCTGGCCAAACGTGGTAGAAAACAGCGAGCTAGTGATCCTGTGGGGTTGTAACCCGATGATCACGCTAAAAAATAGCTGGAACATTCCGGATCACGTGGGCCAGACCGGTTTTGAAGCGCTGAAGAAAAAAGGCACCAAAGTTATCAGCATCGATCCGGTGTATAACGACAGCGCCAAATTCACTAACGCTCAATGGATCGCTCCGCGCCCTTATACCGATAGCGCGATGCTGATCGGTATCGCCCATACCTTATTGACTGAAAAATTGTATGACCCGGACTTCGTTAAGACCTACACCGTCGGCTTTGATAAATTCCAGTCCTACCTGTTAGGTGAAAATGACGGTCAACCGAAAAATGCCGAATGGGCCGCTGATATCAGTGGCGTAGATGCTGAAGTTCTGCGTCAGCTAGCGCGGGATATGGCCAAACAGCGCACCATGATCATGGGCGGCTGGGGCATTCAGCGTCAGCATCACGGAGAACAACAGCACTGGTTGCTGGTGACCGTGGCGGCAATGCTCGGCCAAATCGGCCTGCCGGGCGGCGGGTTCGGTTTCAGCTATCACTACTCTTCCGGCGGTAGCCCAACGGCCAAAGGCGGCATTTTACCGGGGATTTCCGCCGGTAATGCGCCGAAGAACTCACCGGCTCCAATTCCGGTGGCGCGTATTGCGGAATGTCTGGCTAATCCAGGTAAAACCATTGATTTTAATGGCACCAAGGTAACTTATCCCGATGTGAAAATGGTCTACGTGGCTGGCGGTAACACCTTCCACCAGCATCAGGATACCAATAAGCTGATCAAAGCCTGGCAGCATCCGGAAACCATCGTGGTGAACGAACCTTACTGGACCGCAACCGCCAAGTACGCCGACATCGTGCTACCTGCCACCACCAGCTACGAACGTAACGATCTGGAAATGGGCGGCGATTACTCGCAACTGTATGTTTTCCCGATGCATCAATGCGTACCGCCGCAGCATGAATCTCGTAACGATTTTGATATCTTCGCTGCCATGGCCGCCAGACTGGGCGTTCTCGATGCCTTTACCGACGGCAAAGACGAAACCCAGTGGCTCAAATCCATGTACGACGATATGAAATCTCAGGCCAGAACGGCGCGAGTCGCTCTGCCGCCGTTTGATATGTTCTGGCAGTCGAATAACTACGTTCGCTTCCCGATTCCAGAGGCCAATAAACAATGGATTCGTTTTGCCGATTATCGGGAAAATCCACTGTTAAACCCGCTGGGGACGCCATCCGGCAAGATCGAGATTTATTCAGATACCATTGCCAAAATGGGTTATGCCGATTGTCGGGGAATTCCTACCTGGATGCCGCCATACGAGTGGTATCGCGGGCCGGAAGCGAAAAAATACCCGTTGTCGCTCAATACCGCTCATCCGATCAACCGGTTGCACTCCCAGTTGGATAACACCCCGCTGCGGAAAAAATATGCGGTAGCCGATCGTGAAGCTATTCTGATCAACCCGCAGGATGCTAGCGCACGCGGTATTACCAACGGCGATCTGGTTCGTGCCTTTAACGATCGCGGTCAGATCCTGGTGGGCGCAGTGGTGACCGAAGACGTTCGTCCGGGCGTGATTCGCGTCAGTGAGGGAGCGTGGTTCGATCCGGCAGAACCGGCGGAACCGGGCTCTATCTGTAAAAACGGCAATATCAACTGCCTGACTTTCGATATCGGCTCATCCAGTCTGGCTCAGGGTAACTGTGGCCAGATGGCGCAGTTGGAAATTGAGAAATATACCGGTCAGGTGCTAAAAAATACCGCACATGCGGTGCCAGAAGGCGCTTAATGGTGACAACATGAAGCCAGAGGATGTACCTCTGGCTCCGCAGATAAAACATGAAAGGCGATATTCAATATCGCCTTTTTTATGCCCAAAACCAGGCGCTATTGCCCATTATGGCGCGGTGGCGGCTTCCAACTGAATCAGATACACCAAAGCCTCATCGCGGTGGGTAAAACACATATCCCGTCGAGCCTGCAGGCTGGCACACACTTTAGGCCGCTGCGGAGAGTGGAAAATGGCGCAACGCATATCAATGGCTAAATGAATACAACGGGTATTGGCAGATTTGCCGAAAGGCATACCCGGAATGGGGCTGGAAATCGAGGGGGCAATACAACAAGCACCGCAATCTGAGCGACAGTCCATCAGTGATTCTCCGGTGGGCTGGCAGAGTAGATGGCGGACAATAGCAATCGCCGTCAATAACTACCAGCACTATCCTTCCCCCGGATGATTCCGCCTCAATAACTGAGATGAATCACTCAATCGACCTGTCGATTATTTAACCAAAGTCTAAACTATAAGCATCATATAGCGATATTAATGACGCTGATGGCCGAAGTATTAACCGGCTAATTATTCAGTCTAAGTATATTCAGCTATTTACAGCGCCCCGCCACCACTGTACCATTGAGCTAGTACAAAAGAACCTTACCCTCAGCGGGTCTTTCAGGAGCAATGCATGTCAATGGACTCTACTCAGTCCCTATCCCGTCCGTCGGTTCTCGGCGGCGCGATGATCGTAGCAGGTACCGCCGTCGGCGCAGGAATGTTCTCTATTCCTATCGTGACCGCCGGCGTTTGGTTTAGCGGTTCTGTCGCGCTGCTGATCTACACTTGGGCATGTATGCTGATTTCCGGCCTGATGATCCTGGAAGCTAACCTCAACTACCCGACTGGCGCCAGTTTCCATACGGTGGTGCAGGACTTGCTGGGGCGCATGTGGAGCTCAATCAACGGCCTGTCCATTACCTTTGTGCTGTATATCCTGACTTACGCCTATATCTCGGCGGGTGGCTCCATTATCGCCCACACTCTGGACGGCATTATCGGCGTGGGGCAAACCACGTCAGGCTTAGTCTTCGCGGTGCTGGTGGCCTTTATCGTTTGGTTATCTACTCGCGCGGTAGACCGTTTGAGTACCATATTGATTGGCGGGATGGTAATCACATTCGTTATGTCCGTTGGTGATATGTATACCCATGTAAAAGCCGACGTACTGTTTAACCATAGCCAAAGCGACGCCAGCTATCTGCCCTACGCGCTCGCGGCTCTGCCTTATCTGCTGACCTCATTTGGCTATCACGGCAACGTGCCCGGTTTGGTGAAGTATTATCGCAAAGACAGTAAATCCGTGGTGCGCAGTCTGTTATTCGGCACGCTGATAGCTCTGGCGATTTATATCCTGTGGCAGTATGTGATTCAGGGCAACATCGCGCGCGATGCTTTCAAACTGGTGATTGCCGACGGCGGCAACATTGGCAGCCTGTTAAAACAGATGGATACGGTTTCCGCAGGCCCATTGACCGGTCAATTGCTGAATGCCTTCTCCTATATGGCGCTGGCCAGTTCCTTCCTCGGGGTATCACTGGGACTGTTCGACTATATCGCCGATTTCTTTAAATTCGCCGATGACGGCATTGGCCGGGCAAAATCAGCGTTAGTGACCTTTGTGCCACCCACCATCGGTGCCTTACTGTTTCCGAATGGTTTCCTGTACGCCATTGGTTTTGCCGGTCTGGCCGCCACTATTTGGGCCGTTATTGTTCCGGCACTGATGGCGCGCGCAACTCGCCGCCGCTTCCCGCAGGCCACTTACCGAGCACCGGGCGGCAGCCTGATGATCGGCTTTATCATCGCCTTTGGCCTGATTAACGCCGTGGCTCATATCTGTGCATTAATGGGCTTACTGCCGGTCTATCAATAGGTTCCAATCTTCTGCGCCGCCGGGCCAATTCCTCTCCGGCGGCACATTCTTTTTCCCGCAATAATCCGCCATCGAATCATTGCTTGTTCCAAGCCAGGTTTTCGCGCTTTTTCCTCATTCTTTTTACGCTATCTGCTTGCCTGTAGCCCGCAGCACGGGTAATTTGTCGCAACTTATCTTCAATCCTGATTGGCAGGTTATTTTTATGGCAAGAGCTAACGAAATTAAGCGCGGTATGGCAGTCAACTACAACGGCAAATTGCTGTTGGTGAAAGATATTGATGTACAAAGCCCAAGCGCCCGTGGTGCGAGTACTTTATACAAAATGCGTTTTTCAGACGTGCGTACCGGTTTGAAAGTGGAAGAGCGTTTTAAGGGCGATGATATTCTCGACACCATCACTCTAACCCGCCGCGCGGTCAACTTCTCTTATATTGACGGCGACGAATATGTCTTTATGGATGAAGAAGACTATACGCCGTACAACTTCAAAAAAGAGCAGATCGAAGAAGAACTGCTGTTTATTCCTGAAGGTGGTATGCCGGGAATGCAAGTATTGACGATGGAAGGCCAGTTGCTGGCGCTCGAATTGCCGCAGACGGTCGATATGGAAATTGTGGAAACCGCGCCGAGCATCAAGGGCGCTTCAGCCAGTGCTCGTAACAAACCGGCAATCATGAGTACCGGCCTGTCAATTCAGGTGCCCGAGTACATCAGCCCGGGTGAGAAAATCCGCATTCATATCGCAGAACGCCGTTATATGGGGCGCGCAGATTAATCTTTGCTGATTCAACGTTAAGAGCCGGTAAAACCGGCCCTTAACCATCATTATTCCACTAACCATCATTTCACTGAATTAACGCAATTCAGGGAAAAACGCTCGCTTCAGCGCTAACTCTAAGCCGCGCACTTCAGCCAAACCTTTCAAACGCCCAATTGCCGAGTAGCCCGGATTGGTTTTCTTGTGCAAATCATCCAGCATTTGGTGGCCGTGATCCGGACGCATCGGAATAGGACGCCGATCCCCTGCTCGCTGACGGCGCTGTTCTTCCGTCAGAATCGCCTTCACGACTTCATACATATCTACGTCGCCCTGCAAATGTCCGCCTTCGTGGAAGGTTTTCGGATTACCTTCACGACAGGTTGAACGCAAATGCGTGAAATGAATGCGATCGCCAAAGGTTTCGATCATCTTGACCAGATCGTTATCCGCCCGCACGCCGTAGGAACCGGTGCACATGGTAAAACCGTTGTGAATACTGTCTACGGTCTCTTTCAGCCACTGCATATCTTCAATGGTGGAAACAATGCGCGGCAGGCCAAGAATCGGACGCGGAGGATCGTCCGGATGCACCGCCATACGTAAACCTACCTGCTCCGCCACCGGCACAATTGCACGCAGGAAATAGGCCATATTCTCACGCAATTTGGCTTTGTCGATGCCGTCGTATTCAGCCAGACGAGCGCGGAACTGGTCCAGAGTATAGCCTTCTTCGGCTCCCGGTAGACCCGCAATAATATTGCCGGTCAGCCGGGCAATTTCCGCCTCGGTCATCGAATCGAAATAATCCGCTGCCTGCGCCTGTTCTTCCGCCGTATAGTCTTTAGCCGCGCCCGGACGTTTCAGAATGTGTAGTTCGAAGGTTACAAAGGCAATCTGGTCAAAACGCAGCGCTTTAGAACCGTCTGGCAGCGTGTATTCCAGATCGGTACGAGTCCAGTCCAGCACCGGCATGAAGTTGTAACACACGGTATCGATACCGCAGGCAGCCAGATTCCGCAGCGTCTGCTGGTAGTTGGCAATGTGCCTATCGACTTCACCTGAATGAGTTTTGATCTCTTCATGTACCGGCACACTTTCTACTACCGACCACACCAGACTTTTCGCCGCCAGTTCTGCCTGACGTTGTTTAATTTCTTCCACCGGCCACACTTCGCCGTTTGGAATATGGTGCAGTGCAGTTACTACGCCTGTTGCCCCAGCCTGACGGATGTCATCCAGCGAAACTGGGTCATTCGGGCCATACCAACGCCATGTTTGTTCCATCTGCTTTACCTTCTCACCTGCGTCATTGTCATCATTGAATTACCCCGTGTTACTGCACCATCGGCAATAACTGCGATGCGGGAGTCAAACTGTCTTCTTTTTCACGGTTATTCATCATCTAAAGCTCAATCCGGTATCCAAGCGGTCATAATTTCACGTATCTAACCTTTTACCGAAATGTTGTTATACCGATTATCAATAGATATCACTCAACTTTAACCTTACTCTTTAGTGAAGAAGTGTCAAAAAGCAAAAGTATATTGGTTGATCCACCTCACGAATATGACCAATTTTGGACTAACCAATTTTAATTTCTATCATATCGCTTTACACTGCAAGCCGCTAATCATGACAAGCAGCGGAAAAACCTCTCCCTGATAGAGAGGGTTAGCCCAGAGAAGCAGACTTACCAAACTGGTCCAACACCTTTCCAGCTTGCCTATATTTGATACCGGTTCCCAGACGCTCAGGCGAACATTTGGGAAGGTAAACCATTCTGGAGCTTATGTATGAAGACCCTTGCCAATAGCCCGCTTCCCGGCGCCGTCCGCCTTCCGACTTACGATCGTAGCCAGTTGAAAAGCCGTATCGTTCACCTGGGTTTCGGTGCCTTCCATCGCGCTCATCAGGCGTTATTGACCGATCGGGTGCTGAATCAGCTGGGCGGTGACTGGGGGATTTGTGAAGTCAGTCTGTTCGGCGGGGATACCCTGATTCAGGACTTACGTAAGCAAGACCATCTGTATTCCGTGCTGGAAAAAGGTGCCGAAGGCAATCAGGCCATAGTGGTTGGCGCAGTACGCGAATCTCTGCATGCCCGTTTAGACGGTATCATGGCGGTGTTGGATAAATTGGCTGAACCCCAGGTCGCCATTGTCTCCCTGACTATCACTGAAAAAGGCTACTGCATTGAACCCGGCAGCGGTCAGTTAGATCTCAATCATCCGATGGTTCAGGCCGATCTGGCCGTACCGGAAGCGCCAACCTCTGCACCCGGCGTGCTGGTTGAAGCGCTGCGCCTGCGTCGTTTACGCGGTTTGCCGCCTTTCACCGTACTTTCTTGCGATAACATTCCAGAAAATGGCGATGTGGCTCGCAGTACGGTACTGAGCCTCGCCGCCGTTCGCGATCCGGAACTGGCCGAATGGATCCGCCAGAACGTCACTTTCCCCAATACCATGGTGGATCGCATCGTACCGGCCGCAACCAATGAAACGCTGCATGAAATCGCCGCCGAACTGGGCGTAGCCGATCCCTGCGGCATAGCCTGCGAGCCATTTATTCAATGGGTTATCGAAGATAAATTTGTTGCCGGACACCCAAACTGGCAGGCCGTCGGCGCTCAGTTAGTGGCTGATGTACTGCCCTTTGAAGAAATGAAATTGCGCATGCTGAACGGCAGCCATTCTTTCTTGGCTTACTTAGGTTATCTGGCGGGTTATCAACATATTAGCGATTGTATGACCGATGCCAACTATGTGCGTGCCGCTCGTCAGTTGATGATGGCAGAACAGGCACCAACGCTTAGCGTCGAAAATACCGATCTAGGTGCATATGCAGATAGCCTTATCGAACGTTACCGCAATCCTTCGCTGAAACACCGCACCTGGCAAATCGCGATGGACGGCAGCCAAAAACTGCCGCAGCGAATGCTGGATTCCGTGCGTTGGCATCTGAAAAACGGCGGACCTTACGCCTGTCTGGCGCTGGGCATTGCAGGCTGGATGCGTTATGTCGGCGGTATTGACGATGCAGGTCAGGAAATTGATATTCGCGATCCAATGCTGGAAAGTTTTAAAGCCTGCGTCGCGGAAACCAGAGACGGCGCAGAACGAGTGCAGGCTTTGCTGGCACTAAAAAGCATCTTCGGCGAAGAGCTGCCGCAGCGGGCTGAATTTGTCGCTGCCGTCACTCAGGCTTATGTTCAGTTACAACAAAATGGCGCCAAAGAAACGGTGCGCGTCCTGTTAGAGAAAGCCTGATCAATCCAATGCCACTGGCCGTCTAAGGCGATCAGTGGCATTGTCGCAAAGCATTCCCATTTATTGTTTAGCCGCTATTGTTTAGCCGCGCTATTAATTTTATTCACACCATCTATCCCCAACTTATCCCTGCCCGTTATTTATCCGTTATCTGATAATGTTGGCACCGATTCAAACAAAAAACCGTCAAAATCAGGATGATCGGAATCGGAAATTTCTAACAAAATATTCTTCACGTTTTCCAAATGCTGCCACATAGCCTGTTTGGCCGCCTTGCTGTCCCGCCGTAACACCGCTTGCAAGATCTTTTGATGATCCTCCAGCCATTGCCAACGGTAGCTGAAATCGGCAACGTGCAGGTGAACGCCCTGCCACATCACGCTGGTATCCCTCGCCTGCCAAGCTTCCCGCACCATACTGGCCAATACGCTATTTTGTGTCGATTGCGCCAGAAGATTATGAAAAAGCTCATCGGCACTTTCATCTATTTGTCCGGCTTCTAGCGACAGCCTTTCCTGCTCTATCGCCTGCCGCATTTTGAGAATATCGGCCTTGGTGGCCTGCAATGCAGCAAAAGCGGCAACTTCACTTTCCAGCAGTTGCCTGGCCTGTAGCAATTCAAACGGTCCATACCCGCTATCAATAATTTCGAGCTGCTCATCATCAGCATTTTTTTCTGGTTTGCTAAGCACATACACGCCCGAGCCTTTCCGGACTTCCACCCGTTGTTCCAGCTCAAGCATAATGAGCGCTTCCCGCACCACACTGCGGCTGACCTGAAATGTTTCTGCAATATCTCGCTCTGGCGGTAGGCGATCGCCTGCGATATATTCACCCGCATTCAGTGCATCGCGCAGTTTCCCGCCGACTTCTTGGTATAAACGCATTATTTTATTACCTGAATCTAGCCTGTTTAACAGTACCAAGCTGAATTGGCCTGACCAAAAAGGTGGGTTTAACCGATAATATCCCTATATGTGACTGGAAGTATAACATCTGGTCCGACAGAAAAATCGGCAGAGCTGCGCAGAGGCTCACAGAAAGGCAAAGAATTATGCTACAGATTCGCCCGATTTAATTAAATCGGGCTGCTAGCGTTGAATGGATAAGCGTTGGTTTGTCAGAGATAATTATTCTTTTAGCTACGACTGTTCTTTTAGCAATAGCTATTCTTTCAGCGATAATTAATGGTGACAATAGCCAGATTGCGTTCTTTATTCAGCCATTGAACTTCTGAAGTGCCCAGATTCCCCGGTAAGTTGGAAGTTGTGTTCATGCCCGTCGTGATAACTTGACGTTGAGAAAGGTTTTTTCCGTTGCTATAACATCGGGTTGCCAGAGTTTGTGCAGATAAATCAATCTGGCAGGGTGCATCTACAATGGAGCCAGTAAAGCGAACGATACCGCTGGTGGCTGTGCCATAAGCCAATGCGGTCCATGAAAATAAAACCAGTGCGACGCTGAGTACTCGATATTGACCCATGTTCACCTCAAAATCCGCTAAGACTCAATTAAAGAGTAGAGGATTTCGCTCAAAACAATGGTGTTGATAAGGCATTATTTACTACCTTAATCGGCGCATAACCCATTAAAATAGTTAAATTATCAACGTCAGTCGTTAGCCTATTCAGGCTCTGCATTAAGAGTTGTCTTAATAACTGATTGATTATTAAGCTACTTAATAAATTATATTTTTAAGCGCATGATGTGACAGTTCCGCTGCCTTTATTTTTCGGTATGCTTAACGCAACGTTTTTTTACTGGGAGCATGTGGTGACAAAAACCAATCTGATTACCGGTTTTCTTGGCAGCGGTAAAACCACCCTGATTCGCCAGTTATTGGCGCAAAAACCCGAACATGAAAAATGGGCGGTGCTAGTTAATGAGTTTGGAGAAATTGGCATCGATGGCGCGTTATTATCCGATAGTGGCGCGATACTAAAAGAAATCCCCGGCGGCTGTATGTGCTGCGTGAATGGTTTACCTATGCAAGTGGGATTGAATATGCTGCTACAGCAGGCCAAACCGGATCGGTTATTAATCGAACCCACCGGTTTGGGTCATCCAAAGCAAATTTTGTCTCTGTTAACCGCCGATATTTATCAGCCCTGGATTAGTCTTAGCGCCACGCTGTGCCTGCTGGATGCCCGCCAATTACATGATGAACGCTACACTGAAAACGAGAATTTCCGCGACCAGCTAGCCGCAGCGGATGTCATTATTGCCAGTAAGCAAGATACTTATATCGATACCGACCGTCAGGCATTGGCAAAATGGCAGCAAGCTCAGAATTCGCAGCGTCCGCTATATTTCTCTGATTCGGGAAAAATAGCTATTTCCGTATTGGATATTCTGCATACCAATAAGACCCAACTGCCGGATGCACGCCATCATCACGGAGAATCATCCCCAAAAAAAGGCCTGGCTGCATTAAACCTGAACGGTAGCGAACCCTGGCGCAGAGCGCTTAACCAGGGGCAAGGTTATACTAGCTGCGGTTGGGTATTTAACAGCGAGGCGATATTTGACACCGTGCCGTTGCTTGAATGGGTTCGTTTGAGTCCGGTAGAACGTGTTAAAGGCGTGATGCGTATTCCCGAAGGCGCGTTGGTGGTTAATCGGCAGGGAAATGATTTACAAATTGAGACCCGCCCCACTCCGCCGCCAGACAGTCGAATTGAAGTGATTTCTTCCGGAGACAACGACTGGAATAAGCTACAGGGCAATTTGTTGAATATTCGTTTACATAAGTAGGTATAATGCCCGACGTATTTTTATCTGCGTTACTGTTTTAAACATCTAATTATATATAGGCCTTCGCATGACCCGCCGCAATTTACCGACAATCTTGATGCTCAACCTATTGGGTATAGCCCTGTTCCTATCCTGGTACTTACCTGAAAATCATGGTTGGTGGTTCGGCCCCGATTCCGCCATTTTCCATTACTTCAATGAGCGCCTGCTTTCCAGCCCAACCTTCCTACATGTGGTGGCGGTAACCAATAACCGTGCCTTCGACGTTATTTCTCTGCTGTGCATGGGCACGCTGTACATGTATTTTTTCTTAAAAGAAAATCCGGCAGGACGCCGTCGTTTAATCGTAATGGGTTTTGTGATGTTACTGACGGCCGTATTTCTTAACCAGCTCGGACATTTATTACCGGTTAAACGCCCAAGCCCGACGCTGGTATTTGAGAATATCAACCGCGTTAGCGAGCTTATTGGTATCCCAACCAAAGACGCCTCCAGCGATAGCTTCCCCGGCGACCATGGCATGATGTTAATCATATTCGCCTGCTTCATGCTGCGCTATTTCTCACGCGGGGCTTTTGCCATTGCGTTGATTATCGCCATCGTGTTCTCTCTGCCAAGAATAATGATCGGCGCCCATTGGTTTACTGATATTGCCGTCGGCGCGCTTTCCGTTGTATTGGTCGGTGCCAGTTGGATATTACTCACGCCAGCCAGCGATCGAATCATTGACTGGATAAATCAACGTCTGCCGAGCGCACAGCGTCCACGGCTCTGATACGTATTTCCACGCCACGGGGAGTCGCCGCTCCCCGTTAGATCTCGATTAAATCTATTTCCGTATTTTTGCTGATCGACATATCAATCGTCTTTTTTGGAATAGCGCCATCGGTTATCACGCCGTCAAACTGCGTCAAATCGGCAACCTTATGGAATGAGAACTTATTGAACTTAATCCCTTCTGCAATCAAATAACTTTTTTCTGAACAAAGCATTAGCTGCTGCTTCATTCTTACGTTATCAAGACGGGGCACGGAAACTCCGTGTACCAAGTCAAAGTGCTCGTTTGAAATAAAAGACACATCAAACTTATAGCGGCCAATTTACCAGATGGTTTCTTCCCCATAGGTAAACTCGCAGCTATTCCCTATATTTCCCCTAATAAGGATGATTTGACTCTGAGGAAAATCTTCCAGGGACACATGCATCTATAGCAACCCGACCATAGAACCTGTTAATGTTCGGATACTTTATGACCAGGGAGCGGATATTCCGTCGCACTGTACGAGGAGAAATGTGCCGTGTCTCGCTAATCCCTTGAATAAATAACGAGTAGTGATCCTTCAGCAATTTATGGAGATCATCTTGACGTTTTAAGGTTTGATTATGTGACAGCATACGGCTCTCGGTTGGTTAATTAATGGATTGATTCTTTCCGAAAAAATTAATCACCTTGACCAAAGTATCTTCCCCACCATGGCTACCAGCGTTGGTGACAAATTCACTGCGAGTCACACCCAAACCGCAAGACATTTCCCCAGCTCAACGGTACATTTTTTATTTGGTAGAGCAGTGCAAAGAACAACAAAGTTAGAAAGGAGTCGAATTAAAAATTTCTTCTATTTTAGAACCGCTATTTCGACGAAAATCGCATCGATCGCCTTAAAGATAAACCAATATGTTCGTTATCATATTCCAAATATTAAATCGTTGAGCGCTGAAACAAGGTGATAGAAAAACTGCAACCTGCGCAGATAACCACGGTTATGACTGAAGTTGATTAAGTGGTTATTAAACCCTAAAAGGGTGACACAAATCACATTACACTTTTACTGACAGCCTAATTAGCCATTAGAACGCACATATCCTTCCAAGGATACTCAGCGCTATTTATCTATATCAGGTTACCCATATCAGAATAAACAATGCACGCAATGCGCAAATAGAAGATTCGTCAGATACCTCCAGAGGCAATAAATTAGGAATACTCCCAAAAAGACCTGCTTTTGTTTACAAGTTAAATGCCTTGCTGGTCATGATTTACTTTTCCCTTGCCCAAATTGTTTTGGTACATATTCATGCATAATTTTTAGAGAGCTATATTAGTGTACAAAAGTTCGTCATGACGAGGAGAGCAATGATAAGCCAGTTATTTACCTTTAAAACAATAAGTTAAACTGGTTTTTGATGTATCTGATTGCTAATCGAGTAAGGAATAAAATATAACATTATGTTACATCAGGATTTCTTATAAGAATCTGTGCAAAAATACTCGCCTTTTATAAGTCAATCCGGTAACCTCGAAAAAGTTTGCGCTCGAATATCAGCATTTTGCGCTTAATCCAATAAAAATTGTGCGTCTCTGCACATTTATTCGTTTAAGTTATTGTCTGATCGATGTGTGAACCCTAGTCTCACTTCGTTTGGCATTTTTTAGTGGCGATATCCGTCGTAAGGACAGCAAGGGAAAACAATAACAATGGTCAAGTCTCAACCTATTATGAGATACATTCTGCGGTTAATACCTGCAGTAGCTGCCGCGGTCATGTTATCCGCGTGTAGCTCGAACAACGCTTCGAATCTACAAAATACGCAAACTGAGATGCGTGCAGTTAATGATAAAAACGGTCTTTTACTGCAAGCCTCTCAGGATGAATTCGAAGCGATGGTTCGCAACGTTGACATCAAGTCAAAGATTTTAGAACAGTACGCAGGTTGGAAAGGGGTTCGCTATCGCTTAGGCGGCAGCAGCAAACGCGGTATTGATTGTTCCGCTTTTGTACAACTGACTTTCCGCGAACAATTTGGCATGGATTTACCGCGCTCAACCTCAGAGCAGCAGGATATTGGTAAAAAAATCCAGCGTACAAAACTGCGCCCCGGTGATCTTGTGCTGTTCCGCGCAGGTTCGACAGGACGCCATGTAGGTATTTATCTGGGTAACGATAAATTTGTCCACGCTTCGACCAGTGTCGGTGTGACAATTTCGAACCTGACCGATACTTACTGGAATAAGCGTTATCAAGATGGCCGCCGCGTACTGAGTAACCGCACGCAAAGCTAATTGAGACAGTTCCCTGCTTGCTCAGAAATGCCAAACGAAGTGATAAAACGCTGCCCTTGTCGCAGCGTTTTTTGCTGTTGAACCTGCAACGCCTTCAGATTAGTTCCCTTATGCTGTAGGAAACGTCCTTTTTCTGCTCAATGGGGTTCACAATCCCTCATTCTCTTGTAGAATCGCCGACGAGAAACAGCTAAGGCTTACTCTGTTTCCTTGTTTGATGTTGATTAAACCAACCGCAGCATATTGTTCCAACTTAGCTTAGGTAAAAATCATATTAATAATTAAAGTTAGACATTATTAAGTCTATTTAATACATTTTTGCCATTAAGTCAGTTTAAAATATTAAATTTTATTTATTAGTCTAATATCAGCTCTGAAGCATCGAGGCTAATACCAAACCAGTAGCGCTTCACCGCTAAGATATTTATACTTATAATTACTTTTTTCATCGGGTCAGGGAGTCGCGTTATCATGGGTTCAAAAAATGCGTTCTTTCGCAATATTGTATCCCCGCGCCGCCTGATTAAAAAAAGTGCCACTATTTCTCTGATATTCTTTATTTGTTTTGTTACCGTTACTCTGTCTTTTCTTTATCGTAACAGTGAGAAAAGATTATCTGCCCAGAGCGAGCAAATAGTCGCTTACTCCTCGCATTTCTTAAATGACTTAACCACCACCATGTCTCAGCTGATTCCATTAACGGAGAAATCCTGCAAGTTAGCGGAGCCTGCACTGCAATATAAGGCAGCGTTTACGAACGGCGTGCGGACATTCTTACTGGTACGAAATGGTTTCACTTATTGCTCATCGGCTACCGGCGAAATGCATGTCAGCAGTAACGCTATTTACCCAAAACTTAATTTATACCAGACTCTGGATTTCAAGCTTCAGCAGGGTACGCCTATTCTGCCAGATAAACCGGCGGTCGCCGTTTGGCTACGTCAGCCTGGCCGCGGAAATACCGGCGTATTGACAACTTTAGAGTTAAACCTGCGTCCTTATTTATTGCTTAACTTTAATGATAAGGGCGTCAACGGTATGGCGATTGTTATTGGCAACCAGGCCGTGACAACCTTTAATGCCAAAGTCATTCCAATTGAACAACTGCCCGACACAGCCTCTCGCGAGATCCAGATTCCGGGTTATCCCATCAAGTTACTATTGTATAGCGTCAATTTCACAGCCAGTGATATTCGGATAATTTTACTTGGCGGATTATTATTGGCCGCCTTTGTCGGAATTTCTGCCTATTACATTATGTCCAACCGCCAAAACCCCGAGGCCGAGATTCTGCGCGGTATGAAGCGCGGTGAATTCTTTATCGAATATCAACCGGTATTCGAAGCAACCAGCCGTAAAATGTCCGGGCTGGAAGCGCTGGTGCGTTGGGAGCACCCGACTGAGGGTCGTATTCCGCCGGATTTGTTTATTCCCGTTGTCGAAGCTCAGGGTTTGATACAACAACTAACCCAGCATTTGTTTGATTTAATTATTGCGGATGCGGCCAGAATGGTTGGTTCCATTCCCACCGGCACCAAACTGGCGTTTAATATTTCACCACTTCATTTAGGTGAGCCGACATTCCGTGAGGATGTTTTAAGTTTGTTAGCGCGGTTACCCTTAGATACCTTCGACCCTATATTTGAAATAACCGAACGTGGGATGGTAGAAGAAGAACAAGCTATTTCCCAATTCGCCTGGCTGCGTGAGCACGGCGTGAAAATTGCCGTAGATGATTTTGGTACCGGACACAGCGCGCTAATTTATCTGGAACGCTTCACGCTAGACTATATTAAGATCGATCGGGCATTTATCAATAATATCGGATTTGAAACCCTTACCGCACCCGTTTTAGACTCCGTATTGATACTGGCGAAGAATTTGAAAATTGAAACCGTGGCCGAAGGAATTGAGACCGAGCAACAGGCACAATATCTGATTGCTCACGGCGTTCACTTCCTGCAAGGTTATTTACTCAGCAGGCCGTTAACGCTGGAGAAATTGCTGAAGTTTTGTAATGAAAACAAATTTCTTTAATGTTTGCCTTCGTACCCGGACAGCTGGTAGTTTTACTTGAAACAGTTGCTATGTAGGTTTGTCGCAGGGGTTCACCGTTATCATGCTATTACGGGCATTCACCGCACTAATATTTGCTACTTTCAGTCTAGGATTGCATGCAGAAACGCTAAACGAAGGCGTGGCATTCTCAATTTTGGGCGAGCCAAAATATTCCGCTGATTTCACTCATTTTGATTATGTTAATCCGGCGGCACCCAAAGGCGGCAATATTACGCTGTCCGCCATTGGCACCTTTGATAACTTTAACCGCTTTGCCCTACGCGGCGTGCCTGCGGTTGGCTTTGAACGCCTGTACGATAGCCTGTTTACCAGTTCTGACGATGAAATCGGCAGCTATTATCCGCTGATTGCCGAATCTGCTCGCTACCCTGCGGATATGCGCTGGGTCGAAATTGATATCAACCCTCACGCTCGCTTCCACGACAATGTTCCTATTACCGCCAACGACGTCGAATTTACCTTTAATAAGTTAATGACCGAAGGCGTTCCTCAATTTCGCATCGCTTATAAAGACGTGAAGGTTAAAGCCATTTCCCGCCTGACGGTGCGCATTGAGTTCCCAGAGCCGGGTAAAGATAAGTTGCTGAGTATGTTGGGGCTGCCGGTTTTACCCGCGCACGACTGGCAGAACCGTAAACTGGGAGAGCCGTTAAGCAAGCCGCCGCTAGGCAGCGGCCCTTACCGCATTGGCGATTACCGCATTGGCCAATATATTACCTATCAACGAGTGCGCGACTATTGGGCGGCCAATTTGCCCGTCAATCGCGGAATGTATAATTTTGACTCCATCCGTTACGATTATTATTTAGACGATAAAGTCGCACTGGAAGCCTTTAAATCCGGTGCCTTTGACCTGCGGGAAGAAACGTCGCCCAAAAGCTGGGCATCGCAGTATGTTGGTAGCAATTTCGCCAAAAACTACATCATTAAGCAGGATTTAGAGGATAAATCGGCACAAAATACCCGTTGGATGGCTTTTAATATCCAACGTCCGCTATTTAGCGATCGGCGCGTACGTCAGGCGCTCACCCTAGCCTTTGATTTCGACTGGATGAATAAAGCTTTCTATTTCAACAGTTACCAACGCACCAACAGTTTTTTCCAAAATACCGACTATGCGGCTACCGGTTATCCCGATAGCGCGGAATTAGCCTGGCTAGCACCGCTAAAAGGCAAGATACCCGACGAAGTTTTCAGCAAAATCTATCAACCACCTTCCAGCGACGGTAGTGGCAACGATCGGGATAACCTGCTGAAAGCGCGCGAACTCTTGCAGCAAGCCGGCTGGGAAGTGAAAAACCAGCGGTTGGTTAATAGCAAAACGGGGCAACCTTTTGTCTTCGAAATGCTGTTACTCAGCGGCAGCAATTTCCAATACGTGCTGCCGTTCAAACATAACCTGCAACGTTTGGGCATCACCATGAATATTCGCGAGGTAGATAGTTCACAGTACCTTAGCCGCCTGCGCAGCCGCGATTTCGATATGCTCCCGGCGGTTTATCCCGCCTTCACTTACCCAAGCACTTATCTGCGGCTATATTGGAGCTCAGAATATATTGATTCTACGTATAACCGTCCGGGCGTCAGCGATCCGGCTATTGATTCTCTGATTCAGCAAATTATTAGCCATCAGGGGCAACCGGAGGCCCTACTCTCCCTTGGTCGCGCGCTGGATCGAGTGCTGACATGGAATAACTTTATGATTCCTATGTGGTATTCCAATCACACCCGTTTTGCTTATTGGGATAAATTCTCTATGCCTGCGGTGCGCCCAACCTATTCTCTGGGCTTTGATAGCTGGTGGTTCGACGTAAATAAAGCGGCTCATTTGCCGGCTGAACGGCGCTAAGGAGCAACATATGGGCGCTTATTTATTACGTCGTTTATTATTGGTTATCCCAACGCTGTGGGCGATCATCACTATCAATTTCTTTATTGTGCAAATCGCTCCCGGCGGGCCGGTGGATCAGGCCATAGCTAATATCGAATTTGGCCAGCACAGCGGTTTGAACAGTGCTTCAGACGGGAATCTGGGCGGCGCGAAAGTCGGCGTGAACGCCGGGCCATTAGGGGAAGGACAATATCGCGGCTCACGCGGACTCGACCCAGAAGTCATAGCGGAAATTAAACAGCGCTTCGGTTTCGATAAGCCTCTGCATGAACGTTATTTCGATATGCTCTGGCGCTATGCCCGCTTTGATTTTGGCGACAGCCTGTTTCGCGGCGAAACCGTGATGGGGTTGATAAAAAGCAGCCTGCCAGTGTCGATAACCCTGGGGTTATGGAGCACCCTGATTATTTACCTGGTATCCATTCCGTTGGGAATTAAAAAAGCGGTGCGCAGCGGATCGGCCTTCGATACTTGGAGCAGCACGCTAATTATTATCGGTTATGCCATTCCCTCCTTCCTGTTCGCTATTTTGCTGATCGTGGTATTTGCCGGCGGTAGTTATTTCGATTGGTTCCCGCTGCGCGGCCTGGTATCCAGTAATTTTGATACCCTCCCCTGGTACGGGAAGATTACTGATTATCTGTGGCATATCACACTGCCGGTGCTGGCTACCGTGATCGGCGGCTTTGCGACTCTGACCATGTTGACCAAGAATTCCTTTCTGGATGAAATTCGAAAGCAGTACGTGGTAACCGCTCGCGCCAAAGGTTTGAGCGAAGATAAAATTCTGTATCGTCACGTGTTCCGCAATGCGATGTTATTAGTTATCGCCGGTTTCCCCGCCACCTTTATCAGTATGTTCTTCACCGGTTCACTATTGATAGAAGTGATGTTTTCTCTGAATGGTCTGGGCCTACTGGGCTACGACGCCACGCTACAACGAGATTATCCGGTCATGTTTGGCACTCTGTATATTTTCACGCTAATTGGCTTATTACTGAATATTATCAGTGACATTACGTACACGCTGGTTGACCCACGCATTGATTTCGAGGGCCGCCAATGAAACCACTCAGCGCCATCAATCGTGCCCGTTGGGCGCGTTTCAAACACAACCGACGCGGTTATTGGTCACTGTGGATTTTTTTGACGCTGTTTATCATCAGTTTATTCGCAGAACTTATTGCTAACGATAAGCCCCTGCTGGTCAGCTATCAGGGCAAACTCTATATGCCCTTTATGGTGAACTACGATGAAACCGCCTTTGGCGGTATTCTGACTACCGCCGCCGACTATCAAGACCCTTACGTAATAGGCCGTATCGAAGACCACGGCTGGGCAATATGGGCGCCGATTCGCTTTGGTAATAACACCATAAACTTCTCCACGCAGGTTCCCTTCCCTTCTCCGCCCGATCGCCACAATTTATTAGGCACGGACAGCAACGGCGGTGACGTATTGGCTAAGGTTATCTATGGCTTTCGTATTTCCATGCTGTTTGGCATAACCCTGACGCTATTTTCCAGCGTGATAGGCATTTGCGTCGGGGCGGTGCAGGGCTATTACGGTGGAAAAATCGATTTATGGGGGCAACGATTTATTGAAGTTTGGTCAGGTATGCCAACGTTATTTTTAGTGATTTTGCTGTCCAGCATTATTCAACCCAATTTCTGGTGGCTGCTGGCGATTACCGTTTTATTCGGCTGGATGGCGCTGGTTGGCGTGGTGCGCGCCGAGTTTTTACGTGCCCGCAACTACGATTATATTCGGGCAGCCCGCGCGATGGGCGTGCGCGATCGGGTGATTATGTCGCGCCATATGCTACCAAATGCGATGGTAGCAACTCTGACATTCCTGCCGTTTATTCTTTGTGGGTCTATTACCACGCTAACCTCACTGGATTTTCTCGGATTTGGCCTGCCGATCGGCTCACCATCGTTGGGAGGGCTCTTGTTGGAAGGGAAAAACAATCTGCAAGCCCCTTGGTTAGGATTAACCGCATTTATCGCGTTGGCGATGCTGCTTTCCCTATTAATTTTCATCGGCGAAGCGGTGCGTGACGCTTTCGACCCAAGTAAGGCGTATTGATATGGCGACTCCTCTGCTGGATATTCAGGATCTCAGTATTGCTTTCCGCCAGAACCAACAGGAACGTCAGGTTGTCAGCCAGCTTTCCCTGCAGGTAGAAGCTGGTGAAACTCTGGCACTGGTCGGCGAATCCGGATCGGGCAAGAGCGTCACCGCCCTGTCGGTACTTCGTTTACTACCTTCACCGCCGGTGGTTTATCCGAGCGGAGACATTCTATTTTCCGGTCAATCGCTGCTCCATGCCGATGAAAATACGCTGCGCAAAATTCGCGGTAACCAGATCGCTATGATTTTTCAGGAACCCATGGTCTCGCTGAATCCGCTGCATACTATCGAAAAACAGCTGGCGGAAGTGTTGTCCCTCCACCGCGGAATGGGGCGGGAAAGCGCGCGTGCAGAGATTATCAGCTGTCTGGATCGCGTCGGTATTCGCCATGCCAAAGGGCGGCTCGGAGATTTCCCTCATCAACTTTCCGGGGGCGAACAGCAACGAGTGATGATCGCTATGGCGGTACTCACCCAGCCTAAGCTGTTGATTGCTGATGAACCCACTACCGCCCTCGACGTGTCGGTACAGGCGCAGATTTTAAGTTTGCTGAAAGAGTTAAAGCAAGAAATGGGAATGAGTTTGCTGTTTATCACTCATAACCTGAATATCGTGCGCCGTCTGGCCGATAACGTGGCGGTGATGCGCGAAGGGCGCAGAGTGGAGCTGAGTGACCGCCAGACGCTGTTTAGTCACCCTCAGCACCCATACACACGGCAATTGCTCGACGCCGAGCCTCAAGGCGAGCCAATACCGCTACCGCCGATGGCAGCGCCTCTGCTGCGCGTCAAAAATCTTCAGGTAGGTTTTCCTATCAAAAAAGGGTTACTGCGTCGAACGGTTGGCCATCACTACGCGGTGAAAGGTATCAGCTTTGATTTACGTCCGGGGGAAAGTCTCGGTTTGGTCGGCGAGTCAGGATCGGGAAAAAGCACCACTGGGCTGGCATTGCTGCGTTTATTACCGTCCAGCGGGGAGATCTGTTTCGACGGTCAACCACTACATAGCTTTAATAACAAGCAGATGCTGCCTTTCCGCAGCCGTATTCAGGTGGTATTTCAGGATCCTTACTCGGCGCTCAATCCCCGTCTGGCGGTCTGGCAAATTATCGCTGAAGGGCTGGAGGTTCATCAGAAGCTCAGCGCCGCCGAGCGGGAACAGCGTGTGATTGCCGCCATGGAAGAAGTGGGATTAGACCCGGCCACTCGCCACCGCTATCCCACTGAGTTTTCCGGCGGGCAACGTCAACGCATTGCCATTGCCAGAGCGCTGATATTGCAGCCTCAGCTATTGATTCTCGATGAACCAACCTCATCGCTGGATAAATCGGTGCAGGCACAGATTCTGGCGCTACTCAAATCGCTTCAGCAACGGTATCAATTAAGCTATCTGTTTATCAGCCACGATTTGCAGGTAGTGAAATCACTGTGCCACCAGCTGATCGTACTGAAACAGGGAGAAGTGATAGAACAAGGGGATTGCCAACGGGTACTCACCGCACCGGCGCAGCCTTATACCCGACAGTTATTGCAACTAGCCGATTAAAAGCCGCAGGAACCTTGAGCATGCAAAAGTTTCTCAGAGACAGTTCTGCCGCGGAGGATTAGAAAGGATAGAGAGCTGTCATTTTTTCTGCGATGGCAACACCGACATTTTTCAAGCGGCACATAGCGGCGCTTTCATCATGACAGTGTACAAACAGGCAAGGCTCCCCTTCCCATTCGACAATAGCAGAATCAACCTGAATTTCTTGCAACGAAAGGTGCAGGCGCTGCATTACCTGCCTGGCGGCGCTACCGTCATGACTCAGTAATTTCAACCCCATCAGGTTGTTCTTTTCATCTATCGTCGCTAGCGGAATCGGTTCAACCTTGACACCGGTAAAGCCTGACAGCCAGCGGTAACTTTGCGGCAGGCGATGAACCACCGAAAGTTGAATATTATTCACGCGTCTTTCCTAGTAAAAAATTAACAATAACTATTACAAAAGCACAACAAAGTCACATGCTAACTAAGTTATAGCCGCTAAAGCGCCATTATGCCTGATTAGAACCTCATCAAAGTGTAAATTTATAACAATACATAAACCTATCACTAACAAGGTTATTTATTTGGCCATTTCTGACGTCTTTCCCGCTTCCCTACACTAACCCAAAAAGCGAGTTTGAGATTTAGATCTCATTTTTTCGTTATATGTATACCTTTCCGCATGTCTTCTCAACCATTTTTCTTGCAAGTCGGTTACCTACTTTTCGTTAATATTTTACAAATAAGGAACACCTCCCCGCCGAAAACCAGGAAGAAAACACCGACATCTCATTGATAAATATATTATTAAGTGAGGATTTAATGCATGGAAAATAATCGCGAAAACCGCATATTCTTCGAAATGTTATTTTCCTTATTTTAACTTATTTCAAGCCAACATTAACAAGTAATCAACATGATAATAAGCGCGCTTACTAATATCACCTTATTTCTGATTGGGTCATTTCAGAAGGTGATTGAATATATAAAATTATCAGTAAAATAAATATTTGGTGCAGAAGAACAAAAAAGGGAAAGCCGAGCGGGGAAAAATCATTGAGGTAAAGTGGGTCATTGCGCTGCCGGCGAAACAACCGGCAGCGTGATAAACCAAATCAGGCCGCCTTTTTGCCCGGACGACTGGCGTACAGATAGAAGAATACTGCCGCAATGATACAGAAAGCCATTGAGCTAACCATTGGCCAGGCACTGCGGGAAGGAGCCAATGACAAAATGGTTCCGACCAACGCGCCGATACCAAAACGCAAGGTGCCAGCCAGAGATGAAGCCGTCCCTGCCATGTGCGGGAAATCATCCAGAATGACCGCCATGGCGTTGGATGTAATCATTGCGATACAGCCCACGTAGGCTGCCACGCACAACACCAGCGCCCAGAATCCCAGTCCCAAAGCTGACACGGCCACTAAACCGATGCCCATAACCAACTGCACAAACAGGCCGAAACGGAACATCTTAATGGCTCCGACGCGCCGCACATTTCGGCTATTGATCAACGTCATCAGGAATAGAAAGACAATATTCAGCGCAAAGTAATAACCGAAGTTCTGCGGGGACACACCGTTAAGATCAATGTAAACAAAAGGCCCGGCGCTGAGGAAAGAGAACATACCGGCGAAGGAAAATCCGCTGGCCAGCATATAGCTCAGTACGCGTTTATGACGGAACAGTGAACCAAAGTTGCCAATTGTGGTGCGAAGGTGGAACTTTTGTCGCCGTTCTCGCGGTAGCGTTTCTTTAATAAAGAACGCTACCAGCACCGCACCAACCAGCGCTGCGCCGGCCATACTCCAGAAAATGGCGTGCCAGCTAAACCACACCAGCAAAGCGCCACCAATAATTGGTGCCAATAGCGGCGCGATGGTCATCACCAACACCACAAATGACATCATTCTAGAGAATTCATCTTTCGTGAACATATCTCGCATCAATGCGTTGATCACGACACTGGCCGCAGCGGCGGATAAACCGTGCAGGAAGCGCATATTGACCAGTTGCTCTACCGATTGCGCCATGGCGCAGGCTACGCCTGCCAGAGCAAAAATTACCGTTCCCCACAGGATAACCGGCTTACGGCCAATACTGTCTGCCATCGGGCCATAGAACATTTGACCAATAGCAAACCCGAGCACATAAGCGCTCAGCGTCATTTGTACGCGACCATCCTCCACGCCAAACTCTCTGGCGATAATCGGCATACTGGGCAAGTACATATCGATGGCCAACGGCATCAGCATGGAAAGCAAACCCAGAATTAAGATCAAACCAATATGAGATGTTCGTTTTTCTTGCACGCTTTGCAACTCCTTCAACAGCCGTTCGTTCCAAATAAATTATTCAGATCGAACAGAGCAGTCGTACCACGATGGCGGGGGAAATGGTTCGTTTTGGCAACGCCCGAGACGTTGGGAATCCCTAAAATCAAGGGATTCCCTCTTAGGTTCACACATAATCGCTTTGATAAACGATGGCGCTGTTAACTCAGATGCGGAGCGCCAACGCTGGCAATTTCTTCTTCAGTCAACGGGCGGTATTCGCCGGGTGCCAGATCTTCATCCATCACAATGGCACCAATACGTTCGCGGTGTAACGCGGCTACGCGATTACCTACCGCACCAAACATGCGTTTTACCTGATGGTAACGCCCTTCACTGATCGTTAAACGAACCAATTGCGGCTCTATCACTTCCAGCTGCGCCGGTTTGGTCAAGGTAGCCTCGTTATGCAATTGTACGCCCACGGCAAACTGCTCGGCGGTATCTTCAGCCACCGGATGCTCCAGCGTCACCAGATAGGTTTTCTCGCAGTGGTGCTTTGGTGAGGTAATTCTATGTGACCATTGACCATCGTCAGTCATCAAAACCAAACCGGTGGTGTCGATATCCAAACGCCCCGCCGCATGCAATTTATAGGCCACCGGCTCATCGAGGAAATACAGCACGGTTGGATGATCGGGATCGTCGGTGGAGCAGACATAGCCCTGAGGCTTATTCAGCATAAAGTAACGCGGCCCCACCTGCTGTTGCAGCAGATTGCCATCAAACATCACTTCCTGTTCTGGCGTCAGCTTCATCGCGCCGGTTTTGACGATTTCGCCGTCCACGGTCACACGTTTTGCCCGTAGCTCGCGCGCAACCAACGCACGGCTAACCCCTAATTGCTGAGATAAAAACTTGTCCAATCGCATTGAATCTACTTTGCCTGTTTGTCTGGTCGTGTTGCTAATCAACACGTTGCCTTGCCACTTTGAGGAGTAGCAACGCTGGAAATTAAATGAAGCAGTAAAAATCGTGTAGGAGGAACATCATTTGCTGCCTATGAGACACATCAGTATAACGGGGGTTGTCCTATCATCCTAGGAACAGTTACACCCGACCGAGAGGTTCTCGCACCTATGGCACCGAATAGGCATAATAATAGAAAATAATGTCGAGTTTAACCGGATAGATTTCGCTAAAAACCTTAAGGATATGTTGCAAATGACCACCGTTCCGCTTGGGGTAGCCTAAGCAATGGCTTTTACACTCCGCCCCTATCAGCAAGAAGCGGTTGACGCCACTATTGCTCACTTTCGCCGCCACCCGGAACCGGCTCTGATTGTGCTGCCCACCGGCGCGGGTAAAAGTTTGGTCATTGCCGAGCTGGCTAAACTGGCTCGCGGGCGAGTATTGGTTCTGGCCCACGTTAAAGAGCTAGTGGCACAAAACCACGCTAAATATTGTGCTTACGGTCTGGATGCCGATATTTTTGCCGCAGGTTTACAGCAACGACAAAGCGAAGGCAAAGTCGTCTTTGGCAGCGTGCAGTCCGTAGCACGTAATCTCTCACTATTCGATAGTGCCTTTTCCCTGTTAATCATTGATGAATGCCATCGAATCAGCGATGAAGACGACAGCCAATATCAGCAAATCATTCAGCATTTACGGAAAAACAATCCGAAGCTTCGCTTACTGGGTTTGACCGCAACGCCCTATCGTCTGGGCAAAGGCTGGATTTATCAATTCCACTATCACGGCATTACCCGTGGTGATGAAAATAGTTTATTCCGCGATTGCATCTATGAATTGCCCCTGCGCTACATGATCAAAAACGGTTTCCTGGTACCGCCAGAACGGCTGGATATGCCGGTGGTGCAGTATGATTTCAGCCGTCTGACCAGTAATAGCAAGGGTCTGTTTCGCGAGGAAGACCTGGATCGGGAAATCAAACAGCAAAGCCGTATTACGCCGCATATTGTCAGCCAAATCGTCGAATATGGAGCCACTCGCAAAGGCGTGATGATTTTTGCCGCTACGGTAGAGCACGCTAAAGAGGTGTACGGGCTGCTCCCCGCGGGACAGGCGGCATTGATTAGCGCCGTCACCCCCGCCGCCGAACGCGACGCGTTAATTAATGCGTTTAAACAACAAGAATTACGTTATCTGGTGAATGTGGCGGTACTGACTACCGGTTTTGACGCGCCCCACGTGGATTTGATCGCCATTCTGCGCCCAACCGAATCCGTCAGCCTGTATCAGCAAATCGTCGGCCGCGGGTTACGATTATCACCGGGAAAGGAAGACTGCTTGATTCTCGACTACGCCGGTAATCCACACGATCTGTTCACTCCCGAAGTGGGTACCAGTAAACCTCATGGCGACAGCCAGCCGGTACAGGTCTTTTGCCCAGACTGCGGTTTTGCCAATGTATTTTGGGGGAAATGCACTGAATCCGGCGATATTATCGAACACTATGGCCGCCGCTGTCAGGGCTGGTTTGAAGATGATGAAGGCCAGCGCGCTCAATGTGACTATCGTTTCCGGTTTAAAAGCTGTCCACATTGCGGAGCAGAAAATGACATTGCCGCCCGACGCTGTCATCAGTGCCAGGAAGTGCTGGTCGATCCCGATGATATGCTCAAAGCCGCGCTAAGACTGAAAGATGCACTGGTTCTGCGCTGTGGAGGAATGGCGCTGGAATCAGGCAAGGATGCCAAAGGAGAATGGCTGAAAATCACTTATTACGATGAAGACGGCACCAGTACCAGCGAACGCTTTCGCCTCACCACGTCCGCACAGCGTATGGCCTTTGAGCAAATATTTCTGCGTCCCCATCAACGCGCGCCGGGAATCCCCTTAAAATGGCAAACGGCGACGGACGTGATCGCCCAGCAGGCGCTTCTGCGTCACCCCGATTTTGTCGTTGCCCGGAAACGGGGCCAAGGGTGGCAAATTCGCGAAAAGGTTTTTGATTATCAGGGGCGTTTTCGCCTGGCAAACGCCCTTGGCTAGCGCCTTTCTGCCCTGAGTTATTTGCGGTTTTGTTTGCTGTCTGGTCGATATTTCGCTAGAATGCCGCCCGCTTTACTCTGGGTTCGCCCAAAGTAAGCCGACTATCGAACCTGTTGCTGGGTCGCCTGTAGCAGGGTAAATTTTCTTTTAAGAGAAAACAAAATGATCACTATCAATGCAGAAGTACGTAACGACCAGGGTAAGGGTGCGAGCCGCCGCCTGCGTGCAGCAAATAAATTCCCAGCTATCGTTTACGGTGGCGAGGAAGCAGCGGTTTCTATCGCTCTGGACCATGACACCACTAAAAACATGGAAGTCAAACCAGGTTTTTACAACGAGCCAATCTCTTTGGTTATCGATGGTAAAGAAGTTAAAGTTCAGGTTCAGGCTGTTCAGCGTCACGCTTTCAAACCAAAACTGACTCATATCGATTTCGTTCGCGTTTAATCTGCGATATCGATATTTCGGGACGCCGAAAATGAGAAAGCATCGCTGATGCGATGGGAGATGCCAGTCGGTTTACTCTGACTGGCATTTTTATTAGCTGCTATTTTTATTACCTTCTGCTGCTGGCTATTAATGATTAGATCGAAAACACATACAAAGCCAATTAAAATAGCGTGCTACTCAAGAAATAAATACTACACCACCCGAAAGATCAGCCAATAGGCAATATTTACCTCACTTCTGATTTATTATTTTTACATGCATTAAAGCTTCTCTGCTATAAATAACAGAGAAGCCGATATAACAAACTAAATGTCTATTTAAAAAACAATAGCATTAAGTATTTTAATAAAACTGTTACCATCCCATTGATGCAATAGCACCAGTTGCCGCACCAATTGCAGAGCCAACGGCTACACCAATCGGCCCAAACAATGCGCCAGTTGTAGCACCGGCCGCAGTCGCCGTGGTGATAGCAATTGTCATATCCATCGCAGGAGTTGGTACATCTCCTGCTAATGCGCCTGAAATAAGATTTAACTCAGTAGCTTCAATTGTCTTCATATTTAAATCCTCGGTAATTAAATTAAGTTAAATGAAAATAAACATCACCATGGTGAGCAATAAGACTATGCTTGAGTGAAATAAAAAACAAATTAGAATAAATAAACAATGGCATCCGGAATTACCATGAAGCCACCAATAAAATTATTAACTAATAGGATTTAATGAAAAGTAATAATAAAGATTTAAGCTCACTTAAATTTAACCATAGAAAACAAACAATAAACTCACCTCATGGATATGTAATAAAAAAATAACGCCACCGAGTTTAGAAACCAATGTTAAAGGTTTCCAGACTCCGTGGCGTTACGTCGATAACACTTGAGCAGTGAGCGGCTATTTTAGGATTTGTCGCCGCCGCTCAAACGCCGCTGTAACTGATCGCGTAAATTCGGCGGCGTGCCTTTAATCGTTAACGTATCGGTGGCCGGATCCCAGAAAATACGTTCGCCCAGCAATAATGCATCGAAGTTAATGCTTAAACCACCGCCGCTGCCGGAAAATTTGGTCAGCTGTCGCAAAGTGCTACGATCGGCAGGGAACGTCTCTTCCAGCGCATAACCCTGCTCGGTGGAGAACTCTTTAAAGTCCTTCTCACCCAGTTTAGGCAATTCCTGAGCCAGTTCCTGCAACGCAATTTCTTCGCCGGCCTGCAACTGTTCGTTGCAATAACTATAAGCCTGTTGACGATATGCCTGACGCTCATTTTTATCCAACTGCGCATCGGCGCAATAGTCATCAAGGGCTTGCAGTAAACCGCGGTTTTGCGCCTTGGTGTCCAGGCCTTCGGCGGCAGACAGGAAATCCATAAAGAAGTCAGAAACCTTACGACCAACGCGCCCTTTCAGGAAGGTCAGATAACGGCTGGACTCCGGATTGGTTTCCCATTCGGTCAGATCAATGCGAGCCACAATATCAGCGCGATTGATATCCAGATAATGAGTTGTGCTCAAATCTAGCTGCTCATCAACCCGCATGCTGTTGCAACTGCTTAGCACTGAGATCAATAAATACTCAACCGCCAGATAGCGATACTGACAAAACAACACCACGCCGCCTTCGGCAAAAGGATATTTCGCCAGTTCATCCCGCAGACGCACGGTAGCCGCGCGGCTAAAGGCGAGAAAATCTTCGTCTCCTTTACGGCAGCGTTTTAAGGCATCGGCCAACTCGCTTTGCTCATTAAACAAACCATACGCCTTGCTTTTGGCGCTATAAACACGATGCAGTTCCGTCATCATTTCTTCAACTACCGCATTAGTCGGCAGTAAAGAGTCCCGCAACATCACATCCAGGGTCTGTTCGTCACGTTTGATCAATTGATGTAAAGCAATTTGGTCGATATCAAGGCTCATGATAAATACTCCTTTTAGCTAGGGGCGTATTCAAACACCGATGCTCTGATGCCGCAACTCAAAAGCGGCGTGAACGCCGAATCCTCTGCAATTGATTCTTAATGCTATAAAGTAGCGGAAAAGCGCGGCTCTATACGGTAAGATGTGGGACTTTGTCAGGCGTTGAGCACACTTTTTATGCCACAATCATCTCGTTACAGTGACGAACACGTTGAACAGTTGCTTTCTGAACTGGTTCAAGTACTGGAAAAACACCGCACCCCAACCGATCTTTCCTTGATGGTTTTGGGGAATATGGTTACAAATCTGCTCAATACCAGCATTGCCCCAGCGCAACGCAAGGTATTGGCGCGATCTTTCGCCGAGGCTCTTCAGGCTTCGGTACGTGAAGATAAAGCTCATTAATTACTTAATTAAGACTGCTATCTCTATATGGTGACAAATCGTCAGCGCTATCGTGAAAAAGTGTCCCAAATGATCAGTTGGGGGCACTGGTTCGCCTTATTCAATATTCTGTTTAGCCTGGTGCTGGGCAGCCGCTATCTATTTGTTTCCGATTGGCCAGCCTCTTTGGTTGGCCGTACCTATGCCCTGGTCAGTTGGCTAGGGCATTTCAGTTTTATCGTATTCGCTGCCTATCTATTGGTGATTTTCCCACTCACCTTTGTCGTGATGTCGCAGCGGTTACTCAGGTTCCTTTCCGCCGCATTTGCCACTACAGGTCTGACCCTATTACTGGTGGACAGTGAGGTTTTTACCCGTTTCCACTTGCACCTCAATCCGGTGGTGTGGGAGCTGGTGGTTAACCCCGATCAAAGCGAGTTGGCCAGGGACTGGCAGTTAATCTTTGTTTCTGTGCCTATTATCTTTTTGGTTGAGATGCTTTTTGGCACCTGGTGCTGGCAAAAGCTGCGTAGCCTGAACCGGCAAAAGTTCGTTAAACCGCTGGTTGCCGTGTTTATTTCTGCGTTTTTCGCCTCCCACCTGATTTATATCTGGGCGGACGCCAATTTCTATCGGCCAATCACCATGCAGCGTGCAAATCTGCCGCTTTCCTATCCTATGACGGCGCGTAAGTTTCTGGAGAAACACGGCCTGCTGGATCAACAGGAATATCAACGCCGCATTATCGAACAAGGAAATCCCGAAGCCGTTACCGTGGAATATCCGCTCAATACCATTACCTTTAGCGATAAGGGCAGCGGCTATAACCTACTGATGATCGTCGTGGACGGGATTCGCCCTGATAGTTTGAAGCAGGACATGCCAGCGCTGAATGATTTTGCTCAATATAATATTCAGTTCAATCGTCATTACAGCGCGGGAAACCGGAAAGAAACCGGCCTATTTGGTCTGTTTTACGGGATTTCCCCGACGTATTTGGACGGCATTTTGGCCGCCCGTGAACCTTCGGCCTTTATTAATGCCTTGGGTAATCAAGGCTACCAGTTCGGCCTGTTCTCCTCTGACGGCTTCCAGTCGGCGCTCTATCGCCAGGCTCTTTTGTCCGATTTTTCGTTACCGGAGCCAAAACGTCAGAGCGACAGCGCGACAACGCTGGAATGGCAACAATGGTTGAATAATTTATCCAGCCCGGCGCCTTGGTTCTCCTACGTTAACCTGATTGGTTCACAAGAATCGCAGGACCCGGTGGAAGGTGGCAATCCGGCCGCGCCAAATGACTTTATCAGCCATTATCAGGACGGTGCCAAAAACGTCGATCAACAAATTGCGACTATCATTGATACCTTGAAAACCAAAGGGTTGCTGGATAAAACCGTGGTGGTGATCACCGCGTCTCACGGCGTAGAATTTAATGATAGTGGCAACGGTGATTGGGGGGCTGGCAGCAACTTTAACCGTCACCAATTACAGGTTCCGCTGATTATTCACTGGCCGAGTACTCCAGCACAAAAAGTGAATAAACTGACCAGCCATGAAGATGTGATGACGACGCTGATGCAGCGTTTACTGCATGTACGCACTTCGCCAGAAGATTACTCGCAGGGTGAGGATTTATTTGCCGCTCAGCGGATTCATAATTGGCTTGCTACCGGTGAAAACGGCATGCTGGTTATTACTACGCCAACCCAAACTATTGTGCTCGACAACAGTGGAAATTATCGAACCTTTGACCTGCAAGGCCATGAAGTGAAAGATGAGAAACCGCAGCTGGCGCTGTTATTGCAGGTGCTAACCGACGTAAAACGCTTTATTGCCAACTAGGTGACATTAGCCTAACCGATTAATAATCAAGCGAACGTTACGCCCGACTCTTGCAATATCGGAGAGAAAATGTAGTATAAATTTACTGCGTCGGCATGTAGCGCAGCCTGGTAGCGCACCGTCATGGGGTGTCGGGGGTCGGAGGTTCAAATCCTCTCATGCCGACCAAAGAATCTTTTTAAAACCAACCCATTGTGGTTGGTTTTTTTACGCCTTTCACAAATAACGCCGGTCAATACTATTGGTAAAATAGCGGTATTCGCTCGCTATCCCTGCAATTTCTCGTCATGGAGAGTCAACCAACCTTCATCAGACATTCTGAATTATACCGTGCCCCTCCCCAGTTAATGATGACTTAATCTCTGGCTGTTCAACCGGCAAAAGATCGGTTTGATCAGACTTAAACATTGGAATGACCGAATCCAGTAACGCGAAATACTCTACCTGCACCTCATCCCCACTATTGATATTGAACGATAAAGTTGCCTAGGCTTAAAGATGGTCGACGATAAAATAGCTTCTGGATACGATCCGCAGGATACAACCAGTAATCGCTAAAATCGTAAAGGTAATGCCCACCGCCACTGGGTGCCCGGTTAGGTTAGTATGACCGCCAGAATTTGCCCGCCAGCCAAAGAAATTAGCAACCAGACACCGATGTAAATTTCAGATGGCGAGTAGGATAACGCCCCCAATTTCAGGTCAGCATCAATAGACAACCCATGCCACACGTCTAGCCGCTGCATCAGTCATTAGCCAGATTCCCATGATCACCTGTGGATCTGGGATACTCACAATACGCCACAAAAATAACAAACCTTCACAATAGCAGAGCATAGCCGCGCAATATTCAGTTCCGGGCAGGTATGTCTACATTCTGTTCTTCTATTTTCCCTGTGTATAACACTGGCCATAGACGGGTAATAAATAACCGCTACCGAGACGGTAAAATAAAGTAATCTAACAAGTTCGCTGCTATTTTCGCTCTTAGAGCTTCAGCGCAATCAGAACCGAACGTTAACGCGCTGAAAATGAACAAATATTCGCTACGGTGGTGCTAATATACTTTTTAATCTAAGAGAAATAAGTTCTCATTTCCCCACATTCATTAGCAAAACCTTAAGAGGGCATTTCGATAGTCAGAGTTTGAGTGAATACCAGCCAAACATTCGCTTACAGCGCCTCTAAGCCCACATAAGATACTTTCAAGACTTATCCGTTTCGCATTAACCACACTCAGTCAAGGCCAATACGATGCGCTACATCTCATTTTAGAGATAAAGTGATAAAACCACCAATACATGTTCAGGTAGTTATTTACACCGGTTTTAAACCAGACAATGGTTTTTTGAACTTTTATAGAGAAGTAGAGAAAAACAACCTTTTATCCGAAGCCCACATTTATGGAGCTAGAAAAATCTCTATGGCTCCTAAATGTTCCCGTAGTGAATAAGCCCTCTCGGTGGCTACTAAACACACCCCGATTAGCCGTTACTTAACATGCCAGTCAAATAAACTATGAATCTATATTTAGCAGAATTTAGTGCTAAAAAATTTGCCAACTCTTAACATAAATTATTAAACCTTAGATAAACGCGACAAGATAAAGTCGAAAAAATAAATTAAAGTATTGATATGTAAGCACTTTTATCACCGGTGACGTTACGAAGAATCTGGGAGAAGATTGGCAGAAGTTACACGCAGATTTTGCCAAAACTCGCCTACGCGCTTTTCAGCCTCTACAGGAGACTTAGCCAAATAACTTTTTGATGATTGGTTTGCTGATTTTTTCACAACCTCTCGCCAGCGTTAAGCCTACGTAGAACAATTTTTAAGCTAACACTCCCTCATCTGAGGGTTTGCACCCGTATCGGACAGAATCTCGCGCCGACTTCCTCACTTCTACCAGAAGCAATTCAACAGAGCAGAAATGTATAAAAAAAACGCATTTTACCCAAGGTTTATTTGTGTGATGAAAAGAACATGCTACTGCGAGCGATTCGGCATCCGTAACCTTACATTTCAGTCAAATGATGCACTCAGCCTCCGATTCAGGCACTGGTAAACGACTTCTATTCAATAGTGAGTCGCTGACGATTGAAATTACCGAAACCGGTTTCTTTAAGATGGCAAGCTATTGAGGTCATTTTGCGTAGTGCATATTTATCCAATCAAATTATCTGGGCAATCGTGCTGATTATGCAGCAATATTATGGCCGATTCTTCTGATTGGGCTGGATTGCCCTCCCTGTAACCTTTGAATTAACGCTCATTAATGTAACTAATTGAATTAATTAAATATGGCGATTGTTTTATATAGATATCTAAGATTAATCTTAGAAAAAGCGAACGATAACCATACTCTCTTTGTGTAAATAATCGGTTGCAATGAAAACGACTCTCATTGAGACAAACATCCTGTAAACTCAAAATCACATAACTCTGTTTACGAATGACATTGGATTAACTCATCCGCCCATACTCATTTTTTTTCCTGTTAAGTTCGGTATTTTGAAGAATATTCAAAATATATGACTAACAACCCACTCCTATCTATTAAATCAACAAGATGATTTATTTAATAGTTTTAGGCAGAAAAGCGTGCTATGGAAAATAGAATTGAGATCACATCTTATTCTCAAGTTTCTCCGTTTTTATATCGCGAAGATACGAAATCAATTAATCAGAACGGAGATCTCTGCACGGGGAATTATTCTTTTAAGTTCATTAAATCCACTAAAATCCATTAAGACTTTTTTTGCATGGTGTCTAAATATTCGCCATAAATTCATTCAATCGGAATGAGAAATATTTAATAATAATTCGTTAATAAATAATGCTTATTTGAATTAAGTCAGAATAATCACCTCAATATTTCAAAATGTAACTGTGTGAGACCTCATTGGAACAGCGTTATTTGATAAAAACAGTTTTTTATTCTTAATTTTACTTAAAAAAGATATAAAGTTTTTACATTTTGATCTTTTGTGTAAACCTATGCTCCGTTAATATGACACTGCAAATGTGACGTGATTGTTAAAAATGTTACGTCGTGAGAAAATGGAAACTACCCTACGCAGAGTCATATCAACGTAAGTCGGAGAATAGGTAGTCAAAAAAAATTAATAGTATTTTTATTACAAATACTATTAAGTAGACAAGGCTCCTATTATTTCACTGAGATTAAATGCTGAGAAAATGCCCCTAAATTAGGATGTAAATTAGGGTGATTTATTTAAATGGAGAGACCTTTATGAACACTAAATTACGCGCAACTATTTTACTCGCTAGCGCAGCATTTGCTTCTTTCTCTCATGCTGCAAATGCAGCAGACGGCACCATCAATTTCACCGGTACAGTTATTGCTGAAGCTTGTACCGTTAGCACAGCGAGCGCCAGCCAGACGGTTGCTTTAGGTAATGTCAGCGCCAAGGCTTTCCCAGCGGTCGGTGCCACTGCCATGCCGGCAAAATTCGATATCACCCTGACCTCTTGTCCAGATTCAGTGACAAAGGCCTTGGTAAAGTTTGATGGTCCTTTTGCAGAAAATAATACCAATCTGCTCGCGTTGACCACTGAAACTGGCGTAGCTACTGGGTTGGGTATCGCAATTTATGAAGCAGACGGTACAACTCTGATTCCCATGACGGCTCCTTCCGCGCAAAAAGCCGTGACGAAAGGTGTGAATCCCGTCTTTAGCTACATTGCCAAATATATGTCAACCAATGCCACTGTCACGACCGGCCCAGCTAATGCAGTCACTCAGTTTAGTATTTCCTATAACTAATAGCGCTGCTTTAGTTAGGGTTAATTAAATTTAAAAAATACAAACAAAAGGATCACCCATGTTTCAAGGGCGAGGCAAGGATGCTTATTTTTACATGAAAAATATCTTTACCGGCAGAGAATCTGCTGGGCAGTTAGTTATGAGGAATTCTGATATGTCATGGATACGTTCTTTTATTTCTGTATGTTGCCTGCTAACGATTACCTATCAGGCTCAGGCTGGGATTGTTATAGGTAGCACACGCGTCATATACGATGGCAGTAAAAAAGAGGCTTCTTTATCAGTAACCAACCCGGAAAAGGATCGGCCTTACCTGATTCAATCCTGGATCGATAATCTGGATGCATCAAACACGACTAAGATTCCCTTTATCGTCACTCCTCCATTGTTTCGATTGGATGCCGAGCAAGAGAATACGCTGCGTATTGTTCGGGCCGGCGGTAACTTACCGCAAGATCGCGAGTCGGTATTCTGGCTCAGCGTTAAATCTATCCCGGCAACGCATAAAACCGATGAGAATCAGCTACAAATCACGGTTCAATCGCGTATCAAATTATTTTATCGTCCAACCGGGCTGCTGAGAAATCAGGCTGCAAATGCCTATAAATCTCTCCAGTTCAAGCGTAAAGGTAATCAATTGGAAGTGGTTAATCCCACGCCCTATTACGTTTCGTTCTATGAACTTAACGTTGGGAAATCAGAGATAAAAGAAGCGGATATGATCGCTCCGAAAAGCAGCCGCAGCTGGCCGTTACCTTCAGGCGCATCAGGGCAGATAAGCTGGCAGGCGATTACCGATTACGGTGGCATTTCAGCCAAAGAGACCGTTTCTCTCTAATTCGCAAAACCTAATCCTGACTGAAATGACATCTTGCCCATCCATACCGGGTAAGGGGTATCCGTACGCTTTTTTCGGCCCCAAATGGAGGAATTTTGTTATGGAAAAACATTGCAAGCCAGCGGGACTCACCCGGCATATCCTTTGGACTCTAGTCTCTGTCGCGTCTGCTGCACCGATAGTCAACGTTTCGGCAGCAGACTATTTCAATCCTTATGCGCTTGAATTGAAAGAAGGTACACCTCAGAACGTCAGTCTGGGTCAGTTTTCTACCACCGGTTCGCAAATTCCCGGAACCTATCGGGTGGATATTTACCTAAACGACAGCAAAGTCGATGAACGCTCGGTGACCTTTGTGGATCGTAACGGCAAGCTTCTGCCGGAATTAACCACAAAAGAATTGGCTGCGATGGGTGTCAATATTGAGGCTTTTTCATCACTTAAAACGTTACCGCCGACTCAAGCATTCAGCAATTTAGATCAACATATTCCCGAAGCGTTCACTCGTTTCAACTTTAACCGCCAGCGGTTGGATATCAGCATTCCACAAGCGGCGCTTAATAATGAAGCGCGCGATGCCATTGACCCAAAGTTATGGAATCAGGGGATTCCCGCCGCGCTGGTTAACTACAGCTTTACCGGTTCTAACACCTGGGATTCGCGTAGTGAAGGGACTAACAGTAACTATTATCTTAACTTGCGTAGCGGAGCCAATTTAGGTGCCTGGCGGTTACGTAACTACTCCACCTACACCGATAATAATAAGAGTGGGCGTGAGTGGAAGAACATTAATACCTACGTACAACGGGATATTCAGCCGCTGAAAGGCGCACTGACCCTGGGTGACAGTTCGACGCCCGGCGAAGTATTTGATAGCGTTCAATTTCGCGGAGTCCAGTTAGCCTCCGATACCAATATGCTGCCAGATAGCCGCCGCGGTTTTGCCCCGGTAGTCCGCGGTATCGCACAGAGTAACGCTCAGGTCATCATTCGACAAAACGGCTATATCATCTACCAAACCTATGTTCCTCCCGGAAGTTTTGCCATTACCGACCTCTACCCAACCTCATCCAGCGGTGGGTTGGACGTCACTATTCGGGAAGCGGATGGTACTGAGCGTAGCTTTGTGCAGCCTTTCTCCGCCGTGCCTATTATGCAGCGCGAAGGCCAGTTGAAATATGCCGTTACGGCAGGGAAATATCGCACTACCACCCCTTTTGCGGCAACGCCGAACTTTGCCCAGTCAACCCTGATTTACGGGTTGCCCGCAGACACCACTTTGTACGGGGGAGTATTGGCTGCAGAGAAATACACGTCCGGCGTGCTAGGAGTCGGTCATGGGTTCGGCGATATAGGATCGATATCTCTCGATGCCACTCAGGCTAATACTTCTCATAGAGGAGGAAAAAAAACCCAGGGGCAGTCTTATCGGTTCCAGTATTCCAAAGATATTAGTACCACTAATACCAATTTTACTTTGGCGGGTTATCGCTATTCCACTGAAGGTTTTTATACCTTAAGTGAAGCTAATGAATATCGGGAAAATGTCAACGGCTGGCGCCCAAACTACAATAAACGCAGCAAAATACAGCTCAACCTTAATCAGTCTATGGGCGGATACGGTCATCTTTATATCTCTGGGTATCAGCAGGATTATTGGTGGCAATCTGGTTATGAACGCAATATCAGCACCGGTTATAACCTGAATCATAGAGGCATTAACTACAGTCTGTCATATAGCCACACCCAGACACCGGGCGTAGGTAATAGCGACAGTGTGTTAGCTTTCAGCGTGCAGGTTCCTCTCGATCGTTGGTTAGCTAACAGCTGGTCTACCTACAACGTCAACCACAGCAAATCCGGGCGTACCACCCAGCAGCTCGGTTTGAGCGGCACCGCGCTGGCGGACAACAACCTGAATTACAACATTCAGCAGAATTATACTAATCAGGGCAACGGTGCCAGCGGCAACCTTAACGCCAACTATCGCGGCACCTATGGCGAAATCGGCTCTGGTTACAGCTATGACAACGATTCCCGCCGCCTGAACTATAACCTGCGCGGAGGCGTGGTTGCGCATCCATTCGGTGTCACTTTCTCGCAATCCCAAGGTGAGACACTGGCATTGGTTAAAGCGCCGGGAGCCAGCGGAGTGAAGGTGCAAAATAGCAGCGGCGTCTATACCGACTGGCGAGGGTACGCGGTCGTTCCTTATGTCAGTACTTATCGTAAAAACCGAATTGCGCTGGACACCCAAACCTTGGGCGAAAACATTGATATTGATACCAGTGTCAAAACCGTGGTGCCGACCAAAGGTGCCGTTGTACTGGCTGATTTCAAAACCCGCGTGGGAAAACGAGCGTTAATCAAACTGAACTTCGATGGAAAAACCATTCCGTTCGGCGCCAACGCATCGCTAAAACATAATGACGACCTATCAATCAATAGCGGAATTGTCGCCAATAATGCGGAGGTTTATTTGAGCGGTATCCCTGATAAGGGAAGTTTACTGGTGGAATGGGACAGCAACGGCACACCGCAGAAGTGCGTGGCGGACTACATCCTACCAGAAACTTCTGACGATAACGGTTCATCGGTACTGACCCTACAGGCCAGCTGTAAAGCGGTAATGACATAGCTAAGTAAAGGACGGTCAAACGTATGCGGTCGCCATTTTGAGGCAAGGAGCAAGGATGAGGGCTCGGAGATTACCGCGCTATTTAGGCTATATCACCTTATTTTTCATGTTGATGATGTGGGAAATGCGGGAGGGAGCGGCCGGATGTCGTTCTTTCCTCACTCACGCCCCGATTCTGGTTTTTCCCAAACCGGTATACGTGGATAAAAGTGCGCCCATAGGCAGCCTGCTGGCTCAAGGGCAAACCCATATTGCGGCGCGTATTATGGATAATTCGTATGCGGGTTCAGCGGGAGATTTTGTTATCACTATCAATCCGCTAACTCAGTTTACCGGGCTTAAATATCGCGGAATCAGTGTATTTAAAACCAATCTGGAGGGCGTTGGCGTGGCCTATACCGTGACGCCAACAAAAGGTGGCGCCGAAACGCGGCAAATAACCCATAACAGTAAAAACCTGAGGGGCGATGCCATATCCTCAAATCTTGATTATTACCTGGTTAAGTACGGGCCAATTTCGGGGGGAAAGCTATTACGCCATAAAATATTCAACATCGGTTATTCCTGCTTCGCCAGCGGGGGAAACGGCCTTTACGACTGGAATGGGTTGATGTACGGGGCTTCAGTTCGAGTACGAGCCTGTGGCGTTCAGAAGGCAAAGCTACATATTCCTTTGGAACGGGTAAAAATAAGCGCCTTTTCCGGCCTGAATAGCACTGCAAATGAAGTGGCGTTTTCAATCCCACTCAACTGTACCGCCACGGACAAAATCAAAATAGCGATCGGCGGCGCTGGCATTGAAGGTTCGCCTGACCTGCTGGCATTAGATAGCGGCAATGGTACGGCGCAAGGAATAGGCATTCAACTGTTATACCGCGGGCAACCTATCACGTTAGGGGACCTGTTTAGCGGTATTTCATTCTCGGAAACAGGCTGCGCGCAGATTCTACTGTCCGCCCGTTATTACCAGAAAGAAGAGTTTATCAACGCAGGTCGAGCCAGCAGCACGGCCAATATTACGCTGAATTACAGGTAGCAGATGATTGGTCAATCACTACGAGAGAATTACTGATATAAAGTTCATATTTTTCAGATAGATATTGTCATTTCGGGAAATTGAGGACAGGAGCAACACAGCATGATAGATAAAAGATGATAGATAAAAGCGATTTTTTCATCACTCGGAACACTATTTCTCATCCGGCGATCTTCGCTTTTCTCTAAATAAGGGTGATTCAACAGGCTCTAACTTATTAAATTATATAATTTAATAAAATATTCAGCCTAAAAACCGAAGTATTGGCCGTTTTAAACAAGGAATATTTATGGAATTACGTTTTGCTACTACACAGAAAAAATACAGGAACTATAGCGCCGCCCTATGGGCCGGTTTTTTAGGCGGGAATATTGCCAGTTTCGTCAAATGGGGAGCGGAGATCCCTTTTCCCCCAAGGACAGCGGACAGAGCCATTCCGCCGGCGGAGATGCTGCAAGATTTGGGTTTCAAGGTCAACGATATGATCTATCAATATTCAGGCCATATTATTAACTGGGGCGTGGCGGGCGTTCATCAGCTATTTTCCATCTTGTTTGCCCTGTTCTATTGCTTAGTGGCTGAAATATTCCCGACGATCAAACTCTGGCAGGGCGCGGCTTTTGCCATTCTGGTCACTTTAGGTTTCCACGGCGTGCTGTTACCACTTTTCGGCTGGGGCCCACCGCTGTGGCACCTGCCTTTTGAAGAGCTTTTATCCGAAACGTTCGGTCACGTGGTGTGGATGTGGACTATCGAAATATTCAGAAGAGATATTCGTAACCGTATTACTCATCAGCCCGATCCAGAGTTTCAGCCGCAGCGAAAAATAAGCCGCCATTATTGATATTTAAATCCGGAATATACGCGACTGGATAAGCTGGCTAAAATCCGGCTAAAAAAACTAATTGATTGAAATTTATAATATTTATTGGCCACAATGGAGAGATAGCGGGGAAGGTTAAGTGGAAAAGAAAACGCTAACCACTATTCCCCCGTTATCTTAATGAGGGAAACTCTCTCATGGAGCAGGAGAAATTTATGCTGAATAGATTGAAAATGTTGTCCATAAGACAAAAAGGGATTTATCTCATTCTTCTGCTGACGTTGGTTTTCACACCCAAAAGTTATGCCGAAGCTGAATGCTGGGCGGTGTGGGATATCTACCCCAGTACCAGCCAGGGACCCGTTACCGTTCCAATGAATGCCCCGATAGGCTCATTACTTGCCTCTGGCGTTTATAGCTATGCGGTAAAAGTAGTAAAAAACAACTCGTTCGGCGCACCGGGGAACTTCGTTCTTCAACCACGAACATCCACTAAATGGACGGGCATCTATTACGATTCAATGCCAGTGTATAAAACTTCAAAGGAAGGCGTCGGCATCGCGTACAGAACCGACGGTAGAGACGGATTGCTAGATGTTTACGCACCACAGTACACCTATGAAGGCTATTTGATGCGCACCAATCTGGAATATTTCCTGGTGAAATATGCCGATATAACCTCTGGCACGTTGCCGGCATATAACCCGGTCAGTGTGAGTTACACCTGTCTGGGTATCACAAATGGCAAGGGTTTAGGTCAAATATCCTTCCCAGCGGTAGATATTCAGGTCAACGGCTGTAACACCACCACGCCGTCCATTCAGGTTCCTATGGGTACCGTCAATAGTCATTCTTTCTCCGGCCCCGGCAGCTATGGCCGCTCCGTCCCATTTACCATCGGGCTGGACTGCCAAGTTGACACCAAAGTTTCACTCACTCTGGGGACTTCCGGCAGTAGCGACAATGTATTGCCGTTAAACGGCAATACAGGAGAACAGGTGGCTAGCGGTCTGGGAATTCAGATCCTGTATGATGGCAATCCCCTTCCGCTGGGCGCGCCCACGAATTTACTCGATAGCACCACGGTTGGAGCTAATGAAATCCCGATGACTGCTCGTTATTACCAAACCGGGGTCAAAATCACGCCGGGGGCGGCCAATAGCGTAGCGAGTTTTACCCTGACATATCGCTAGGTTCAGTCTTACATACTGTCCTAAATTCCTGGCAGCAGAAAAAACCGGCTTGGTGTCAACGCGCCAATACTGTATATTAACCCAGTTGTTTTTGAATGGGTTATCCTGACATTTTTAGGGGAAGATATGCGTATTGAATTGATTTATGACAAAAGAAACGTCGGCGGTCTGACCAACGCCACTGATTTGATCAAAGAAGAGTTGACCAAACGTGTGCATCGGATTCATCCAGAGGCTGACGTCCACGTTAAGGCCATGCAGGCCAACGGTCTCAACGTATCGGGCGTGACCAAGTTGGAAAAATCTGCTCTGAACAGATTGATCGAAGAGATGTTTGAAGAAGCGGACGAATGGCTGACTATGGAAAGCTAATCTCCGTCGATCTGCATCTATCCGGAGATAGACATGTATCGAACGGTCGAAATTCTTCTATATAAATTACAGCCCGATAGCGGCAATATATTCCATCGGGTTATGCAGGATATTAGTATTCCACTGCATCAGAAAGCCGGTATGGACGTAGTGGCTTATGGCAAAGGCGTAGAACTGGAAGACAGTTATTATCTGATTCGCTCATACGCCAATCTCGCAGAGCTTGAGCGCAAACAGGCACAGTTCTACCGCAGCGAGGCGTGGCAAACCGGGCCACGCAACGTCATTGTAAGCCGTATTATTAGCAGTCATAGAACAGTAGTCTATCTTGAGCCTAAGGCTATTCGAGCGCTACGAGGGCTGAATACCGGTACCTAGCCGTGTACGCTATCAGCCAGTTTTATTACTTTACGTTTAATTACTCTGTGTTTAATTGCGTTACATTTATTACTGCGAATGTATTGCTGCGAATGTTATCGCCGTTAACTCGCGAAAAATAATTAGCCCAACTTATTTAAGGAAGAATATGAAACTAGCAGGAAATATTTTATTACACGCCGGTCTGCTAATAACGTTATTTTCCTATGCTGCCACTGGCGCTGTACCGCAAAACTTTCTGTATACCGGTTCAGACGATTTAACGACTATTTCCTCTCTGATTCAGCGGCCTGATATTGGCGGAGTACAAATTGTCTATAATTGGAAGGCGCTAGAAACCGACAAAGATCAGTATGATTTTTCACAGATCGAGCGTGACCTTGCCTACCTTAATAGTTTAAATAAGAAACTTTTTATTCAAATTCAGGATCGTTTCTTTGAGCCTCAAGCTAAAAACGTTCCTGCCTATCTAATGAAAGATCCGCGCTATAACGGCGGTATCGTACCGCAATATGATAATCCCGGCGAAAATAAGCCTGCGGGTTCAGGTTGGGTAACCCAGCAGTGGAATCCGGCGGTACAACAACGCTATCAAAAACTACTGGCGGCATTAGCTACAAAATTCGACGGCCGGGTATTTGGCGTCAATCTGCCAGAAACCGCCATTGACCCCGATATTAAAAGGGATAAATCCGGCTTTAGCTGCGATAAATACTTTGCCGCAGAGATGGAGAATATGGCCTTTGCCCGTAAAGTCTTCTCTAAATCTCATGTGGTGCAATACGTCAATTTTTGGCCTTGTGAATGGAATAATGATCATCAATACATGTCACGCCTGTTTGAATTCGCTGCGAAAAACAAGGTGGGGCTGGGCGGGCCAGATATCGTACCAAATAAAAAAGCGCAGATGAAAAATGCCTATCCGTTCTTTAATCAATACAAAGGCAAGCTTAGTCTGGTTGGAATGGCCGTCCAGGAACCCACCCTCACCTACACCAATGCTAAAACCGGCAAACCCTTTACCAAAGCTGAGTTTACCGATTATGCAGAGAACTATTTAGGTGCGAATGTAATTTTCTGGAGTACTGCTTCACCCTGGTTATCTGAAGGAACCACAGCGCGCTAAGCCATTGGCTATGACCTCAATGAGTTAGGCTATTAACGGGATACGGCCGCCAATTTTAATCGGTTTAAAGTGGTCTTTATCACAATCAGCGGCAGCCAGCGCCAACGCTAACTGTTCCGGCGGTTCATCTAAGGATTCGTCGGCTAACTCAAAAACGCCCCAGTGAATTGGAATGGTAACAGGTTCGTTTAATTGCTGGTAAAGCTGAACCGACTGCTGCGGATCCATATGCTGCGCCAGCATAAACCATCTCGGCGCATAGGCTCCAATCGGTAAAGCCGCATAGTTAAAAGGACCAAGCCGTTCACCAATTTCAACCAACTGCGGGCAATAGCCGGTATCACCAGAAAAGTAAAAATTAATCCCCTGCTGTTTCACTACCCAGCCAGACCATAACGAATGGTTGCGATCCCAAGGCGTGCGCATACTCCAGTGGCGAGCCGGAACACAATGAAACTCGGTATCGGCGATTTGATAACTTTCCCACCAATCCAATTCATGAATAATTTTGGCACCGTGATTCAGCAACCAAGGTTTTAAACCTAGAGGAACCATAAAACTGACCTGCGGAGAATGTCTTAATAACTGGGCGACAGTTCTGGCATCCAGATGATCGTAATGATTATGCGAAATTACAATCACATCAATATTCGGTAATCCTTCAACCTTGGTCGGGACTGGCGTTTTACGATGTGGGCCATAGAAATGCAGTGGGGAGGCTCTCGATGACAGCACTGGATCAAACAGCACTGTCCGCCCACCGATACGCAATAAGACACAGGCATGACCTAACCACCACGCAGCATCATCTTCACCACTAAACTCGGCCTGTTGCCACCATTGGGCAATAAACGCCGGATACCCCTGTGACGGCGGCTTAGGCAATGATTGACGTTTCCGTTCTTCGCGCCAACGCTTGAGATCCCGCGAATGATGGGCCACCGGCTCCAGATTCTGAAACCCGAATTCGGTGTGATGCGGCTTGCTGGCATCGTAATACGGATTTTTTCTGGCCATGTCTTTCCTCAAATGTGGCTTACAGCCTCATAGGCAGCGTCAGCTAACGTTATTTCTACCCGCTCCAACCATCGGTTGGCTAATTGGAACCTGACTAAAAATCACGATCCAATTTCTCAAAATTACCGCGTTCATCACCGTATTGCGGCGAAAAAATAGCCATCACTCATTAGCCTGTACTTTTCTAACGCCGCGTTGGGCACATCGATATGATGTCACCCATGTTTTTCATGCCTATAGCCTAGGTTGATTTATATCAACTTTTATCAGGTTACTCGTCTCTTTCAAACTCAAAACACTGTTTCGTGATCCTTGACTCATTTTTGACCAAAGTAAACTCATATAAAAGAAACAATAAAACACTATAAATAAAATATTGTTTTATTTTTTTCGACGATAAGAATGAACAGACAAATTTCAGCGCGGCATACCTTGGCTTACGGCAGTGCCAACCTCTTAGGCAGCGGCGCATTGGCTATAAGCGGCGCTTGGTTGATGTATTTCTATAGCATATTCTGTGGGTTAACGGTGGTCGAAGCAGCGACGATTTTCTCCATCGCCAGCATTCTGGATGCCATTAGTAACCCAGTTATGGGCTACATCACGGATAATTTCTATAACACTCGTCTGGGTCGTCTATTTGGCCGCCGTCGCTTTTTTATCCTGCTCGGTATCCCGCTAGTATTGGTTTATCCCTTATTGTGGATGAGCGGTTTTGGTTTCTGGTATTACCTGCTGACCTACGCGCTGTTCGAGCTTATCTATACCTCAATTATGGTGCCTTATGAAACGCTGGCTACCGAAATGACGACAGATTTTGCCAAACGATCCAAACTCACTGGTTCTAAAGCAATTTTTGGCAAAGTGGCCAACTTTCTGTCGGCTTTTATCCCCGGCCAGTTTATTGCTATCTACGGGAAAGATTCGCCAACGCCGTTTCTTTATACCGGTATCGCCTACGGTTTGATTATGTGTAGTGCAATGATCCCGCTGTATTCTTCTTCCTGGGAACGACCGGCCAGTGAAGTTCTTAGAGAAACCACCAATAGCTTGGGACAAGCGCTGAAAAAACTCTGCGTTGATATGGCGTCCACTGTCCATCTGCGCATTTTCCGCAAGCATTTAGGAATGTATCTGTTTGGCTTCGGTGCAGAATGGTTATTCGCTTCAGCATTTACCTACTTTATTATTTTTGGTCTGGGGCAAGATGCCACACTGGTTTCTCAACTCAACAGTTTCAGTTCGATTATGCAACTGATATCAACCGCCATATTTATCGGTGTTTGCGTCAAAATCGGCTTTGCCCGCCCTTTCCGTATCGCATTACGGGTTGTGATTGTTAGCGTAATCGCCTACGCCGCGCTGTATTTTACCGGTTGGTCCGAAACCACCACGGTGGTTGTATTGTTCGCCATTACCGCCGTATTCGCCCTGAGTACCGGTGACATTTACTACATTCCGTGGACGGTTTATACCTTTTTAGCCGACGTAGATGCAGTGCTGACCGGACGCCGCCGCGAGGAGATTTACGCCGGTGCCATGACTTTTGCCGGCAAGATGGTGCGTTCGGTGATTGTGTTTTCCATGGGCTGGAGGCTCAGCAGTTTCGGCTTTGTTTCCGGCCAATCAGAACAACCAGAAATCGCGGTTCAGGCCATTGTTGGGGTATTTGCTGTTGGAGTGATTGCGCTAGCGTTGGTCGCCATTTTTTATACCACGCAAATGAAATTAGACAGGAAAAAACCACGCTATCTTGTTAGAAGAGATTGCCCGCATCAAAGCCGGTGGCGCTATAGCCGATATTCCTCCCCACGCTCGCGCGGTGGCTGAAGAGCTTACCGGTTGGCAATATGAGCAATGCTGGGGGAATAATCCGTTGGGTGTTAAAGAAACGGCCGCAATATTAATTAAACCGATAGCGGAAAGCCAATGACACAAGGATAACCGTCGCTGATTAAGGGCGGTGACTTTCATCCTAAAGAATGAGGGGCTTACGAACCCGTTAGCCATACCGGCCTCTTGTCGAAATCAGGTGCGGCCATTGATGCCACCACAGGCGGGAACCATGGTCATTAAGCAATACGGTATATTCTTCCGGCCTAACCGGCTGTAGTACAAAGTTTCCTCCTTGATAACGCCCTTCCCTTCGTTGAAGTAAATTCTGCGGGTAAACACCAGCGCGCTCATGGTGCGAATAAAATCCGATACCGTTTTCAGAACTGAATACAGGCCTTGAAAATTTTATTTATTTAATATCAACATGTTGTGTTGATTTGCAGTAAAAAAAGCTCGGGTGACATGGCCATTGCCGACTTTCTATATATTCAACCACGATAAATATATTGCGCTACTGCACCTTTCTTCATTTTCTTCTGACAATAACTGACTAATATAGCAGGGTGAATTTCCCTTCTGCTTTTGAAAATGGATAAAAACAGTTGAAAGCTTTCTCTACTTCCTTACTGGTGGCGGCTCTGTTCACTCTGCCGGTACACAGTTATGCACAAACGGAACGTTTAACGGCACAAGTTGTGGATCAACACGCCGAGCATATTTTTTATAACAGTGGCGCAATGGGAATGGCGCTGGTGGTGATAGATAACAATCAGGTGGTCAATCGTAGTTTTGGCGAAACCCGACCGGGCAATAACATCCGCCCACGTCAGGACTCACTGATCCGTATTGCTTCTATTACAAAATTAATGACTAGCGAAATCATGGTGAAACTGGCTGAAGAAGGGAAACTGAAGCTCACCGATCCGCTAAAAAAATATGCCCCCAAAGGCGCCTATGTCCCCGGCTATAACGCTAAACAGCCGGTCACCTTGTTGAGCTTAGCTAGCCACACCAGTGGATTTCCTCGTGAACAGCCCGGTGGCCCGCAAAAAAGGCCGGTATTTACCTGGCCGACTAAGAGCGACCGTTGGCAATGGCTGAAAACCGCCAAAGTTACGGTACCGCCGGGTGTCCGGGCGGCTTATTCAAATCTGGCCTATGACCTGCTGGCGGATGCGCTTTCTAAAGCGGCTGGAAAACCTTACACCACGCTGCTGCGAGAAAAAATCACCGGCCCGCTGGGTATGAAAAATACCACCCTGACGCCGACGGCTGAACAATGCGCTCGACTGATGGTTGGCGTTGGTGGAAGTGCCTGTCGTAATACTACGGCGGCGGCAGGCAGCGGCGGAATTTACTCCACTCCAGAAGATATGCAACGCTGGATGCAGCAGTTCCTGTCTACGCAAAACAGTCCAAGAAAAGCCACGGCGAAACGTGAACAAAAGATGTATTTCCAGCGGCATGAGCTGGTTTCATTAAAAGGAATGGACGTACCGGGTCAGGCTGATGCCTTGGGTTTAGGCTGGGTGTATATGGCTCCGAGAAATGGCTTGCCGGGAATTATTCAAAAAACCGGCGGCGGCGGCGGTTTTATTACCTATATGGCGATGATTCCTGAAAAAAACATCGGTGTTTTCGTCGTGGTAACGCGCACACAGCTGACCAAATTCACCAATATGAGTGATGGTGTGAACCAGCTGGTAGCCGATTTAGCCAGCAATGGTCGCTAAAATCACGATCCAATCATTATCGGATCAATAACTCGTAGGCATAAGGGCATCTCACCGATGCCCTTTTTACTCATTAGCAAAAATCCATCAATGATCGGACTGCTTCATATCTGCGAGGACAGCATCGCTAAAACGGCTGCTCGCGGCTTCAGTTTCTTATGATCAGTTTTTTATGATTAATTTGTTATGTTTAGTTTCTTTATACAGCGTTCAACAACGAGCAATGCTTTCGTTTCATTTCTCAGGGCAATCCTACCGGATATTCATCGGTTGCCAGGCGACTGTAAATTTTCAGGCTAATAAACCTGCCATCTTTGATTTCGCACTCCCGCCGCGTGCCTTCATGATGAAAGCCACATTTTTCCAATAGTCGCCAACTGGCGCGGTTTTCCGGCTCGACCACGGCTTCAATACGATGAATCCCCATTTCTGTAAAGGCATGGCTGGAAATGATATTGACGCACTCGCGAGTCAATCCCTGCCCCCAGTATTCTGGCAGTAGCCAATAGCCCAGTTCCAGCGAGCGAACGTCGTGATTCCATTGATTAAACCCGCAGGCTCCGATAATTTCCCGATCGTTTCCGGCAATGCAAATGCCCCACCAGATACCGCTCTGCTGCGCATAGATATTACTAAACCAATCCATCTGAATCTGCGTGGCGGCCAGAGAGGAATAAGCCACGCCGTAGTGGGTAATTACCGCCGGATCAGACAGTGCGGCAAAAACCTGTTTAATATCCGTAGGGCGAATTTTTCGCAATCGACAACGCTGAGTCTTTAACGGGGGAAACATAGGTGATTCCGCATAATGCCCACGATAGGCGATGGCTCAGTATAAAGACTTTCCGAGATTAGCTCGATAGAGCCGAAGGTTGGCAAAGGTCAGGAGGTGAATTTTGGGCGAAAAAAAAGACATCCGAAGATGTCTTTTTTCTTACTGCTGGTGCCGGCACCAAGAGTCGAACTCGGGACCTACTGATTACAAGTCAGTTGCTCTACCAACTGAGCTATGCCGGCGAATTTGGCGGAAGGATAGAGATTCGAACTCTAGGACCTGTTACAGTCGACGGTTTTCAAGACCGCTGCCTTAAACCACTCAGCCATCCTTCCAATGGGCGGCATTATCATCTTAGCGCGATGATATGTCTAGTGTTTCATTTAAAAAAAATGGGAATTTAATTCGTTTGGTCAAACTTCGTTCTGAATCTGATTAAAAAAAGTCAGATTGAACAAAATTAATTCTGTTTTTGTGACTGAACCCGTTGCTGTTGCAGCGCTTCACTCTTTTACTTATTCCATCTTGTTCAAAACCGGACTAAATCTTAGCGGGAACGATAAAAATGCGCTGAAGAACCCGTTTATCCCCAAATTTTCGCCTACAGCCCCAACGCATGTCCTCAACCAATCCGACTCACCGAGCGCGTATGTAAAAAACGCGGCCATTTGGCCGCGTTCTGCATCAGATCTTGCCCAGAACCATCGGGATTAGAACTGGTAAACCAAACCAACCGCGACGACATCATCAGTGTTGATACCGGCATTTTTGGTGAAGGCAGTGTCATCCAACAGGTTGATTTTGTAATCAACGTAGGTAGACATGTTTTTGTTGAAGAAGTAGGTCGCGCCGACGTCAACATACTTAACCAAATCCTGGTCGCCGTAGTTACCCATGTCTTTACCTTTGGATTGCAGGTAAGCCAAGGAAGGACGCAGACCAAAATCAAATTGATACTGAGCCACTAACTCAATGTTTTGCGCTTTGTTAGCGAAGCCGTAAGCCGCGTCAGCGCTGGTGTTTTTGAAATCACCAAAACGAGTCAAGTTGTAAGTTTGGGTGTAGTTTGCCGCCAGATAAACGTTATTCGCGTCATATTTCAGGCCACCGGTATAGGCATCCGCACGGTCGCCGTGACCATAGATACCTGGAGCGTTCTGGTCGTCAGTCCGTTTCGAACTAGCGAACGCCGCAGATGCGCTTACGCCCCAGCCCAGATCGTAGGACACGGACATACCGTAGCCGTCGCCATTTTGACCCTGAACATCACGGCCATTATTGGTTTCGGTGCCACTGCCGTTTTTGCCTTGATACTGCATAGCGAAGTTCAGGCCATCAACCAAACCGAAGAAATTGTTGTTACGGTAGGTTAGGATGCCGTTGCCACGCTGAGACAGGAAGTTATCCGGGCCGTAAGTGTCGCCACCGAATTCTGGCAGTACGTCAGTCCAGGAAGTGACGTCATAAACCACGCCGTAGTTACGGCCATAATCCAGTGAACCGAAGTCAGCGAACTTCAAACCGGCAAAGCCGACACGAGTGAAGTTTTTGTTATCTTCACTTTCAGCTTTGTTCAGGTTTGCCTGATATTCCCACTGGCCGTAACCAGTCAGTTGATCGCTAATTTGGGTTTCGCCTTTCAGGCCAAAACGCATGTAAGACTGATCGCCATCCACACCGTTGTTATCAGAAAAATAATGAAGGCCATCAATTTTTCCGTACAGATCCAGTTTATTACCGTCTTTGTTGTAAATTTCAGCTGCGCCTGCGGTACCCGCTACTAATAATGCTGGAACCAGCAGAGAAAGAACTCGAAGTTTCATCGTTATTATCCTCGGTAATTATGTCTTATTATCGCCACTGCTCTGACGAGCAATTTATCCCAATTGGGTATTGCTATTGTGGTAATAAGAATAATATTAATCTATACAGAAAATGCTACTAAATAGCCGAACATGTTTCAATACAGCAACTAAGGGTTTCATAATGTAAATACGAGCGAACTTTCACAGAACTATAAAATACATTATTTATAGCAACAAAAATCAAGATAAAATAAAAAATACATTAAAATCAAAGAATTAACTGGAGTTCATTTTTAGCACTAATTGATAAGAAACACCGTAAGCCATCACGATATAATAATTCCGCTATCATCATTATTTTTGCTATTACCCACATTTCGGATTAAAGCATCTCTATAAATACGTTTATTTAACGGCCGATCTCTTGATCGGCTTTTTTTATTTATCACAATTAAGGAGAGATTGAGGATATTTGTTTCTGCTGTTTGCTAAATAGTTACACGTGATAATTATTGAGATGTATAGTTTCATTAATTTATTTCAGCACGTAAAGCTCAGATTACCGAGTGAATTCCCCGCCTAACAAACGAAATAAAACCCTTCAACAAGAAAGGGTTTGGGGGTTTATTTTGAGCGTAGACTGAGGATTCTCAGTAAATAATTAGCGTTCCCGCAGAGACTCCTTCACTTTATTAAGCGGTTTTATCAAGTAATCCATCACCGATTTTTGCCCGGTTTTTATTTCTACGCTAGCAACCATTCCTGGTAATATCGGGAAAGCTTTACCGGCTTTATTGGTTAACTCTGCCCTGTCGGTGCGTACATACACGCGATAGTAAAACTGATCGCGCCGCACTTCGTCCTGTAATGTGTCTGGCGATACAGACTCTACCTCTCCGGTAAGATTTCCATAAATTGATGAATCGTAAGCAGTAATTTTTACCGTGGCCGGTAATCCGGGGCGAATATAGGCGATATCACGCGGGTTGATTCGCGTTTCAATTAAGAGCTGTTCTTCTATAGGAACGATTTCCATCAGCTTACCGCCGGGTTGTAACACGCCGCCCACAGTGGAAACCTGAATATCTTTTACTATGCCGCGCACCGGCGATATCAAGGTGGTGCGCGTCAGCTGATCTTCTTTGCCGGCAACCACCTGAAGCTGGGCATCCAGATCGGCATTGTTTTTCACCTGCTCTTCACGCGCCCTGACCGCATATTGGTTGCGAGCATCATCGATTTTGCCGCGGATCTCACTCACTTGCCGCCGTAGTCGGATCACCTCAACCTGGCTGGCCGCACCTTTCGCAACCAGAGGCTCCGTCATTTGCAGCTCTTGCTGAACCAGTTTGAGAGACTGCTGAAGGTTGCTGACAGTTTCCATCATATTTTGTCGCCGTGAGAGGTAAAGCTGCATTTCTCGCGCTGCTAAAGCCGGTTCTTTTAAGGTTTTGGCGCTGAAAACCAGTTTCTCTCCTGTCAGCTCCGCCCGTAAACGCTCTGAAGAAGCACGCAAAGCCGTCACCCGCGCAGCAGCTTCGCCATAATTGGATTGAAAACGCGTGGGATCGAGACGAGCCAGCACCTGTTGCTTACTGACAATGGCACCTTCATGCACCAACAGCTCATCGATAATACCGCCGTCCAGACTTTCAATCAGCTGCGCACGGCTGGAGGGCGTGACCTTCCCTACCCCCACCGTCACTTCATCCAGAATGGCAAAATATGCCCAGACAAACATCACCACCATCCCCACCAGCGTAAACCAGATAATGGCGGAAATCCGCCGTTCCTGTTGGGCCATTTCTTGCTGCAAGCCTAAATTTGCCATGCTAATTCCCCTTAAGCTGCACCCTGTCTGGATTTTTCTGCCGCGGATACCGCATTGAGAATCTGGTCGCGCGGGCCGTCGGCAATCACCCGTCCCCCCTCCATCACGATAATGCGGTCAACCAATTTCAGCAGCGCTGGCCGATGAGTCACTAGCACTAAGGTGCGCCCGGTGAGCCACGCATTCATTTGGCGAATAACATAGTCTTCTAGCTGTTCATCCATAGAAGCGGTAGGCTCATCCATCAGAACTACCTGCGGGTTACGCAATATCATTCGGCTAAGCAATACCATTTGGCGCTGGCCGCCGGACAAACCGCGTCCCCCTTCATTAATAATGCGATCCAAGCTGGCGGCGTCCTGCTGTACCAAACTGAGCGCACCGCTGATACGCAGCGCCTGAAGCATTTCCTGCTCAGTAGCGTGCGGATGACCAAGCATCAGGTTTTGGCGCAAGGAGCCGAAGAACAGACGGGAATCCTGCGAGAGAAAGCCCAACTGGCGACGCAAGTCGGCGGGTTCAATGCACTGCATATCCACGCCATCAATAATAACTTTGCCTTTGCTGGCGCTAGCCTGACCGGCTAATAGCTTCAGTAAAGTGGTTTCCCCCGCACCGACTTTGCCAAGAATCGCCACTTTCTCTCCGGGTTTGATTTCCAGCGAGCCGATACCAATAACATTTTGCCCTTTCTCCGCATCGTAGGTGTATTGCACGTTGCGCAGCAAATAGTGGCCGTTGAGTACCGGACAATGCGCCAGTTCGCCATCTTCTGGCCGATCCAGCGGTTTTTTCAGCAATTCGTCCAGACCGGTCATGGCACTTTTGGCATGTTGCCAACGGGAAAACACCATGGTTAATTGCATCAACGGCGCAATAGTTCGCGAGGAAAGCAGGCTGCTAGCGACCAGCGTACCTGTGGTGATATCTCCGGCCAAAACCAGATAAGTACCGAATACCAGCATACCGGCGTAGGTTAGCTGCTGTACCGTTGATGCCCAACCGGTCAGGCGGGCGCCCCACAGACGCTGTTTCATCCCTACTGCAGCGCTGACTTCATGAGTTTGTTCCCATTGACGCTGGAAATACGGCTCAGCCTGCAACGCTTTTATGTCTTCGATGCCTTCGATAGTTTCGACTAAAATGGCGTTACGCAATGCGCCTTCGCGCATCCCTTCTTTCGCCAGCTTGGCCATCGGCCATTGAATCAGTAAACCGGGAATCACAATCAGCGGGATCGCCAGCAGCGGAATAATCACCAACGGGCCGCCGATAAACGCCATTATCGCTAAAAACAACAGCACAAAAGGCATATCCGCCGCCGCGCCCACGGTAGTGGACGTCAGCAGCTCTCGTACCTGATCGATTTCACGCAGTTGTGAGATAAAAGAACCGGTAGATTTCGGACGCGCTTCGTTCTTAATCGCCATCGCACGCACAAACAGCATGGAGGACACTTTCAGATCGATGCTTTTCCCCATCAGATCCGAAACCTGCGTGCGGGTCAGTCGAATGACATACTCCATCGCCGCCGCCAACAGTACGCCAATGAACAGCACCCACAGCGTCGAATAAGACTGTGCTGGAATCACCCGGTCGTAGACCTGCATGGAGAAGAGAATTCCCCCCAGCGCCAGTACGTTACCTATGACTGACGCCAGCGAAATTTCGGCAATTTTGCGTCCGGCACCGCGAAAATGTCGCCAAAACCAATGTTTGCGGTAAGGTTGCACAAATTCATCAATGCGCTGGTCACGGCCTCGGGCGGCAATGCCAACCATAATGGCCATGCCCGGACTGCGCGCCAGCAGCTCTGTCAGCTCCGCTTCTCGCACCAAATCGCCGCCGTCGCTCAACCAATAATTGGCGAGGCCTGCTTCAGTGATGCCTTCGACTACCGCTACGCTGCCCGGTTCCAGCTCTAGCAGCACCGGCATTAATTCATTGCGCCAATGGACTTTGCTGATCGGAACCAGCGTTACCTGTAATCCCAGCAAACTACTGAGTCGCTCCAACTGGCGTGGCCAGCTGAGTTGTTCATACCAGCGCATTTGCTGGCCGAGGAAATGGATATCGGCCGGTTGACCATAGCGGCTGGCAACCCTTGCCATTGCAGTGATCCAAACCTCCGTTGGCGTTGATTGTACTGTCATGTTACCCCTGTCGCCTCATCAGAAACGGTCAATTAAACACCTCATCCTTACCTCAATCGCGTAAGGGGCGGTTATCAGAGAGCGGGGAGTTTTTCACCGCTCTGGGCCACACGATCAATTCCTAACATATCGACCAGATTATCTACCGCAGCGGCATAACGCGCGGTGGCATCCCAGCCGTCATACAGCGCCATCAGACGCATTGAATCGGCCTGCAATACATCCTGTTCCACGCTGAGCAAATCGTTCAGACTGCGCTTGCTGAGCTTATATTCATCCTGATAAACCTCGCGGGTATGACGCGCGCTTTGTAACTGCTGCTCGCCGGCGAGCTGGCGCTGCTGAGCCCCAATCATGTCGGCATAAGCGGTTGAGGCACGTTGGTTCACATCTAGCTTGGCTTTTTCCACTTCAGCCTGCGCAGCAGCTCTGGCTCCTTCGGCAGAACGTACTCGTGCGCTGACCGCGCCCCCTTGATACAAAGGCGCTTCCACTGCCAACTGAACCTGATCGTCCCAGTAAGATCGTGAGTCATTTTCATAGCGAGTACGCCCCGCCTGTACTTTAAACGTCGGCCAGTGCTGCGCCTGATTTTGTCGTACCCGTTCCATTGCCGCCTGCTGCTTGGATTCCGCCCCCCGCACCGCGCTGCTGGCATCATAAGGAATCGCGTTTAGAGCAATTTTCTGATTGAGTAGCGTTTTAGGCAGATCCGGCAGATTGTCGGAAACCACACCGGTAAGAACCGTAAGCTGCGCCTGAGCCGAGCGCTGCTGCGCCCGATATTGCTCCAGCGTCGCCACCATACCGGCAATGCGGGTTCCGGCCTGTAATACGTCGGACTGAGAGCTGAGACCGGCATCCGCCCGCAGTTGGGCAATGTCTCTGACTCGCTCTAGAGAAGCCAGATTGTCTCTGGCCGCGGCGGTGAGCGCCTGATAGCGTTTGACCTGTAAATAGGCCTGTAAAGTGCTTAACCCCACGGCGGTCATCGTGTTAAACAATTCATAGCGATAGGCGTCGGAGAGTTGTTTCTGTTCATCAATGCTGCCTCCGGTTTTCCCGAAGTCATACAACAACTGACTGAGCATCACACCAGCAGAAGCGTTGCTATTCAGGCTACCGGCAGAATCAGTTTGATGGGATTTCCCCGCCGTTCCCTGTAAAGAAATTTGCGGATACCAGGCACTTTCAGCGACGTCCAAATCCCCCTGTCCCACCCGAATTTGCGCGGACGCCTGAGCGATTTGCGGATTACGTGCAAAAGCCCGCAGAATGGCTTCCCGCAGGCTGAGTTCAGCAAGGGCTTCCTCGCTGGGTGCCGCCTGCCAGTTAAAAACTGCCGCCGGCGGCACATTTTCAGCCAGCGTAGCGGCATTAATTCCAATTGAAAAAATACCTACTGCCAACAAGTTGCCCGCAATGCGCCAGGGCAGAAGGTGCTGCTGTGTGTTTTTCATCACCGACACGACTCCGTTGCCGAGATTCTTTATTAGAATCATGTTGCTGTACTGATGTATCAGCCAGTCACGCCGACTGGCTTTGCGCCCTGCGAAAAAGGCGCTCCCAGGCACCCATTCCGATACTTCCCAACCTCGTATTTCGCGCTGATGAATCCAGCGTTTAACCATCTGATTTATTATAAAAATACGGCGAGGGACATGCCGTCACCTCGCCGCCGCTTAGCCTCAGGCCAGATGCACCTGCAAACCGTGCTGCACCAGTACATCACCCAGAGTATTGCTGCTGTCTAATGACGAGTTGTGGTATACGTCAAAGGTTTGCCCATCAACGATACGCTGGCTCACGCTGCTCCAGACGCCGCCTTCGGTATGACTCAACGTAACCTGACTACCTTCCGCACCTTTAATCAGCAGGTCGTCCTGCGGTTTATCAGTGATGGTTAAAGCATCATGTAGATTAAGCACAATGCTGTTAGTCCCGCTGGTGCCTAAATCAATAACCTCGATATGTTCTACTTTCAGCCCCAGACTGGTGAGATCCAGCACCTGATGCAGACCGCCCAACAACAAGGTATCGGTGCCCAAACCGCCGTCGATATGAGTAAAGTCCATAGTATTCAGAATGAACTCATCGTTCTCGACGCTACCGGTCAGCGACTCACCGCTTAGCACGGTGCCATCCGCTAGATTCAGCGTAACGCCGCCGATGGTGTAGCCGCCCTCGGTCACATCCGTGATTAGGATGCTATCGATTTGCTGCGCCAATGGTTCGACCAACGTGGATTCCGCCTGTACCGTATTCGCCGCAGCCGCAGTGTGTAATCCGGTATCGGTACTTTCACCATTAATCGCCGCCGTTTGATGCTGATCTGACGTGGTGGTGTGGCTGGTGTCAGTATCGCTGGTCAGCATAAAGCTGGTGGCCTGAGCCTCTGATTCTGCCGACAGAGAAAGCGGCAGCACAGACCCCACGCCCAAGCCGACGGTTAACTCTTTATGGTTGCCGGCTTCATCAGTAACCGCGACGTTGACCAGCGTAGTCAGCAGGTTGCCCAGATTCAGTAGATTCAGAATGGAACCGGTGAATTTCACGCTCCATTTACCATCTGGAGCAATATCGCCCTGTAGTGTCTGGCCCAGCAAGGTCACGCTGACTTGCGCAGGCGGGCTGACGTTTTTACTGCTACCGGAAACCACCAGACCATTTAGCAATATCCCCAATAGGCTGGTAACCGGGTTAATCCCCAGCAGCGGTAACGCATGGGTTTTAACGGTAAAGGAGGAGTTATCAGTGATGCTATTGCCCACGGCATCGGTCAGTGTCACGCCAATGTTGGCAGTACCATCCAGTAATCCGGTCAGCACCGATGGCGTGATTGGCACGCTCCAGGTGCCATCCAGATTGACGCTAGCCGTCAGCGTAGCGCCGCCCAAGGTAATGGTAACGGTCCCCCCCGCCGCATGAGTACTGGTGCCGGAGATTACCTGCGCGGCCAACGCTTCGGCGGCGTTCAGGTAGTGGTCCGTCCCAAAGAAGGTGCCCAGACTTAAAGTAGGCAGGTTGTGAATGCCCACCGTCACATTGACTGCCGCGCCCGCGCTATTACCCGCGGCGTTCACCAGGTTGGCGCTAACGCCAATAGTGCCATCCAGCAACTGGGACAAACTGGTCGGCGGTATGGCGATGCTCCAACTGCCGTTCGCGCCCACGGTGGTACTGAAATGTAGCCCGCCTACGGTCAGATTCACCGTTGAACCCACCGCGTTGGTGGTTTGCCCGCTGATAGTTTGAGTCAGCGCCGCTTCCGTCGCGTTCAGCAAACCGTTGCCAAAGATGGGGTCTAACGTCAGGCTCGGCAGCGTGTTAGAAATAACATTCAGCAAGCCGGAAACCGTTGCCGGGTTGCCCACTGCATCCGTCAGACTCGCGTTAACCGATATGCTGCCATCGGTCAGAATCGCTTTCAGATCCAATGGTGGTACCGCCACGCTCCAGCCACCGCCGGTCCCCACCGTAGTCAGGTAGGTTTTTCCATTCAGCGTGACACTGATCTGCGTTCCCACGGCCACGTTGGTCGACGTCCCGCTGATGGTTTGCGCCGTCAACAGATCCGCCACGCTGAGAACGCCGTCGCCAAAGATCGGTTGCACCGTCAGGGTTGGCAGTGCATGGATTTGCACTTTTACCGAGCCGCTGGCGCTACTGGTGTTACCGACGCTATCAGTGAGAGAAACGCTGATGTTTTGCGTACCGTCCAGTAATCCGGAGAGAATTCCTGGCAGCACAGGCAGGCTCCAAATTCCACCGGCTCCGACCGTTGCATACAGCGTCGTGGCTCCCACCGTCACCTGAACCTGCGAGCCAACCACACCGTTGACCACCTGCCCGCTAATAATCTGCGGCAGTAAGGAATCGGCCAGACTGAGCAGACCATCGCCGAAGATTGGGTTGAGTATCAGTTTCGGTACGTTGTTGATAATGACATTCAGCGCGCCGTTGGCGGTGCCGGTGTTGCCTGCCGCATCGGTCACCGAGACAATGGCAGACAGATTACCGTCCGCCAGCGCTTTCAGATCGGCCGGTTGCAAAGTAATGTTGAAGCTGCCGTTGGCTGCGGTAACGCCGAAGAAATCTTTCCCCCCTAGGCTCACTTTAACCTGAGTTCCGGCGGCTACACCGCTCACCGTACCGGATATCAACTGAGCCACTGCGGTATCCGCCAAACTCAGGGATCCATCACCAAACAGTGCTGGCAAGGTAATTTGCGGTAAGGTGACGCTGACATTCAGCACACCGGTTGACGATGTCGGGTTGCCCGCCGCATCGCTGGCGTTAGCGGTCACATTCACCGTGCCGTTGGTCAGCGCACTTAGCAAGCCCGCCGGAACCGGTACGGAGAAGGTACCGTCCGCCCCAACGATGGCACTGAGTGGCGTACTGCCAAACAGAATATTGACGGTCGATCCAGCCGGTAGATTCTTGGTCACACCGCTGATGACCTGCCCCAGCGATACATCCGCCAGATTCAGGATTCCATCGCCAAAGATCGGGTTCAGGGTAATGCTTGGCAGGTTGTGAGTTAAAACATTCAGATTTAGCGCCGAATTAACAATATTCCCGGCCACATCTTTCACCGAAACGCCAATTTGCAACGAACCATCCTGTAATCCACCCAGCAACGCTGGTAATAGATTGATGCTCCAGGCACCGCCAGCGCCGACCGTGGTGTACAGCAAGGCACTGCCTACGGTTACCGTGACTAACGCCCCCGGCGCAACGTTGTTAATTACACCGCTCAGCGTCTGAGTGGTTAAGGCTTCCGCCGCGCTCAGAATGCCATCGGGGCCAAACACCTGACTGGTGGTTCCAAAGCTCGGCAGCAAGTGACTCAGTACGTTCAGATCCACCACTTTATTGGTGATGTTACCGTTAGCATCGGTCAGCACCAGATCCAAGTGAACCAAACCGTCGCTGAGGTTACCTAACTGGGCACTCGGAATCGTCAGACTCCATTTACCATTGCTACCCACCGTTGCTTCCAGCGACACACCGCCGAGGGTTAGATTCACCTTGGCCCCTAAACCGGCTCCGGTGGCAACGCCGGAAATAACCTGCGAAACCAAAGTTCCGGCGGCGTTCAGGTAGCCACCGTTAAACAGCGGGTCAACCACCAGCGCCAGCGTATTGTTGAGCGCCACGCTAAGAGTCACATGGGTATCTGCGGTATTACCTACGCCATCGGTCACGGTAATATCCGCCACCAGCGGACCGTTAATCAGACCAACCAGATTGGAGGGATCGATATTGGCCGTCCATTTACCATCGGATCCCACCACTACGTTGATCACGTTTGCCGGATTGCTCCCCAGCGTAATGGTCAAAGTTTTACCTTCCGCACCGGTCGCCGTACCTGATAACAATCCGCCGAGGTTATTCAACAGATTAGTACCGACATCCAGCAAAATAAGCGGCGCTACGGTATCAACCACAATGGTTTCACTCGCGCCACCCACGTTACCCACACTGTCTTTCACCGAGGCTGACAGAGTGACGTTCCCCTGCGCCAGCGCTTGTAGATCGGTAGGCGACACCGTCACGCTCCAAGTGCCACCCGCCAATACCTCTGCAAAGTAGGTTTTGGCTCCCAGCGTGACGGTAACCACCTGCCCAACCACATCCAGTGAGGCGGTGCCACTGATTGTCTTGCTGCTTTGAGATTCGTCGATGGTCAATATGTTGTCACCCGCAAAATCAGCCAGCGTCAGCGTTGGAGCCGTGGTATCACGGATAACGGATACCGTGGCCGAAGCCGGGCTGCCAATGCCCACCAGCGTTGCTTCAACGGTGGTTGTCGCGTTGTTGGCAAACAGCGAGGCCAATACCTGAGTGGTCCAGGTATTACTGGTAATCGGTAACGATACGGAAACCGGCACGCCGTTAATCAATACCGTAACGGTTTGTAATAAGGGGTTCGCACCAGTAACGGTGCCGCTAATGGTAATAAGGTCAGTAGGTAAACCCTGTAAATTATCCGCAACGTTAATGACGTTATCGCCAGCAACCGCGTTGATCGTTAGGTTAACCGCCGGCGGCGTCAGGCTCAGGGTAAAGTCTGGCAGATCGGTGCCCGTGGACGGATTACCGGCCATATCCGTATAAGATGTAGAAACATGTACCGGGCTGGCGCCCAAGCTTGCCGCCGTCATTTGAACCGGAGTTAACGTCAGTGACCAGATTCCGCCCACACCAACGGTAGCCGTTAGCGGCCCCAGACTGCCGACATTCACGGTAATTTGCTGACCAATACCGATGTGGGTGGTCGTTCCGCTAATTGTCTGATTAGTATGACTCTCGCTAAAGTCCAGCTCGCTACCGAAGCTGTAAGCTCCAACGGTGATGGTCGGCAAATTATGAATAACGGAGGTGAATTCTTGGGTCGTATTCACAACGTTACCGCCAGCGTCCGTCACCACTACGTTCATGGTTTGTACGCCATCCACCAACAGTTTTAAGTCAGGAGAACTAACAGGCGCAGTCCAGAATCCGGTCAATGGGTTAACGGTCGCCGTATATTCTGAGCCATTGATGTAAAACTTCACGCTTTGACCCGCACCTAAAGTGCCGGAGTTTCCGGTAAAGGTGACTCCAGCGTTCGATTCGTTGGCGCTCAGATAGTCGCCAAAGATTGGCGTATTGATCGTTGGAACAGGTAACACAACATAACTATCGAACGGCGTGCTGATGCTGCCGCTATTGCCCACCGAATCGGTCGCGGTGACATTGACAGAATGGGAACCGTTGAGTAAACCACCTAACGCACCGGCAGGAATGTTCACCGACCAGCCGCCGACTGAATCAACAATGCCGGGGTAACTTACACCAGCAATATCAATTTTCAGAGAAACGTTCTGGCCCAAACCGCTCAATCCGGTAGTCCCGCGAATAATAATCAGACCAGCGGCTTCCGATGCGTTCAGGCTGGTGCCAAACGACAGAGTATCGATGGTTGGCAAAGGCAATTGCTGCTGCGATAAAAACGGCGGCGGCGTGATAGTGGCTTCATTGCCCGCCCGGTCGGTGACGGTGACGCTAAGGGTATGGTTTCCACCAGCCAGAGACTGCAACACACTGGAACTCAGAGGCAGCGACCAGGTGCCGTCCGCATTCGCAGTAACGCTAAAGGTTAACCCCGCCAGTGAGTCAATGACGACGGTCACCGTTTGCCCCGCCCCGAGCGCGCCGGTGGTACCGGTCAGATTTTGCGTCAGTGCGCCTTCCGCGTACGTCAAAATGCCATCGCCAAACGGAAGATTGAAGGTCGGATTTGGCAGACCGTGAATCAGTACATCGACCGAGCCAGTCACAGAACCTGTATTACCCGCCGCATCGGTGGTCACCACCTGAATCGGCCATGAACCGTCCGGCAAGGCCTTCAATATTGCTGACGGTACGCTGAGAGACCAGGTGCCATCCTGCGGATTCGGTAGCGTGGCGGTATAGCCAAAACCGTTGATAAAGACCGTGACACCCTGCACATTGCCAAAAGTCCCGGGGGTTCCCACAGTACCGGTCAATAGCGCTGGAGAAAGCGCCTCGGTCGCATTCAGCTCGGTGCCAAAACTGACGGAACTGATGGTCGGTGCTGGCATGCTGTTGATAATCGAGGTGAAGTCTACACTTTCCACGCTCACGTTTTTCGCGCGGTCGGTTGCCGTGACGGTAATAGTGTGTGAACCGTCGGTCAAACCGGTGAGGATCAGACTCGGCACTGACAGCGTCCAGGTACCATTCAATGCCACATTAGCCAGATAGTCCACACCGTTAATATTGACGGAAACTGTCTGTCCAGCACCGGTAGCGCCGGTTTGACCGGTTAATAACTGGGTTAAATCGGAATCCGCTTTACTGATAAGGCCGTCGCCAAACGGCAAGGTTGGGAAAGTGACATTCGGAATATTATGCGTTAGCACATCCAGACTGGCCGAACCGTTGGCCGGGTTGCCGGTAGTCGGATCCGTAGCGGAAACCGAAACTTGCAGCGTGCCGTCAGCCAAACCGGTTAGTACCGATGCATTGACGTTCACCTGCCACACGCCCAACGAGGTCACGCTGCCCAGATAACCTACACCATTAAGGGTTAAGGTTACCGGTGTCCCCACGTCCAGCCCACTGCTGACACCGGTCAAAGTGGTGCTTACAGCAGCTTCGGCATGATTCAGAATGCCATCGGTGAACAGCGGGTCGAAGGTTAGCGTCGGTAATTGATGCACCGCGACGGTCAAATCTACCACCTGTTCGGATTTATTACCGGCGGCATCAGTGACGCTTACATTCATTCCGCCGACCAACGAACCATCGCCCAGCAGCAGTAAATCCGCCGTTGGGATGGTTAAAGTCCAGGTGCCGTCATTCTGCACCGTCGCCTGATAAGGTTTGCCCGCGACGGTAACGGTCACCTGTAGGCCCGTATCGCCAACACAGGTGCCGTGAACCACCAAGCCCAGCAATGCGTCCGCCAGATTCAGCACGCCGTTAATGCTGGTATCCACGTCCACCACCAGCAGCGGTGCCTGAGTATCCACGCTAACAGGGTGAGTCGCATTAGCCGGGTTCTGCGCCGCATCGTTCACGCTGGCTTCAATGGTATTACTGCCCTGCGGCAAGTTTTTCACATCGGCAGAAGGCACGCTGACCTGCCAGCTACCGTCGGCCTGAACCTGCGCGGTATAGGTTTTACTGTTTAACGTCACGGTCACCGTTTGATTAGCCGGAACCCGCTGGCTGGTCCCTGAAATAATCAGCGGCGAGTGACTTTCCTGCAAATCAATAATATCGTTGCCAGCCACGGTTCCAACCGTCAGAGAAGGCTGATCCGCCAGCGACGCAATGACCGTGACTTGATGAACATCCGAGGCTGGGTTATTGGCCAAATCGCTAACGTTGGCACGCGCCGTGAGTGGCCCTTCCGGCAACAGCGTAGCGTCTGCGGCCGGTACCGTTACCGACCAACTGCCGTTCGGCTGCACCGTACCGAAATAGCTTTTCCCATTTAACACAACGGTGACCTGACGACCTTGCTCGACGCGTTCAGTTACACCGTTTATCAATACGTCCTGTGTTGACTCAGCCCGACTGATATAGTTATCACCGGAAATCGCGCCGATGGTGATGGTCGGTAAATTAGCCGGGTTAGCATCAATGGTAATCACCCGATCTACCGAGGTTTGGTTACCCGCCAGATCCTGCACACTAACGGTCAAGGTATAGTTGCCATCGGCCAATGCCTGCACCGCCGAATTGCTCAGCGCCACACTCCAGCTACCGTCACTCAGCACCAGACCGGTGTAAGTTATCCCGTTCAATACCACGGAAACCGTACGTCCGGCTTCGCTAACATCTGTCGTCCCTGTGACGGCCAAAGGTGCCAGTTCTTCTGCGGCGTTGATTATGTTATCGCCGGTAATCGGGGCAATATTCAGCGTCGGTGCCAATTTATCTACCACCGCAGATCCGTTCAACACCACGCTATTTCCGTATGAATCGGTCGCGGTAACGACAATCGCCACGTGACTGTTTGGCAATGCCAAAAGTTCACTGCTTTGCAGCACCAACTGCCAGTTCCCGGTGCTGTCCACGCTGACCAAGTGAGGCGTACCGCCGACGTTTACCGTGACGCTTTGACCACTACCGGAAACGCCGGTGCTGCCAGTCAGAATTTGGCTGGTTCCCGCTTCGGCGGCGTTTAAATATCCGTCGCCAAACGGCGTATTCATGAATGGAACCGGCACGCCTTGAGTCACCAGCTTAATATTCTGGGTATCCACGGTAGTATTGCCCGCAGCATCCGCGACGCTAACTCGTACCGGATAAGTCCCATCCGGTAATTGATTCAAGATGTTGGCCGGAATATTGACGGTCCAGACGCCTAAACCATTGGCTAAGCCGGTATAGGTGATGCCGTTAATGGTAACGCTAACGGTCGCGCCCAGCTCAGACGTCGTGCCGCTAATCGGTATAATGGCTGTTGCTTCCAACGCATTCACAACGTTATCGGTGGAAATATTGCCTACAGTCAGCGTTGGCGGCACGGTATCGACGAAAATTGGGATTGAATGGCTAGCGAAGTTACCGGCGGCATCGGTAGCAGTCACATCAATGGTCTGCGCCCCCTGGCCGATCCCCTGTAAAACGCTATTCGGCAGATTGAGCGCCCACTGACCATTGGTACCAACCTGCGCCTGATACTCGACGCCAGAGATAGTCACTGTCACCGTTTGCCCCAACCCACTGACGCCGGTTGTACCGGTAATAGCTTGAGTAACCGCCGCCTCACTCGCATCTAATGTGCCATTACCAAATGGCGTGTTGATCTGTGGGTTTGGCAGGCTGTGTAGATAGATGCCCAGATCGGCGCTGCTGCTAACAGAATTGCCCGCAGCATCGGTAGCGGTGGCGAATAAAGTAATGTTTCCGTCGGCCAGTAACCCTAAATCAACGGTCGGGATCGTGGTGCTCCAGCTACCGTTAGCCTGAACCGTCGCGGTATAAATTTTGCCATTCAGCGTGATAACCACGCTTTGACCCACGTTCACATTGCTGGAAGTACCATTAACCGTAACACCGGCCAGAGCTTCATCCACATTAATCAGGTTATCACCGGTTAGCGGGCTAATGGACAAACCGCTAGCGGTGTTATCTACCGTAATACTTTGGCTACCGTTAGCTGGGTTGCCGCTAATATCCGTGGCGCTGGCGGTCATGGTGAACGGGCTGTTACTTAGCAGAGCCAAATCTGCCGCCGGAATCTGCGTATTCCAGTTGCCGTCACTGCCGACCGCGGCGGTATAGGTTTTGCCATTCAAGGTAATGGTAACGATACGTCCAGCTTCTAATCCGGTACTGACACCGCTGATGATTTGCGCGGCCTGCTGCTCAGCACCATCAACAATATTATTCCCCGCAAAAACATGAATACTCAGAGTTGGTAAATGAGCCGGATCGGCATCAACGGCGACATTTTGCGTTACCGTGGTCGGATTGCCCGCCGCGTCCGTCACTTTCACCGTGAACGCATAGTTACCATCGCTCAGGCCAGACAGCGCGCCCGCTGGCAATGACAAACTCCAGTTACCACCCGGCTGAACTACCGCGGTATAGGTTTGTCCATTGATCGTGACAAAAACGGTAGCGCCCAGCTCTGAGCTAGTCCCGTTTAGCGTAATTACGCCTTGAACTTCAGGGTTGTTAATAATGTTGTCGCCAGCGATCGGTGCCAGAGTCAGTAACGGAGCTTGGGTATCTACCGTAATCGGCGTGCTCAGGCTGTTGGTATTACCGGCGGCATCGGAAACCGTCACTATCAGCGATTGACTGCCTTGATTCAATCCTTGCAGCGCCGCACTTGGCAGCGTGACGCTCCAGCTACCATCCGCCGCCACGATTCCGGTATAGGTTCCGCCGCCAACGGTGATGGATACTTTCTGCCCCGCGCCGTTAATGCCAGTGCTACCGGTAATGGTTTGATTTACCGCCGCTTCGGCAATATTCACCACACCATCGCCAAACAGAGGACCGACGCTAACGACCGGCAGGTTGTGGATATAAATACCCAAATCTACTGAACCAGAAACCGGGTTACCCCCTGCATCGGTAGCGCTGGCAGTCAGGGTCATTGTTCCATCAGCCAGCAGAGCCAAATCAGCCGCTGGTATTTGCGCACTCCATACGCCGCCCGCTCCAATCGTCGCGGTATAGGTTTTGCCATTGAGCGTCAGAGTGACAATTTGCCCGACATTGACATTGGTCGAGGCGCCACTCACGGTAATATTACTGGCGGCCTCAGCCACATTAATCAGGTTATCGCCAGCGACCGGATTGATACTCAGCCCGGCTAACTGGTTATTTACCGTAATAGTTTCCGAGCCTACCGCCGGATTACCGGCTGCATCGCTGACGCTAGCAGTAATAGTGGCGCTGCCATTCGCCAGTAACACCAAATCTGCGGAGGGAACCTGCGTGCTCCAACTGCCGTCACCGGCTACGATTGCGGTATAGCTTTTACCGTTTAAAGTCACGGTCACGCTCTTACCCGCTTCAATACCAGTGGTGACACCGCTGATGCTTTGCGTGACCTGTTGCTCGGCACCGTCCAGAATATTGTTACCCGCAAAGGGATTGATGGTCAGCGTTGGTAAATTGGCCGGATCGGCATCGATCGTCAGATTCTGTGAAACCGTTGTCGTGTTGCCAACGCCGTCTTTTACCATAACAGATAGCGAATAGTTGCCCTCTGCCAGCCCCACCAGATCTGCCGGCGGCACGCTGAACTGCCAGGTACCGTTAGACAATACTGTTGCAAAATAGGTTTTTCCGTTGAGCGTCGCGCTGATCTGCGCCCCAATTTCCGAACTGGTTCCGCTGATCACTACCGTTGCAGTGGCTTCCGCCAGATTGATAATGCCATCATCGGCAACCGGGTTCACGGCTAACGTTGGCGCAACGGTATCCACCAGAATACTGGTCGCAAAGAATCCTTCGTTACCCGCAATATCCTTAACGATGATACTGAAAGGCAACAGACCTTGCCCCAGAGCCTGTAACGCCGCACTGGGCAGCGTTATGCTCCAGCTACCATCCACAGCCACATTACCCTGATAAGTGACACCGCCAAAAGTCACAGCCACGGTTTGGCCAGGGCCGGTAATCCCGGTAGAACCGGTAATCGTCTGATTGACCGCTACTTCTGCAGCGTTCAGCCTGTCATCGATAAACAGCGGATCGACCGAAATATTGGGTGGATTATGTATGAATACGCCTAAGTCCAGAGTACTGGAAACCGGGTTCCCCCCTAGATCGACCCCGGAAACGGTGACCGGAGTACTACCATCAGGCAACACGAACAGGCTAACCGATGGGATGGTTACGCTCCAAACGCCGCCGGCCTGAACCGTAGTAAAATAAGGCACCCCGCCGATCGTCACCTGTAACAGCGTCCCCACGGCTACGTTGGCAGAAGTACCGGTAATATTGATAGAGGCGGACGCTTCCTGAATATTCAGTAAGTTATCACCAGCGATGGTGTTGATAGCCAGCCCCCCCTTGGTGCTATCAACGTCAATAATTTCGCTCTTAAACGCCAGGTTACCGCTGACATCGCCAACCTGAGCATTGATGGTGGTTGTTCCATTGGCTAGCAACGCCAAATCGGCAGCAGGCACCTGAGTACTCCAGTTCCCCACTCCATCCACCGTCGCGGTGTAGGTTTTCCCATTCAAAGTAATGGTCACAACCTGACCCGCTTCGATATGAGTCGTACTCCCGCTGATGGTTTGATTCACTTTTTGCTCGGCGCCATCCAGTACGTTGTCGCCAGCAAAGTTATGGATATCCAACGTTGGCAAATTAGCCGGAGCGGCATCCATAATGACGGTTTTATTGACCGTCGTCGTATTGCCTGCGACGTCAGTGACCGTCACGCTAACCAATGCCGGGCCATCCGGCAGACCGACAAAGGCGCTGGCAGGAATATTCACGCTCCAGGTACCGTCGTTTTGCACCACGCCGATATAGCTGCCGCCGTTGAAACTCACCGTAATAGTCGAGCCCGCTTCAGAAGAAGTACCGCTAATGGCAACCGGTAACGCGGCTTCGGCTGCGTTAATTGTTCCGTCGCCAGCAATAGGGGAAAGGGTTATGGTCGGCGCGAAAGTATCCACCAATACCGGCGTGACTTGGGTATTGGTGTTACCTGCGATATCGCTCACCGTCACCGAGATCGGCTGCGGGCCTTGCCCCAAACCTTGTAAGGTAGAAGTCGGAATGCTGACAGACCAGCTGCCGTCCGCTGCTACCACTGCCGGATAAGTCATGCCACCAATGGTGACGCTCACGGTTTGCCCCGCACCGCTGACTCCGGTCGAACCGCTTAATGTCTGATTCCCCTGCACGTCAACGCCGTTCAATGAACCATCACCAAAAGGCAAGGTTAGGCTAGCTGACGGCAGATCGTGGATATAAATGCCCAGTTGCTGCGATCCGCTGACCGGATTACCGGCGGCATCAGTGCCGCTTACAGTCAATGTGATGTTGCCATCGGCCAGCAATGCCAGATCCGCCGCCGGAATCTGCGCGCTCCAACTGCCGTTGAGGCCAACGGTCGCAGTATAGGTTTTGCCATTTAAAGTCAGCGTCAATTGAGTACCGGCAGCAACATTGCTGGTACTGCCGCTGACGGTCATATCGCTTTGCGCTTCGGTCGCATTAATCAGGCCATCGCCGGACACCGGGCTGATAGCTATGGCGCTGAAGTTGTTATTCACCATGAAATCATGGCTGCCGGTGACCTGACGCCCTTCCGGATCGTTAACCGAGGCATGAATGGTGCTAGTGCCATTCATCAGCAACGCCAGATCGGCGGCGGGTACGGACAGGTTCCAATTACCATTCGTATCCACGGTTGCGGTGTAGGTTTTACCATTCAAAGTTACAGTTACAGTTTGCCCGGTGGTAATGCCTTTGGTACTGCCACTAATGGTTTGATTAAGCTGCTGTTCCGCTCCATCCAGAATATTATTCACCGCAAAATCGCCGATAGTCAGCGAAGCATTGCCCGCGACGGTCAAGGGTTGAGTTACCGTGGTAGTATTGCCCGCCGCATCGGAAACGGTCACCGTGACCGGATGAGAACCCACGCTGATACCGGTCAAGGCCGAAGGCGGAATTGTCACGCTCCAGCTGCCATCAGATCCTACCGTGGTGGTATATGTCTGTCCGTTAAAGCCAACGGTTACGGTTTGTCCTGCATCTCCAGCCGACGCGGTACCATTCACCACCAGCGGCTGAGTCAGTTCCGCGCCTTCCAGAATACCGTCGCCAGCCAAAGGTGAAACCGTGAGCGCTGGCGCAACGGTATCCACTTCCAGCGTGAAATCTTTTTCCAGCGTCTGTCCGCCTGGCGTGGTCACTTTGACAATCACGCTATAGCGGCCGTCTTGCAGACCCTCTAGTACCGAAGCGGGCAGATTGAAACTCCATTTACCATCGGCACCGACGGTGGTGGTATAGGTTACGCCGTTCAAAATCAATGTAACTGTCTGACCCGCAGCAATAAAGGTTGTCTCGCCGCTCAATACCTGTGATGCATGGGTTTCGTTCGCGTTCAAACGGTTGTCACCGGTCAACGGATTTACCGTCAAAGTCGGCGTATTGGGATTACCGCCGCCGCTGCCACCACCGCCGCTGCTACCCGCTGCGATACCAATCCCGGCACCGATGGCCAGAAAGCCTAAAACGCCAGCCAGCACAGCATTGGAGGCAATACCGTCGCTTAAGACCAGGCTGGATAGCCCATCGATGGCGGCAAATTCCGGCACCAGAGCAACGGTTTCGCCCCCTGCGGCCAACAGCGTCGGAGGGAAGACGGCATAGAACGGTTGATGCAAGCCGTCATCAAACACCAGCTCACTGTAGTGGCCTTCTGCATCTGCCTTGAAAAAGTGTTGATAGCGTACGGTGCTACCATCTTTCATATGTAAAATCAGATCGTTACCTTGACGCTCATAGCGAACAACGCTATCCGTAGCCGCATGGATACGCACCACGCTGGGTTCATTAAGCACCACAATTTGATTGCCACTGGCAACATGGGTGATTTGTTTGCCATTTAGGCGGGAAATGATATCAACTGAGCCGGCAGCGGTGTTCGCCATAGGTAACCTCACAAAGCAAGCAGGACGCGACCTCCACGTAAAACCACCCCAGGGCGGGTAGTCAGACGCAGGAGAGTAAAGTAAACCTTGTTAATCTGGGTTTAAGCTTGTTTTCGGTGTTGATGACAACGTAAAAATGAACCAAGGCACGATAAATACATTTATTTTGTTAAAATTTTGCGTAGTTACTTCAAAAGCTAATACTTAGATATAAGTAGATATTTCAACGCTTGTACAAAAATATTTTCATTATTTGAGTGAATACTAATCATGATAAAAAGTAGGGGAATCAATGACGGGGCGAACCTTAAAGGGTCATTCGGGGTGACACAAAGTTAACTAACTAATTGCAATGGCTTTACATTTAATCAAGCAGTTCGCCAATTGACCTATCGGTGTTTTATGGTTTTTTTGTCCCTGACGATGTGTATGAATTTTTTTATATGATAAAAATAGATAATCACTGGAAGAATCACCGCCAAACCATATTATTAAATTTTTTTAATCATTAAAAAATCCAGAGAAAATAATAACAGGCTGAATTACCCCCCAATGAAACGACCCAGACCTTATCAACCCAGCACGCTAACCCACGATTAATCCGTCCGAAGCCGTGAATATCTTCGACCCGGATTTCGCTTTGTGATAGAAACAAGTCTCAATTTTAGTTATTCACCCTCACGACAAGCCAAAATCAACATGAGCACCCAAATAGAGCAACAACACGAACTGCCCGGCGTTCCTCAACAGATCGCTACCCGCCTGGCCTTTTTTATTGCCGGTTTGGCAATGGCCGCCTGGGCGCCGCTAGTCCCCTTCGCCAAAGCCAGAATTGCTCTTAATGATGCGTCATTAGGGTTACTGCTACTGTGTATTGGCGTTGGATCCCTGCTGGCTATGCCGTTGACCGGCGTAATGACGGCGAAATGGGGCTGTCGCCGGGTTATTTTGATTGCCGGTGCCCTTTTGTGTCTGGATTTACCGCTGCTGGTACTGATGGATACTCCCATCAGCATGGCCGTGGCATTGCTGCTATTTGGGGCTGCTATCGGGGTAATTGATGTAGCAATGAATATTCAGGCGGTGATTGTCGAAAAGGCCAGCGGTCGCGCCATGATGTCAGGATTCCACGGCCTGTTCAGCGTTGGCGGTATCGCCGGTGCTGGCGGAGTCAGTGCGCTACTGTGGCTAGGTCTCTCTCCTTTAGTCGCGGTGTTGATTACCGTAATAGTCATTATTGCCTTGCTGGCGATGGCGAACAGAAACCTGCTGGCAGGCAGCGGAGAACCGCACGATGGCCCGCTGTTTGTACGCCCTAAAGGCTGGGTGATGTTTCTCGGTTTCCTGTGTTTCGTGATGTTTTTGGCTGAAGGTTCAATGTTGGACTGGAGCGCATTGTTTCTCACTAGCTTACGCGGTATCGAACCTTCTCAGGCCGGCATGGGCTACGCTATTTTTGCCATCGCTATGACGATGGGGCGTTTGAACGGCGATCGTATCGTGAATAAACTAGGCCGCTATGCCGTATTATTGGGCGGTAGCCTATTTGCCGCCGCCGGTTTTATTATTGCTATCAGCTTTGATAATCCTACGGCAACTATGGCTGGTTTTATGCTGGTCGGGTTGGGGGCTTCGAACGTGGTACCGATTCTGTTTACCGCTGCGGGCAATCAGCGGGTTATGCCAACGAATTTAGCCATTGCCTCAATGACAACCATTGGCTACGCCGGTATTCTGGCAGGTCCTGCGCTGATAGGTTTTATCGCACAGCTCAGTAGTTTGCCCTTTGCCTTCGGGTGCGTAGCGGTTCTGTTACTCAGCGTAACGGCCAGCGCCCGGACAGTAACGCGTTAATCAAGGAATCAGCGTTATCCCTATGCAAAATAATTCGTTACCTCTTAGCCTGACCAATATCGCCCGCTGTTTTTGGCTGTTTATCCTGCTATTGCTGATCGCCGTGGGTCTCTACGGCTACAACTATACCAACGCATATCTGGCAGAAAAAAAGTTTGCTCTGAATAATATCGCTACCAGCTTGCAGCAGCGTATTGATGATTATCGCTACAATACCTATCAGATTTACGAGTTGGCGACCAATCCCGCCTACAATGATGCCGATGAGGTGCTACCCGCGGGTGTAGAAGAAACCCGCCTGCGGCCTGATGTTTATTTCATTGAAAAACCCAGAGCTAAAACTGATGCGGTGATTTTCGGTAATCATGATAGAGCCACGCTGGGCATGACTTTGCGTATGTCAAACTATCTGGATAGCCGCTGGGGTTCACAGAGCGACACCTTTTCCATGTACTACCTGAACGGGCAGGATAACAGCCTGATCCTGATTACGACTCAGTCGCTAAAAGAGCTCACCACCCGCTTTAAGGAAACCTACCTGACAGCGTCCGCTGAGTCTCGCCGGGCGGAAATGCTGCAACAGGCCAATACGCTGGATGAGCGGGAAAGTTTTTCTCCGTTACGTAAACAGCGTTTTCAAAATGCCTATTATTTTACGCTCAGAACCACCTTCAACCATCCCGGCCATCTGGCGACGGTTATCGCCTTTGATTTGCCGATTAACGATCTGATTCCAGTCAATATGGCGCGCTCCAGCTTCCTGCTCCAGCCGGACAACACGCCAATTGGCGATGGCGGGATGGCTCCGGAAGATTTGGCTACCGCCTCGGTAGCCATTAACGGTTCATGGCTGGAGTTTGCCGCTCCGCTGGCCAATGCCTCGCTCAAAGTAGTGTATCGCGTTCCCTTGACCGGTCTGGCCCTCGATCTGGCGCGCAATAATTCCTGGCTGATCTTAACTAATCTGTTCTTATTCGGCCTGACGCTGCTGTGCATCTATTTGATTCGCCATCAGTATGTTCGCCCCGGTGAAGATATGGCCGAGCAATTGGAAGCACAGAAGTCTCTGAATCAGGAAATTATTGCCAGCCTGCCTTTAGGATTACTGGTATATAACTTTGCGACCAGTAAGCTGGTGGCCAGCAACAAAATTGCCGAGCACTTGCTGCCTCATCTTAATTTGCAAAAAATTGCCCATATGGCAGAACAGCATCACGGGGTCATTCAGGGAACGGTTAACAACGAAGTATATGAAATACGAATGTTCCGCAGTCGATTATCCCCAAAAACTTACCTTTTCCTGCTGCACGATCAGGATAAAGAAGTACTGGTGAACAAAAAACTGCAAATGGCGCGGCGCGAATACGATAAGAATCTACAGGCGCGGAAGCTGATGTTGCATAATCTGGGCATCGAGCTGAATCAACCGGTTAGCATGTTAAATCAGCTAGCGCACCGGTTGCTACAGCATCCGGACACCGATCCAGAGTTACGTGAGTCTCTAGTCAACGAGTTGGTTCAGCATTCAGATAGCGTGCTAACGCTCATCGATAACATCACTCTGCTCACCCGTCTGGAAACGCAGGATTGGCAACCGGAACAGCAGAATTTCTCGCTATCCAGACTGATCGATGAGCTATTGCTGCAAGCTTTGCCGTCCATAAACCGAAAAGGATTGAGTTTATTCAACCATTATTTGGCAGATGTAGACAAAACCTATATCGGTGATGAACGTGCATTGCGTAAAGTGCTAGCGTTGTTGCTGAACTATGCCATTGTGACCACCAGCTACGGTAAAATTACCTTAACGGTGAAACATGAACCTGAGCATCCAGAGTTACTGACTATTCAGATTGTGGATACCGGTGCCGGTATTTCAGACGAAGAAATCAGTAATCTCAGCTATCCGTTCCTAAGCCAAACGCTGGTTGATCGCTATAGTCAGGGCTCTGGTCTGACGTTCTTTTTGTGCAATCAGTTATGCAAAAAAATGAACGGGCAGCTGGAAATCCGCAGTAAAGTGGACATCGGTACCCGTTACACCGTCCGCGTTGCTATGGGATTGCACGAAAATCAAGAAGATGAAGAGGAGAAATTACTAGATGGCGTAACCGTGATGCTGGATATTACTTCAGATGAAGTGAAATCCATCGTGACTACGCTACTGAATGCGTTCGGTGCAAATTGTATTATTGCAGACGATCGTCTGCCGGGCAGGGAGTATGACGTAATGTTAACGGATAACCCGCAAAACTATGCGCCTTATACCCTCTTACTGACTTCAGACGAGCCGGGTTTACAACAGTTGCAACAGAACTATATTCGGGTTAACTACAACCTTGGCAGCGCGGTGATAGACGCCATTCTGTTACTGATAGAGCAGCAGATTTCTTCCTATGAGTCCGCTCATAGCGTGGAAACAGCGGAAGAAAACCCTGTCGAGGATGATATTTCCGGATATGAGCAACAGTTAAAATCTAGTGACTATTATGCGCTGTTTGTTGAGACAGTACCGGTAGATTTGAAGAAACTGTATACTGAGGCCCAGCAACGTGATTTTATATCGCTCTCGCAGACCGCGCACCGATTGAAAGGCGTGTTTGCTATGTTGAATCTGGTTCTCGGCAAGCAACTGTGTGAAACATTAGAACAGCATATCGCAAACGGCGATCAGTTGAAGATCGAAACTAGCATCAGCCAGATTGATTCGTTCGTCAGTAGGCTGTTGCAGCAAGGTAACCCATAACATGAACAACCTTAATGTAATTATTGCAGATGACCATCCAATCGTTTTGTTTGGCATTCGGAAATCACTAGAACAAATTGAATGGGTAAATGTAGTCGGTGAGTTTGAAGACTCCACTGCACTGATAAACAGCTTGTCAAAACTTGATGCCAACGTTCTGATTACCGACCTCTCCATGCCTGGAGACAAGTACGGTGACGGGATTACGTTGATCAAATATATCAAGCGTCATTTTCCGCATCTGGCCATTATTGTTTTGACCATGAATAATAACCCGGCGATTCTCAGCACCGTTTTGGATCTGGATATCGATGGGATTGTGCTCAAACAAGGTGCGCCGACCGATTTACCCAAAGCCTTGGCCGCATTGCAGAAAGGGAAAAAATTCACCCCGGAAAGCGTGGCTAAACTGTTGGAAAAAATCAGCGCTAACGGCTACGGCGACAAACGTCTTTCTCCAAAAGAAAGCGAAGTGTTGCGCCTGTTTGCCGAAGGCTTCCTGGTGACAGAGATCGCCCGGAAACTGAACCGCAGCATCAAAACCATCAGTAGCCAGAAAAAATCAGCCATGCTGAAACTGGGTGTGGATAACGATATTGCCCTGCTAAATTACCTGTCTTCCGTCAGCATCAGCCAGGTTGATAAAGAGTAATATAAAGGGTAATAAAGCGGTTTTCCTACCAATAAACCCGGCTTTCTCGCGTCGGGTTTATTATTTCAAATCCACTCACCGCCCCTGCCGCACCTTTTCACTGTAGTGATTAAGCATTTGTCGCAGCGTATCCAGCGTCACCGGCTTAGACAGACAGTCATCCATTCCCGCATCCAGACAGCGTTGCTTCTCTTCCGCCAGCGCATTAGCCGTTACACCAATCACTGGGAAATGCAGCTCCTGTTCGCGCAAACATTGGGTCAGGCGATAACCATCCATATTTGGCATATTGACATCTGTCAACACGATATCAATAGGATTGCTACCCAATACCGTCAATGCATCAATGCCGTCATTAGCCGTAAGCACCTGATAACCTAAGGACGTTAGCTGGTCAGCTAATAAACGACGGTTTATCGGATGGTCATCTACCACCAGAATACGCATATCGCTATTATCTACCTGATTATCTTTATCCGGCACCGGTAATTGCAGCGGCGTGGACGTCATAATCGATACATCCAGCAAAATTCGATGCAACAGAGGAACGGCTTCCAGCAGCGTTGAAGTGCTGACCACCCAGTAGCCTGGCCGGGTTTCCTGCGGTAAACCAATATGTTCGATAGAAAAATGAATTCGCGCCAACAGCGGCGTGGCGACTTGCGGAATGTAATCGGTAATCAGCACCTCATCCCCACGGGTTGCCTGACCGTTGTAACGCTGAATATCTGCGCCGTAACTGCAAAACAGGCTGGTCAGATAAGATTCGAGGCGGGCGTTCCGCACTTCCATCAGCAAAGTCTTCCCCTTCCAGCATTTGCCAGTCGGAGGCGTCGGTAACGTCGCGTTATATAGCGGAATTCGGATTGAAAATACGCTGCCGATACCCGGTTCGGAATTCACCTCAACATCGCCATCCATCATATTGATCAGCTTTTCGCAGATCGCCAGCCCCAACCCCGTTCCCTGGAAGTGGCGCTGTACGCCAGTACCGACCTGAAAGAAGGGGTCAAATAACTGATTGATTTCTTTCGCATTAATACCAACGCCGGTATCCTGTACGCGGAATTCCAAATACAGACCGTGCAGCCTGACCTGCACAATAATGCAGCCGGTATCGGTGAATTTAATGGCGTTATTCAATAAGTTGGATATGACCTGCTGTAAACGCACCGGATCGCCGTTCATCATGACCGGAACGTTAGGCTCAATAAAGCAGTACAGGCCAAGCCGTTTTTTCACCACCAGCGGCAAATAGTTCGCAGTAATATGAGTAATCACTTCCACGCAGGAGAAGGGCTGAGGCTCGATTTTTAGCTGTTCTGACTCGATTTTGGAGAAATCCAAAATATCGCTGATGATTTTCAGCAGTAAACCGGAAGAGTTATTCATCGCCGTGACCAAGCGGTCCACGCCCGGCGGCAGCTCCTTGGTTTGTAGTAAATCCAAGTTGCCGATAATGCCATACAGCGGCGTGCGCAATTCGTGGCTAACCGTAGCCAAAAACATGGACTTGGACTGGCTAGCCTGCTCGGCGGCGGCGGCCATTTCCTGTAACGACTCTTCCATTTTGACCCGCGAACTGACGTCCACCAGTACACAGATCGCCACGTCTTCATTACGATAGCGGGAATGGACGAAGCTGATTTGCAAATTATTGTTATTACTGGTCATCACATCGACAAAATTAGCCTGCTGATCGCAGATAATTCGCGTAATGCGTTCCCGGTCTTCGTTGGTCAGCAAATTAATATAGTTATGAGCCAACTCATTACTCAGGATATTAGTCCCATCGCTGAGCCGCAAAATGCTGATCCCCACCGGCGCGGAAGCTACGATTTTCCGGTTAAATTGCTCGTGTTCTTCCAGCTGCGAAGCGTTATTTTCTGCCGGGCGGAACATTTTGCGTTCAAATACCCAGGCTAAAGTAAAAATCACAACCGCAGACAAAGCATTGAGTAGCAGCGCGTTAAAAATCAACATCTTAAAACGTTCAACCACGGTTTTCACCGGCAATGAATAAGCAATGCTAAGCGATGAAGGCAGTAAATTCTTCTTTAGGATCAGGTCGTTATAATCATCTGCATAGCCAAAATAGGAGGGTGAGTCCGGATATTCATCCAGCATAGAGGCATAGCGTTCGCCGGTAGCCAGACGAAGCACCGGCTCATTATTCTGATCGAGCAAAGTAACGCCAATCGGCAAGGTTCCCGCTGAGATAAAGTCCTCCAGACGAATCGTCTGCTCAGTACCAATCAACGCTTCCAGCTTATTGCCAATAAACACCGGCGTTAGCACATAAAGATAACCGGTATCTGAGCGCGCGCCGGGCACCACAAAATACAGAGTGTTGTCTTTATCCTGATTTTTCGCATCCATATATTTCTGCATATGTTCATGCAGAGCGGAAAGCAGGTTTTTCTGATCCAACGGCGTATTACGTATATTGAAATCAACCAGACAGCGGCTTTCAGCGCCAACGAAAAAGATCCGGTTAAGGTCGTACGCAGCGGCAAAGTTCTCTTTCCAGTACAGAATCAGATCGCTCAGCGATTCCAGCGAAGAATGGTACGAAGAACGCAGATCGCCACATTCAGCGTTGACATTAAGCGGATAATATTTTGGCTCACCGGCTTTATGCGCCATGCCATTGCTGCGTATCTCGACGGAATTACTGAGCTCGCTGAGGCGATTTTCCGCCATATATCTGATATCACGGATAATATCAGCAGAATGCCGGATGTAATTCTGCGCCTGTTCGAAATTGGTATTATATTCCTGACGAATATCCGATTTTTTCTCATTCAGAATATTCAGGATATAGAAGGTGGTCAGCAGTGCGCCTAGCGACCACAGCATAACGGCAAGTACCCGGAATAAATAGCGGGATATTTTTAGCGTTGTTCGAAAAGAAGAAAGATATTTCAATCGGATACCATGGTGAAAACGTTGCCGGATGGGCAGTTCTGCTAACAGAATACACTACCGATAACACATAAAAAAGCCAGCACTGAGGCTGGCTTGTCTTTTCATCACAGCAGTCAATAACAGGCGCGATTTTCCGCACCTGTTTTAACATTATCCGTTGTCGTCTTCCGGCGCGTCGTTGGCATCATCTTCCGGTGCTGCTGGCAGCTCAGAGTTCTCTGCGCTGCCTTCTTCACCTTCAAGTGCTTCATCCTCATCGTCGTCTTCTGGCTCTGCAACTCGTTGCAGGCCGACAACGTGCTCGTCTTCAGCAGTACGAATCAACGTCACACCCTGGGTATTACGGCCCACAATGCTGACTTCTGAAACGCGAGTACGCACCAAAGTACCGGCATCGGTGATCATCATGATTTGGTCAGTTGGCGCAACCTGAACCGCACCGACCACTTTACCATTACGCTCACTGACTTTGATGGAGATAACGCCCTGCGTTGCACGAGACTTGGTAGGATATTCTTCTACCGCAGTACGTTTACCGTAGCCGTTCTCTGTCACCGTCAGAATCTCACCGTCACCCCGAGGGATAATCAGTGACACGACGCGGTCATCGCCATTCAGGTTAATCCCGCGCACGCCGGTCGCGGTTCGACCCATCGAACGAACCTGTTCTTCTGGGAAACGAACCACTTTACCTTCGGTGGAGAACAACATGACTTCGTTGCTACCATCGGTCAGATCGACGCCGATCAGCTCATCGCCTTCGTTCAGATTGACGGCAATAATGCCGGCGCTGCGAGGGCGGCTGAATTCGGTCAGCGCAGTTTTCTTCACGGTACCGCTGGCGGTTGCCATAAAGACGTGACGCCCTTCTTCGTATTCCCGCACCGGCAGAATAGCGGTAATACGCTCATTCGGCTCTAACGGCAGCAGGTTAACGATTGGGCGACCACGAGCACCGCGGCTGGCTTCTGGCAATTGGTACACCTTCATCCAGTACAGACGACCACGGCTGGAGAAGCACAGAATAGTGTCGTGGGTATTGGCAACCAGCAGGCGATCGATGAAGTCTTCTTCTTTGATACGGGCTGCTGATTTACCTTTACCGCCGCGACGCTGCGCTTCGTAATCAGAAAGCGGCTGGTATTTGACGTAACCCTGATGGGATAGCGTCACAACCACGTCTTCCTGACTGATCAGGTCTTCGATGTTGATATCGGAAGTATTAGCGGTAATTTCAGTACGACGTGCGTCACTGTACTGTTCTTTGATCGCCACTAATTCTTCGCGAATCACTTCCATCAAGCGCTCTGGGTTTTCCAGAATAAAGATCAGCTCAGCGATCAAAGTCAGCAGTTCTTTATACTCATCCAGCAGTTTCTCATGCTCCAGACCGGTCAGTTTCTGCAAACGCAGATCCAGAATCGCCTGAGCCTGTTGCTCGGTGAGGTAATATTTGCCGTCGCGGATACCAAACTCTGGTTCCAACCATTCCGGGCGCGCAGCATCATCGCCAGCACGTTCCAGCATGGAAGCAACGTTACCCAGTTCCCACGGATTGGCAATTAAACCGGCTTTTGCTTCGGCAGGCGTTGCCGCACGGCGAATCAGTTCGATAATCGGATCGATGTTAGCCAGTGCAATCGCCAGCGCTTCCAGGATATGAGCACGGTCGCGGGCTTTACGCAGTTCAAAGATAGTCCGGCGTGTAACCACTTCGCGGCGGTGACGCACGAATGCCACCAGAATATCTTTCAGATTCAGTAATTTTGGCTGGCCCTGAGACAAGGCAACCATGTTCATACCGAAAGTGACCTGCAATTGAGTCAGAGAATACAGGTTGTTAAGAACCACTTCCCCAACCGCGTCGCGTTTCACTTCGATAACGATGCGCATACCGTCTTTATCAGACTCGTCGCGCAGCGCACTAATGCCTTCGACGCGTTTCTCTTTCACCAGCTCGGCGATTTTTTCAATCAGCCGCGCTTTGTTCACCTGATACGGAATCTCGTGAACAATGATGGTTTCGCGACCGGTTTTAGCATCAGCTTCCACTTCAGCACGGGCGCGGACATACACTTTGCCACGGCCAGTACGATAAGCTTCTTCAATACCACGGCGACCATTGATAATGGCGCCCGTTGGGAAATCTGGCCCTGGGATGTGTTCCATCAACCCTTCAATGGTGATGTTTTCATCTTCGATATACGCCAGACAGCCATCGATAACCTCAGAAAGGTTATGCGGCGGAATGTTGGTTGCCATACCGACGGCAATACCCGACGCGCCGTTGACCAGCAGGTTCGGTATGCGAGTTGGCATGACGGCAGGAATCTGCTCGGTGCCATCGTAGTTAGGCACGTAATCGACGGTATCTTTTTCCAGATCCGACAGCAGTTCGTGAGCAATTTTTGACATGCGCACTTCGGTATAACGCATCGCCGCGGCGGAGTCGCCGTCAACGGAACCGAAGTTGCCCTGCCCATCCACCAGCATATAGCGCAGTGAGAACGGCTGAGCCATACGCACAATTGTGTCGTAGACCGCGCTGTCACCATGCGGGTGATATTTACCGATAACGTCCCCAACTACACGGGCCGATTTTTTGTATGGTTTATTCCAGTCGTTACCCAGTACATTCATCGCAAACAGAACGCGACGGTGTACCGGCTTCAATCCATCTCGAACATCTGGTAGCGCACGTCCCACAATCACGGACATCGCATAATCCAAATAGGAGTTTTTCAACTCTTCTTCGATGTTGACCGGTGTTATTTCTCTGGCAAGGTCGCTCATTGAGCCGCTATCCCTCTACTAATTACCGGATTCAAAGGTACGAAACTATATCACAAACCGCAGATTTTGGGGAAACTACAGACGTGAATATGCCAAGTTTATCCTCGAATTCCTGTTCCACAAGCTTCCGATGAAACTTAGGCTGACGATACAAAACTGCGCCAATCTGCGGGGAGCATGTATAATCCGCGCAAAGAGATAGAGGAGTGATATTCAGCCATGCGTGCAGAAACCCCAGCAAACCGCCCTAACGTTGATGAAAGCGAGATCGCCAAGTTCGAGGCCGTCGCCTCCCGTTGGTGGGATTTAGAAGGTGAATTCAAACCCCTTCATCGGATAAATCCGTTGCGACTGAACTATATTTTGCAACGCGCAGACGGTATTTTCGGTAAGAAAGTTCTGGATGTCGGCTGCGGCGGCGGCATTTTGGCGGAAAGTATGGCGCGGGAAGGCGCAGTAGTCACCGGGCTGGATATGGGCACCGAGCCGCTGCAAGTGGCTCGTTTGCACGCCTTGGAAACCGGCGTCAAGCTCGATTACGTACAAGAAACCGTCGAGTCTCACGCTGAAGCGCATCCGCAGCAGTACGATGTAGTGACCTGCATGGAGATGCTTGAGCACGTTCCAGATCCGGCTTCGGTGATTCGCGCCTGCGCCCGTTTGGTTAAACCCGGCGGCCACGTATTCTTCTCTACCATTAACCGCAATACCAAATCCTGGCTGATGGCGGTAGTTGGCGCTGAATACATTTTGAAAATGGTACCGAAAGGCACTCACGACTCGAAAAAATTCATTCGTCCGTCAGAATTGATCGGTTGGATCGACCAAACTCCGCTACGAGAAAAGCAAATTATTGGCCTGCATTATAATCCTCTGACCGATCACTTTAAGCTCGGTCGCAACGTAGACGTCAACTACATGCTACACACCCAAAGGGATCAAGAGAGTCTTAATGGGTAGCGTTGAATAGTTCATAGCTTTAAGGGCGATGGCGGCCAACTGCGCGTCGCCCGAATTTTTATCAGATTGATCAGCTTCTATCCGAAATACGTTGATTTATGCGCCGTCAACAGAAAAATGCGATCCAAGCCGCTTTTTTTGACATTAAAACAGAGACCTTATCGCGTTTTTTTCTAACGTTTAATAAAGCGTCAAACAATCAAATTTTTAAGATTTTCGGTAAAATCTTATCCCCCAGACTGAGGGAGCAAGATCTCCAGTGCTGACGCAGGTTGTAAGCCGTTGGTAACATTTCACCCCCAAGTTATCCACACAATTCGTCGGTTTTGTTCACTTGCTAAAATCGTCGTTTCTCACTATCTTGTTATCTCACCAACATACTACCCCCACATATAGTGTTTACATACTGAACAATGCACTACTGCCCTCAATGATTACTGCAATCAAGGAGAGCATAGACTTGTGTTTTATGTAGGCTGAACAGGGGAAAAAAGGTCAAGAACACATGAACCAAAGTCTACTTGTTACTAAACGCGATGGCAGCAAAGAGCGCATCAACCTTGATAAAATCCACCGAGTCATCGACTGGGCCGCGGAAGGTTTACATAACGTCTCAGTATCTCAAGTAGAATTACGTTCTCACATCCAGTTTTATGATGGCATCAAAACCGCCGATATCCATGAAACTATTATCAAAGCCGCAGCGGATTTGATCTCCCGTGACGCACCGGATTACCAATATCTGGCCGCGCGTCTAGCGATTTTCCATCTGCGTAAAAAAGCCTACGGCCAGTTTGAGCCGCCAAAACTGTTTGACCACGTCAGCAAAATGGTCGACATGGGCAAATACGATAAGCATCTGCTGGAAGACTACACCGCTGAAGACTTCGAGCAGATGGACGGTTTTATTGACCACTGGCGCGATATGAACTTCTCCTACGCTGCGGTTAAGCAGTTGGAAGGGAAATATCTGGTACAGAACCGCGTTACCGGTGAAATCTACGAAAGCGCCCAATTCCTGTATATCCTGGTTGCGGCCTGCCTGTTCTCCGGCTACCCGCGTGATACCCGCATGGATTACATCAAGCGTTTCTATGATGCAGTGTCCACCTTCAAGATTTCACTGCCGACGCCGATTATGTCCGGCGTACGTACTCCTACCCGTCAGTTCAGCTCTTGCGTACTGATCGAGTGCGGCGACAGCCTGGATTCTATCAACGCCACTTCTAGCGCCATTGTGAAATACGTTTCTCAACGCGCCGGTATCGGTATCAACGCCGGTCGTATCCGTGCGCTGGGTAGCCCAATTCGCGGCGGCGAAGCTTTCCACACCGGCTGTATTCCGTTCTACAAGCATTTCCAGACCGCGGTGAAATCCTGCTCGCAGGGCGGCGTTCGCGGCGGCGCAGCCACCCTGTTCTACCCGATGTGGCATCTGGAAGTTGAAAGCCTGCTGGTGTTGAAAAATAACCGTGGGGTGGAAGGAAACCGCGTTCGCCACATGGATTACGGCGTACAAATCAACAAGCTGATGTATCAACGTCTGCTGCAAGGCGGCGACATCACTTTATTCAGCCCGTCCGACGTACCGGGGCTGTATGACGCCTTCTTCGCCGATCAGGAAGCATTCGAACGTCTGTATACCCAGTACGAGCAGGACAGCAGCATCCGTCAGCAACGCGTCAAAGCGGTGGAACTGTTCTCCCTGATGATGCAGGAACGTGCATCAACTGGCCGCATCTACATTCAGAACGTTGACCATTGCAACACCCACAGCCCGTTTGATCCGAAGATTGCGCCGGTACGCCAGTCCAACCTGTGCCTGGAAATCGCGCTGCCGACCAAACCGCTGAACGACATCAACGATCCGAACGGTGAAATTGCGCTTTGTACGCTGTCTGCCTTCAACCTCGGCGCAATTGATAGCCTGGATGAATTAGAAGACCTGGCTATTCTGGCCGTTCGCGCGCTGGATGCCTTGTTGGACTATCAGGATTACCCGATCGAAGCGGCTCGCCGTGGCGCTATGGGTCGTCGTACTCTGGGCGTCGGCGTGATTAACTACGCTTACTATCTGGCGAAAAACGGCGTGCGTTACTCCGATGGCAGCGCAAATAACCTGACTCACCGTACCTTTGAAGCCATTCAGTATTACCTGCTGAAAGCGTCTAATCAGTTAGCGCGTGAGCAAGGCGCATGCCAGTGGTTTAACGAAACCACTTATTCTCAAGGTATTCTGCCGATCGATACCTATAAGAAAGATTTGGACGCGATCAGCGATGAGCCACTGCACTACGATTGGGAAACGCTGCGTAAAGATATTCAGGAATTCGGCCTGCGTAACTCCACGCTGTCTGCCCTGATGCCATCAGAAACTTCTTCGCAGATCTCCAATGCCACCAACGGTATTGAGCCACCGCGCGGCTATGTCAGTATCAAAGCCTCGAAAGACGGTATTTTGCGTCAGGTTGTTCCTGAGTATGAACGCCTGAAAGAGGCTTACGAACTGCTGTGGGAAATGCCAAATAACGATGGCTACCTGCAATTGGTCGGTTTAATGCAGAAATTCGTCGATCAGGCCATTTCAGCTAATACCAATTACGATCCGGCTCGTTTCCCATCAGGCAAAGTGCCGATGAAGCAATTGCTAAAAGACCTGCTGACCACCTATAAATTTGGTGTGAAGACACTGTATTATCAAAACACCCGCGACGGGGCTGACGATGTGCAGGAAGACATTCAGGGTCAGCCCGGAGACGACGACTGCGAAGGCGGTGCGTGTAAGATTTGATTTTTAGTTAAGGCCCTCCCGCCGGACAATCCATTCAGCGATTGGCTGGCGGTTGATCATTTTGCGCCCTGCCGTTTCGGCCGCGCAAAAATCGAGTCATCCTGAGGGCCATTTCTTTTTGCCTTTTGCGATATCCTCGAGGACATCATGGCCTATACCACTTTTTCTCAGAACAAAAACAACCAGTTACTCGAACCCATGTTTCTTGGTCAGTCCGTTAACGTGGCACGTTTCGACCAACAGAAACACCCAATTTTCGAGAAGCTGATTGAAAAGCAACTTTCTTTCTTCTGGCGCCCTGAAGAAATTGACGTTTCCCGCGATCGCATCGATTACAACGCGTTGCCGGAACACGAAAAACACATTTTTATCAGCAATCTGAAATATCAAACGCTGCTGGATTCCATTCAAGGTCGTAGCCCGAACGTGGCTTTATTGCCGCTGATTTCCATTCCTGAACTGGAAACCTGGGTAGAAACCTGGTCGTTCTCGGAAACGATTCACTCTCGTTCTTACACCCATATTATTCGCAATATCGTGAACGATCCGGCGGTGGTATTTGACGATATCGTGACAAATGAAGAAATTCTGAAACGCGCTAAAGATATTTCGGCTTATTACGATGATCTGATTGAAATGACCAGCTATTACCATTTACTGGGGGAAGGCACCCATCAGGTCAACGGTAAAACCGTGGTCGTTAACCTGCGCGAGCTGAAAAAGCAGCTGTATCTGTGCCTGATGAGCGTCAATGCGCTGGAAGCGATTCGCTTCTACGTTAGCTTCGCCTGTTCTTTCGCCTTCGCCGAGCGCGAACTGATGGAAGGCAATGCCAAGATCATCAAAATGATTGCCCGCGACGAAGCTCTGCATCTGACCGGCACTCAACATATTCTTAACCTGATGCGCTCCGGTGCAGACGATCCGGAAATGGCTGAAATTGCCGAAGAATGTCAGCAACAGTGTTACGACCTATTCGTACTAGCCGCGCAGCAAGAAAAAGAATGGGCAGAATACCTGTTCCGCGACGGTTCGATGATCGGCCTGAATAAAGATATTCTGTGTCAATACGTGGAATACATCACCAATATCCGTATGCAGGCCGTAGGTTTAGGCATTCCGTTTAAAACCCGCACCAACCCGATTCCATGGATTAACTCCTGGTTAGTGTCAGACAACGTGCAGGTTGCCCCGCAGGAAGTGGAAGTTAGCTCCTATCTGGTCGGTCAGATTGATTCCGAAGTCAGCGCCGACGATTTGAGTGATTTCCAGCTTTAATTGCATGGAAAAATCTATTATCAATCTGCGTACTTCAGGTACGCAGTTGCCCTATCCCGATAATGAATCCAACCTGTTGGAAGTGCTGGAGCAGCATCAGATTCAGGTCGAATACCAATGCCGCTCGGGCTATTGCGGTTCTTGTCGTATCCGTTTGCTAAAAGGCGAAGTTTGCTACGCCCAGCAACCGCTGGCCTTTGTACAAGAAGGGGAAATTCTCCCCTGCTGCTGCCAACCGGTGGGTGATATTGAGCTGGAAATTTAGTCTGCAACGCACTTTTTCAGGCAGACAGATAAAACAAAGTAAACTACTGATGACCGCGCCCCTAGCGCGGTTTTTTATTAAACATATCACCACCCAACTTTTATCTCAGTTAAATACCTGTACGTAACCAGATTGCGCTATAGATAGATGTTGCCAGTGATTAAATGGCGTAGTTAACTTAGCTTCAATATCATCTTTCATCATCTTATTGGTACCGGGTATTTTTTCTAAATAGCGAGATTCAAGATCATCACCAATCAAATGGGGAATCACATAGCGGTTAAGTCCATTGATGTCTCTTAGAGTATGGTCCTCTTTATCTATTGCCACTTTTTTAACTTCTGCTAGCGTATTGAGCATCATAACCACAAGTTTTATTTTATCCGCAGGCATCTGATTAATTTTCTCTATCAAGACATTCCGTACCGCGTTTTTGCAATCATCAAGCGTTTGTTTATTTTCGGGATGAATATCAGGAAGACGCTTAAAATCATTATTATCTAATTTAGGCAAAAGATGACTCATCTCTTTTTTGAAAATTGAGGACAAAACCTCAGGAGTACAATTCTGACTTGAACAAAATTGTTCGAAGCCAAACCTTTTTTGTTTTATTTCTTGTGCATCATCGCTCGACGGTGACGTCCTAAACATAGTAAGAATATCTTCATGCTTTGCAGTCTCTTTTATTTTTTTACAAAGTTTTTCAATCCCATCGCCGCGCTCTACCTCCTTAATATCAAATAGACTGTGTAACGTAAAACTCGCTGCTGATGATTTTGATTTGTCGATATTAAAGGATGTGGATAAAGAGCCAAATAATTGTTTAATTCCGGTTAGCAATTTTTGTAACCGTCCTTCTGATTTCACTTCAGGGGAAGTTTTATCTTCCCCTTTCGATACTGCTGATGACCTCACCGAGGTAACAAGTGAAATGTAGACATTTTTTACTTTAGTTAAAAGTTTAGCCAACGAATGAGTGAACTGAGAACCACGTTTAATTTCAGCGACGTTTTCCATTGAATTATTAATCTGATAAACGCCTGATGTCATACCAACATTCATAGCCTCTCCTTATTACAATTACAGTAAATCAATATATAAAAAAATATTCATTCATTAACAATAATGAATAGAAATATGGAATCACGTACCCTTGGAATCATTGGGCACATACATACCTTGTACTATGAGGAGGTATAATAAGACAAAATTTAGTTTTTCATTTTATAAAACGAGCATTGTAAAATTATATTCAGCATTTTAACAAAAAATCAGGGCTATAATCATCTATGAATAATATGATTATAGCCAATTGCATATACTAACCTTATGATACTTTTGTGTTAAAATTATCGGCATTAATCGCAAGGAGAAATCAATATGAATAAAACATTTTCCCTGATCGCCGGTTTACTGCTTGCCGCCTCCGCCGGAGCTATCGCCGCAGACAATGCGGCACCAGAACAGCAGCCGCTGGAAAAAATCGCGCCCTTCCCAGCCGCTGAAACAGGTATGAGCCGCCATGTTATTTATCTGCCGCAGCGGCCTGATGAAGATCGCTTTAAAGTTGAATTGTTGATTGGCAAAAATCTGGAAGTTGACTGTAACCACCATATGTTGGGCGGCAAGTTAGAATCCCATACTTTGGATGGCTGGGGTTATGACTATCTGGTAATGAATGAAATTTCTGGAGTTTTATCAACCCAGATGGCCTGCCCAGAAAGCGCTAAACATCCGGCATTTGTTACCGCCAATCTGGGTAACTATACCATGCAGCGTTATAACAGCCGCCTGCCAATCGTGGTATACGTGCCTCAAGGCGTGGAAGTGAAATATCGTCTGTGGGAAGCCAGTAAGGAAGTACACAGCGCGCAGGAAAAATAATCCGCGGCGGCAATAAAAATCGACGAAATAGATAAAAAGCAGACAGAGTGATGGCACTGTCTGCTTTTTTGTTTGCGCCGTGATATCACAGCATTTCAATCACCGTCAGCCAGCCGTGCTGACCGCAGACTTTGCCTCCTGCCAGCCAGCGACGCAGCATTTCCAGGCCCAGCATCGCGCTCGTTTCCTGTCGAATTCTTAACCCGTGACGGCTGGCCTGAGAGCGAACCGTCTGTCCGAAAGTACCGTTTGGCGTATGTAAGGCTACGCTAAGATTTTCACCTTTCATTGCGCTAACCGCCAATACCAACGGCGCACCGCACAGGGCAGCCAACGACTGAGCGCGGGCGGCAAGCTCAGGCAAAGTTTCCACACAGGATAACGGCAGCAATTCCCCACCGGCTAAAGGTGCCTGCACGCTTTGTAGCTGTAAATTGATCAGCCCGCCGGTAAATTGCTCACTGAGCGCCAGCGTTAATCCGCGCTGATTCAACTGCCCGGCAACCAACGCTGGTAATCCCTCTGTGCCTTCATAAATCAGGCTTTCACCGGCCACCTGACGCACCTGCTGCCAGACTTCTTCCATCGCCGAACGCTGTGAAGCCGGGCCGGTCAGTTTCAGCTCAATAATAGGGGCGGAAGAACGATAACCTAGCACCGCGCCTTCCGGCAGCGGCAGCGGGTCTAGCTCCATCGCCAAATCGCTTTCCGAACGGCCAAAGGTGGTCATACGTAAACAAAGCGGTGGCGCAATCTGCGGAAAACTTTCCCGTAAACGCGGCACAATCTGCTGCTCCACCATCACTTTGAATTCAGAAGGCACGCCCGGAGTGAAAAACATCTGACATTTATTCAGTTGGAACGCAAAACCGCAGGCAGTTCCCACGGGGTTATCCAGCATTTCAGCGTTGGCCGGTATGTGTGCCTGTTTGCGATTAGTGGCGGACATCACTCTTCCGCGCTCGGCGAAAAACGCTTCCATACGGGCAATCCACTGTGGATGTTCGATCAGTTCCACCCCGCAGGCTCGTGCTGCCGCCAGCGCGCTTAAATCGTCGCTGGTCGGCCCCAACCCGCCGTTGACGATCAGAACATCGGCTACATGGCTGCGTTCTAGCAGTACGGCGATGAGCGCTTCCAAATCGTCACCTACCGTTTCCCGGCTGCTCATCGGCAATCCTTGAGTAAACAGATAGTCCGCCAACCAGGCGGCGTTGGTGTCCACGATTTGCCCGTGCAATACTTCATCGCCGGTGCTTAACATCTCAATTCTCAGCATTTTTCTCTCCGCAAATTCCCTTACTCACACTTTAAGAACAGCCTCGGTGAAACACAATCTTTTCTACTCTTTCCACCGCGCCCGCAACAACTTTAAAATAAAACCTGATAAATCAAACAACAACCGAGTGTAAACATAATTTTACATCAGTTGTAACGTCGATTTGACAGAATTAATGGGATCATCTACTCTGCTGCACTCAATAATTTCAATAAAATGTCGGTTAGCAGAGGAAAGCGTGAAGAATCGCACTCTTGGCAGTATTTTTATCGTGGCGGGAACCACAATTGGTGCAGGGATGCTGGCGATGCCGCTTGCTGCCGCTGGCGTGGGTTTCAGCGTAACCTTGACCCTTCTGGTCTCCCTTTGGCTATTGATGTGCTACACCGCATTATTATTGGTTGAAGTATATCAACACGAAGCGGCTGATACCGGTCTGGGCACTTTGGCCAAACGCTATCTAGGCAGCCGTGGTCAGTGGTTAACCGGCTTTAGCATGATGTTTTTGATGTACGCCTTGACCTCTGCCTATATCAGCGGCGCCGGTGAGCTTTTGGCAACCAGTATCAGCCAATGGACAGAGCAGAGCTTCCCGACCTATCTCGGCGTACTGCTATTCACGTTGATAGCCGGTGGAGTTGTGTGCATTGGCACCCATTCAGTCGATTTATTTAACCGAATTTTATTCAGCGCGAAAATTATTTTCCTCGTGGTAATGCTGGCATTAATGATGCCGCACGTGGAAAAAGCCAACCTGCTGACCTTACCCTTGGAGCAAGGGCTGGCGCTGTCTGCCATTCCGGTGATTTTCACCTCTTTCGGCTTCCACGGCAGCGTACCAAGTATCGTCAATTATATGGGCGGTAATATTCGCAAACTGCGCTGGGTGTTTATCATCGGCAGCGCCATTCCATTAATCGCTTATATTTTCTGGCAATTAGCGACGCTGGGCGCGATTTCTTCTCATACCTTTGTCGGTATTCTGGCGCAGCAGGCCGGTCTGAACGGTTTATTACAGGCCGTGCGTGAAGTCGTCGCCTCACCGCACGTTGAACTGGCGGTACACCTGTTTGCCGACCTGGCGCTGGCGACCTCATTCCTCGGCGTAGCCTTAGGGTTATTCGATTATCTGGCAGATTTATTTAAGCGTCGTAATACGGTGCGCGGTCGACTGCAAACCGGCGTAATAACCTTCCTACCACCGCTGCTGTTCGCCCTGTTTTACCCACGCGGATTTGTCATGGCGCTGGGCTTTGCCGCCGTTGCCCTATCGGTGCTGGCGCTGATTTTGCCTTCGTTACTGGCCTGGAAAGCGCGCCAGATGCATCAGGGTAAAAACTATCGTGTTTGGGGCGGTAAACCAGCTCTGGCACTGGTATTTACCTGCGGTGTAACCGTGATTGCGATTCAGGTCGGTATTGTCGCCGGGGTATTACCCGCAGTGGGTTAATACACTGAAATAACAGGTTTTATACCTAGTATCTCCACATAGAAACCGAGTATCTCTACATAAAAAAATGGGCGCGGGTATCACACCCAGCGCCCGTTTTGTTTTCAACGCATGAAATCAGAAGTTTAGACCGGCACCGATATACATGCCATCCGCCAGACGGTTATCCCGACGGCCTTCTTTCCCTTCCATATTGATGTAACGATAACCAACATCTACCGTCAACGGGCGAATCACGCTCCAACGCACACCGGCGTTCGCTTCGGTGTAGGATTTCATCCCACTGGTCAGGGATTCTGGCGCTACATAACCTTCACCGTATAAAGTGAATGATTTGGTTATCGGATAGCTCAACCCGCCGCCAACGGCAATTGCGCCGCCGTTTTTACCGTCTTCAGGTGCCATATAGATACCTTTACCGCCAATGGTCGCCATCAATGGGCCAATTGGCAGGTTGAAGCCCAGACCTAAGCTGCCCATGTCACCGTCGTGGTCGCTACGCGCCCAGTTACCGCTCACAGCCAGGCCGCCGCTGTTGGTGCCCATACCGACACCGAGGTTAGTGTAATGACGTCCTGCTTCTGCGGTGACGCTGATCGCGCTGGCTGAACCTGCTACAAACAGCAAACTTGCTGCACAGGCAATAAGTGTCTTTCTCATATAATCTCTCGTTATTATTCAATTATCTGCCGCGCAACTTGCCGACAGAGCTTTCCCGCCATGAGTTTAACCGAAAAGCTTCCCATAACAAGCCAGAAAAAACCGAATAAATAACTCATCATTTCATATGATTGTAACTAAATGCGATGAATCGTTCCGCCGTAGATTTAATCCCAGCGATAACCTATATCTATTTGCCGAAGGTGACCTATACAGCTACAACTAGTGGGGGGATCAAAGAACAGTCAGCGGCGATTCGCTAAAGTCATTCTTTGTCATCTGGCAATAAGTCCAATTTTTAACAGAGTCTCTCACTCAGACTCATTTCAACACCCGCAGTCAATTCAACAGCGATACTGGAGAACATGATGAGCAAAAAGAAAGGACTAACTACGGCAGCAGGCGCACCCGTTGTCGACAACAATAACGTGGTGACCGCAGGCCCTCGCGGCCCGATGTTACTGCAAGATGTCTGGTTTCTTGAGAAATTAGCTCACTTTGATCGGGAAGTGATCCCTGAGCGCCGGATGCACGCCAAAGGCTCTGGCGCTTACGGTACCTTTACCGTTACTCACGATATAACCAAGTATACTCGCGCTAAGATTTTCTCTCAGATCGGTAAGAAAACCGATATGTTCGTGCGTTTTTCAACGGTAGCCGGTGAACGCGGCGCTGCTGACGCAGAGCGGGATATTCGCGGTTTTGCCATGAAGTTTTATACCGAAGAAGGTAACTGGGACTTAGTGGGCAACGATACGCCGGTGTTTTATCTGCGCGACCCGTTGAAATTCCCGGATTTGAACCATGTGGTCAAACGCGATCCGCGAACCAACTTGCGTAACCCAACCTACAAATGGGATTTCTTCTCTCAGCTTCCTGAATCACTTCACCAGTTAACTATCGATTTCAGCGATCGCGGCCTACCAAAATCCTACCGTCATATGCACGGTTTCGGCAGCCACACCTTTAGCTTTATCAACAATCAGAACGAGCGTTATTGGGTGAAATTCCATTTCCGTTGCCAGCAGGGCATTGAAAACCTGATGGATGATGAAGCGGAAAAACTGATCGGTTCCGATCGGGAAAGTTCTCAGCGCGATTTGTACGAAGCCATTGAGCGCGGTGATTTCCCTCGTTGGACTCTGCAAGTGCAGATTATGCCGGAGCACGAAGCCTCGGAAGTTCCGTACAATCCGTTCGATTTAACCAAAGTTTGGCCACACGGTGACTATCCGCTGATTGACGTCGGATATTTCGAACTGAACCGTAACCCAGAGAACTATTTCTCTGAAGTGGAGCAAGCGGCGTTCAACCCGGCCAACGTGGTTCCGGGCATTAGCTTCTCTCCAGACAAAATGCTGCAAGGTCGCCTGTTCTCCTACGGCGATGCGCATCGTTACCGTTTAGGCGTTAATCACCATCAGATTCCGGTTAACGGCGCCAAATGCCCGTTCCACAACTATCATCGTGATGGCGCAATGCGCGTGGACGGAAACAGCAGCAATACCGCCACCTATGAGCCGAACAGCTTCGGTTTATTCCAGGAGCAGCCTGATTTTAGCGAGCCACCGTTGACGCTGACCGGTGCGGCGGATCACTGGAATCACCGCGATGACGATGACTATTTTAGTCAGCCACGGGCCTTATTTAACCTGTTGAGCGAAGAAGAACATCAGCGCATGTTTACCCGTATTGCTGGGGAACTTTCGCAGGTGCCAGAAGAGATTCAACGCCGTCAGATAGCGCTGTTTGAGCAAGTACATCCAGACTATGGAATGGGTGTGAAAAAGGCACTGGGGCTAAGCTAATATCGCGCGGCTAAAAAGCGTTATGGTAGAAGTTCATATCTAAAACCGCATCTGGTTTCGGTTGATATTAGCTTGGTGAATATCTCACCTCAACAGCCTCAACCGAGTTAAGGCTCGTAAGCGCGAGCCTTAACAATCCGCGCCTCCGCACGTATCGCCTGCCCACTAAGTGGGTTCCCT
>NZ_QCZL01000009.1:0-145257 GCF_003634395.1 Yersinia sp. IP36721
AGATCAACCCCCTGCAGTTTATGAAAGTGCCTGGTTCATGAGGCACGCTACCGTCTAGGAAACTGGGGTCTATTCAATCAGATGTTTGCCTACGGCCAAAAATACCTTGATGGAAAAGGTGAAATGTATCTGATTTACCCTGCACACGATGACTTTAACCAACCGATACCGCAGCACTTTGCTTTTTCAGAAACCCTAAAATTATGGGTTGTGCCATACCAGATAACAGCAAAGCCCGGCGCAAGGATGATGTGGGCGAGTGATGTGCTCTACGAGCAGAAACTTCTCCCCGCCTCCCGCCAGGATTTTTGAGCTAGTGAACAAATTATCAGGTAGGTAATCTCGCCAAACGCAACCCTTCACCACAGACATGGTGATCTGACCCTGATAATGAGCAAAAATCTGATTTATTCCACTGCACCCTTTACTTGTTGTGTTAATTTATTACGACTTAATTTTTATTATAAATTACATATAGTTGCGCTTCTAAACTTTATACAAAATTCTAATTAACGAGAGGTTTGTTGTGAGTCGATCAGAATACATTTATCTAATTAAGTGTACTTCTTGGCTAACTAAATTTCTAACCCACCGTGGATTGAAGGTTACAGATAGCCGACCGTTATTTGAGTACCATGCAACCAGTGATGAGTATGAAGAACTAAAACGGTTACTCCGCGATGTAGGGCAGGCTGAAGGACTTAAAAACGATAAAGGTTACGCAGCGTGTTTTACGTTATTTAGCGCCGAATGGTACCGAAGGGATTATGAGCGAATTCATGGCTGGAGTTGGGAGCCTATCTATAAAACTCTGGATATATCTCTATCCGCCCCGGAACTGAGTCTTATTGTGCCGAAAGGTCTTGAAGATTACTGGAGACGCCCAGTTCGCTTTTACGACTCAGAACGACGCAACTTTTTAGGATCTTTGTTCAGTGAAGGCGGCCTGCCATTCAAGCTATTGAAAGAATCGGATAGCCGTTTTCAGTCTGTTTTTTCTAGAATTCTTAATCAATACGACCAATCTCTATCGTTAGGTTATTCAGTTTTAGCTTTAGTACAAGCGGTTGTCGAAAAGTCGCAGCTTCCAACTGTGTTTAAGGAAGACACATCAGTTGAGCTTATTGGTCGTATGGCTGATCAGCTTATTTCACTTGTTCAGACTTACGACCTCAGTAATCATTCAGAACCCGTCAACGAACTTGACCGTGTTCATCCTAAATGGCGGGATAGTTTCCCAATGCCCTTAGATGATGAAACTGGCACCAGTTTCCTTAATGGCCTTTTGCGCACAGCCACTGTTGAAACTAAACCTCGATTACAAAAAAAAAGTAAAACAACTGGCTGTAATTTCTATTGGTCAGAACAATATCCTGATGAGATTCAAGCACATATTTTCCTTACAAATGAATTAACGTTTACTATTTCCAGTGAGCCATCAACGACTCGTTTCGAACTTGCTGTTTATGAAGATGGTGAAGAAGTCGCCAGTCTGGGGCCCGCGTATGCCAGGCTTGATAAAACGCAGGCGATCGTCAGGCTCCGTAAAAGTGAAGTGAGATTTGTAAGACAACAAACAACTGCAAGCCTATCGTTGGTCGCTCGAGCGGGTGGCATCATTGTCGGTTCTATCAAGCTAGATAGAGGAGAAATTGCAGTTGGAGATGTTCCTTTGACGTTTGTGCGTGACGAGGATCGCTGGTTATTACAAGGCCAGGCTTCCTGTAGCGTGCATAGCAGTGATGTACTCATCATTCTTCCTACGGAAGGCCGTCTGGCTTCGAAACATGAAGATTGTTCTTCTGATATTCGGGCGCTGGAACACCCTGTTTTGTCTATAAAAGGGCGACAGGACGTCATTTTTGAAGGTAACGAAACGTATAGAATTCGAACAGGTCGTGAGCAGGTAAAATATCCTGATTTAGCTTTACAGGGAAATCAGTTAGCTTGGTTATGCAGCCCCTATGAAACATTTGCTGGAATACCCAGAGTCATTCACAAGTTTGCCACAGCACAGAGAATTGAATACGAACGTTTCCTAAGCGGCAAAAGTATTGATAAATGTGATTTACATGAAACAATGGGGGCACATTACATTTCGATTCGAAATGAAGATAATGAAACATTATTACGCCGAAAAGTAGGGATTCTACCTTCGGATTTTCAGCTAGAAATTAAAAACAGAGAACAAGCAAACGAGGGGGTGATAATTATTTCCACTCAACATCCTTGTTTATATAGATTAAAGGATAAAACGCTCGAAGTTGGACGTAGCAAATCAGCAAATAAAACGGAAATAATGATTAAAGCGGAGGGAGTGCCACCTACTTCCGTTGTATTGCAGGTAACCCCTAATCTTGCTGGTAATCCCATCGATATTATTCTGCCTTTCCCAACAAAGGGTTGTTTGGTACTTGATGTTAATGGCCAACACCTACGCAAGAATATAACAATTAATGATCTGTTGGGGACCAGAGCATTTCTCTTTGGAAAAAATGGCGAGCCAGCCAGATTCCGCCTTGAACTGCGCCTAATGTCCAGAGCGAGACTGCAGGTGTGGTATGAATGGCGTTATACCGCAGGCGAACGTCCAGTTGAACTCAATTTGTATAGTCTAAGAGAACATATTGAGAACTTGCTCTCTCTGGAGACCGGCATTGACCAGATTGTGGAAATGCGTATAGATGGCGCAGGGAGCGTACTTACCTGGCAAATTCGACGATACAAATACAGCCTTAACTACGACTATGAAAGGCAGGTTCTTTTTAGCAACTCAGTGAATACTCACTCCGGGCAGATTCCTTCGCCAGTAATCATGTTGCTAAGCGAACCTGAAAGAAAGCCTGTTTCTATCACTTCGCGAATGAGCGAAGGTGTACCAGTTGGTGAATTTGAGCTGAGCTCTGTAATACAGAAGAATGGCCCCTGGCTGGTAGTTCCTGGAAAAGGTGAAGAAGCCGCTTTTAGGCCATGTTTTATTCGCGGTGAACCACCATTACCAACTGAAGTTCACGCCATCCAATCAATGCAAAAAGCGACACAGCTTTTTAACCCTCGGTCAGATGTGAATACAATCACCTTGGTTCTCGATCAAATGGCAAGTAGCCCCTCGCATTCAGGCTGGCAGTTCTTGCGAAGCTTGTACGAGCAATACGGATATTTACCTCTGGCCACTTTCGAAGTATGGCGAGCACTTGTTCAACATCCGCAAGCGTTGGCAATGTCATTGTTTAAATTTGAAATGTCTGTTGAATATCTCAGCCGCATTGAAAATGAATTTCCTATTTTCTGGGAGTTTTTACCAATTTTTGAAATAAAAGGGGCAGCGAATAGGTTTTGTACTTTCCTAACCCATAAAGGTGCACCAGAAGAAATGCAGAAAAGATTGCTGAATAAAATGTATCAGCAATTGGGAACTATTTTTCCGACCTATGCCAATGAAGTCCAAGAGTGGTTAAGTTTAGATTTACAACCACGCCCAATATCTCATTCGATGATGAGAGAAATTATACAGAATTGGTATCAGGATCTTCTGCGTGAGCATAGTGAATCAAGCTGGCCTGAATATGGTGGCTCTCAGCTTTATCACTGGATTTTGTCACAACAAGATTCTGTAGTTGATGTTTCTCCTGAAACAAGAGATCGCTACTCCGTTGCTTGGTTACCCGTATTTGCTGCAGCGGTTGCCAGCGGCAAAACAACATTTGAAAGTATTTTTGGCCATGAGCCAGGCACCTTATTTTTCTTAAGACAAGTCAGAGATTTTGATTCACGTTGGTTTAATTCGATTTTCCAGTACAGCTTATTGCGTAATGTTGCCGAAAAATAAAAAGGGACAAGAATGACTACACGCTACTTTTCTTCACTCATTGAACAATCACTCTCTCGCTCAACAGAAGCAACGCTTAGCATCATGGGTGTTACGAATCCTCAGCTCAGAGAACATCTTGCCCTTCAAATGAGGGCAGATTGTGGCAAAGCAGGTTCTTTCCTTGCGTCTCCAGTATTTGAACAGACATTTGGCTGGGAAGAATCAAAATACACCATGAAAATGCTGGCAACGGAGAAAACATTGCTTAGCAAAAAGGTAATTGACTCTCTGGATAGTGAACAAAATGGCCGCTATCGCTTTGGCGCTAACTGGAAACCATTTACCCACCAGTTGGCTAGCTGGGAATCATTACTCGAGAAAAAACATTCGGTTGTTGTTACCAGCGGGACAGGTTCAGGTAAAACAGAATGCTTCATGGTGCCAGTACTCGAGGATCTTTATCGCGAATTACGCGATAGCGGCAATCAACCGCTAGTGGGAGTAAGAGCATTATTCCTCTACCCACTTAATGCTCTGATTAATTCGCAGCGTGAACGCCTGGATGCATGGACTCGTGGATTTAGTTCAGGGATTCGGTACTGCCTATATAACGGCAACACAGAAGAATTGCATGCCTCGGTAAAAAGCGAGCAGGCAAACAAGCCTAATGAAGTTTTATCACGTGAGAAAATGCGAGAAGAGCCAGCACCAATACTAGTGACGAACGGTACCATGCTGGAATACATGATGGTTCGTCAGGTTGATGCTCCAATAATTCAGCAATCGAAAGCAGAAAAATCATTACGCTGGATAGTTCTGGATGAAGCGCATACCTATGTAGGGTCTCAAGCAGCCGAGCTTGCCCTACAACTTCGTCGTGTAATGACTGCTTTCGGTGTCACGCCTGATGATGTTCGTTTTGTTGCAACGTCAGCAACCATTGCAGGAAGTGACTCAGAAAAGCAGCTAAAAAAATTCTTATCGGAACTGTCAGGAGTACCACAGGAACGTATTGATGTTTTGGGAGGCAATCGTGTTATTCCAGAACTTGATGCATGCAAAAATTATCCCGTCACACTTGATGAGCTTGAGCATATACCAGACTCCGGTAACGAAGGAATTAGCTTTGAGCGTTATAGTGCATTAACACACTCACCGGAAGCACGCTATTTACGAGAGATGCTGGTTAGCCAACCACGCCCAGTGAAACTTGATGTAATGACGAAACGCTTAAACGAGCTGACAAAGAATCATTACACGCAACAAGAAATTTTACGCTGGATAGATCTCTGTACAGGCACAAGTTCAAACGCACAAGATCCGGCTTTCCTTAAAGTAAGAGCGCATATTTTCCAACGTAATACCCAAGGGATATGGGCCTGCGCAGATAAGCATTGTTCAGCGAAGCACAACACGGCACTGGAAAAAAACTGGCCTTTTGGTTACGTGTATGTGAATCAGCGACAAAATTGCCATTGTGGTAGCCCTGTTTTTGAGCTTGCGTTCTGTAATGAGTGCAACGAACCGCACCTGTTGGCGAAGGATAAAAAAGGTAAGCTCGTACAGTGGGACAATAAAGGTGGGGATGAATTCTCGCTGCATGATGACATCCCAGATGACTTTGAAACATCGGGGGAGAAAGTTCAAAAAGAACATGTATTCCAGGTTCCGCAAATTATTGCGCCGGAATGCAATACTGAGGCCGGATATATAATCCAGCGGCTCGATCGTAATACCCGCAGCATTGGCGTTGTTCATAAAGACGCCATCCCTCTGGCAATTAACGAAAACGAACAGATTTGCAGCGCCAGCAATTGTGGCTATAAAGGCGGGAAAGGTCAGTCCCCCTTTAGACGCGCTTTGCTGGGAGGTCCTTTTTATGTCACGAATATTGTGCCCACGGTGTTGGAATACTGCCAGGATTTCGCCAATGATGAAGGTAAAGAGGGCGTAGGCCCACTATCATTGCCGGGGCGAGGACGACGACTAATTACCTTTACCGATAGCCGCCAGGGAACGGCACGGATGGCAGTAAGGATGCAGCAAGAAGCTGAACGTAGTCGTTTGCGCGGTAGTGTGGTGGAGTTACTTTCCTGGCATCAGAGAAAACAGGCTGTAAATACTCCTAATGCACTGGCCGATGTAACGAAACTGGTTGAGATGGCTAAACAAGCCAGAGATGAGGCGAAAAACCTGCGTGACTGGGGTATGCCGGAAGAGGCAATTCTCTCAGAAGAAAAAGCAGAACGTATTGAACAGGCTATACAAAAAGCAACAGGTGGAAAAATTAATATCGTTTTAACTTCGCTGACCTGGCAGGAGATGATTAATGAGCTTAAAGATAAGGCAGATATCAAAGGCTCGATTCTGCAGTACAACCACTATCTTAAACCTGAGATTTTTACTGAGAACAGTGGACCTCTGAAGCTTTCAGAGATGCTTCTATTTCGTGAATTTATGCGTCGACCGAAACGAACCAACAGCCTTGAAACACAAGGACTGGTACAGGTTGGCTACCAAGGGTTGGAGAAGCTACATAAAACCCCTGTTCACTGGCATGAACAAGGGCTTACTCTGGATGATTGGCGTGATTTTCTAAAAGTCACACTGGATTTTTATGTCAGAGAAAACAACTTCATTCAACTGGATTTAGAACTGAAGAACTGGATTGGCAGCCGTTTCTCTTCGAAATTTGTACGCAACCCTGAATCAAAAGACCCTGACGATAACCAAGTCAAACGTTGGCCCCAAATTCGTCATGGCAATGTTACCCATCGCTTGGTTAAGCTACTAATACTCGGGGCAAAATTCAGCACCGTAAACACTGTTACCATCGATATAGTTAACGCATGGTTGAAAGAAGCCTGGCTCGAATTAACCGGCCCTCTGGCTGTGTTAAAACCAGACGGTAACCGTTTTTACTTGCCGAAAGAACATCTGACATTCTCCTTGATTCAAAAGGCGGGTATTTGCCCTGTTACCAATAAATTATTGGATACCACTTTCAAAGGACTCACTCCTTACTTACCCAGACATATACAGTTTGAACGCCTGACAAATACGCAATATAGCGCCTATATGGCACAGGAAGTAACACTACCTGAAGTCTGGGAACACGATCATTCACAGTTGGATTATGTCGAAGGGTTGGCACAAACCCGGGAATGGGTATCACAAGATCCGCTAGTAGCTCATTTACGCTCGCAAAACGTCTGGACGGATATTAACGACCGCGTAGTGGAGGGAGGCTTTTACTATCGTACTGCTGAGCATTCAGCACAGCAATCAGCGGATCGTCTGCAAAGCTACGAAAAGATGTTTAAAAACGGGCAGCTTAACGTCCTTAACTGTTCCACCACCATGGAAATGGGCGTGGACATTGGCGGTATTTCCGCCGTAATAATGAATAACGTCCCTCCTCATCCTGCAAACTATTTACAGCGTGCGGGGCGGGCCGGACGTAGTAAAGAATCCCGCGCAATCTCCTACACGCTGTGTAAAGGGAACCCGCACGATCAGCAGGTTTTCGCCAATCCTCTCTGGCCATTTGAGACCGTGATTCCAGCACCGATGGTGGCAATGAACTCAGAACGATTGGTACAACGCCACGTTAATTCGCTACTACTTTCAGAATACTTGTGCCATGTGGTGGGAGAAACTAAGAAAGAGAAAACCAATCTGAATAGCGCGTGGTTCTTTGGTGAAGAGTTTGGGCAGTCTGTATGTAACAGCTTTAAGATTTGGCTTGAACGCCCCGCCCTGATAATTGATGACGCGCTTGAGCGTCTGGTAAAGGGTACCGCGTTAAATGCTGCAAGACCGGAATTTTTGCGGGAAAAGACTTTCCATGCGATTACTGGCTTACAAAAACGTTGGCAGGGGATTTTCCACGATCTCGTGAAACAAGAACATGAATCACAGCCAAATACTCCGTATCGTAAGCGCCTGCAACTGGAGAAAAAACGGCATTGTGATGAATACCTATTGCGCGACCTTGCAGCGCGAACGTTCCTGCCTGGCTATGGTTTCCCGACGGATGTTGTGAACTTTGATAACTTCACCATGGAAGACTATGTCCGCGAGAAAACGCATAAAAGCCGTAATAAGAGCGACCGTGAAGATAACGTTTCACGTTATAAAGGACTGCCTTCACGCAACCTGTCTGTTGCCATTCGTGAATATGCCCCAGGAGCTGAGATCATTCTGGACGGACGTGTGTTCCGTTCAGCTGGCGTATCACTGCACTGGCACAATCTCAATGCTGATACCAATGAAGCCCAACGGTTGGACCGCGCCTGGCGTTGCCAGAAATGCGGTACGTTAGGCTATGAAGAAGGTATTGGTAGCTCTGTAGAATTATTCTGTACCAACAGCGACTGTGGTGAGCGAATTACTCGTGACAACACTCGTCAAGTGCTGCAGCCAGCCGGGTTTGTCACAGATGCTTATGACCCGGTAACGAATAACATTGAAACGATGAAGTTTATCCCGGTAGTTCCGGCATGGGTATTTGTTAAGGCGGAGCGTTTGCCACTGCCAAACCCAGAGATGGGCTTTATGGCTTCAGGCGCTAATGGGCATGTATTCCAACAGAGTATGGGCGAAGGTGGACATGGTTATGCACTGTGCCTGAGCTGCGGTCGCGCGGAGTCGATGATAAGCGAAAAAGACGCGCCAAAATCAATGGAGGCGCATTATCCGCCACGTCCAGGAAAAGCCGACCGTGACAGCCAGAATCAGCGAATTATTTGCCCAGGCTCTACCGCGTTAAATACCAAAGTCACCCTTGGAGCGTTAGCGCGTACCGATGTATTTGAACTGATTTTACGTCGTCCAAAGGACGGTGAGTATATTCCAGATAGCTCGGAAGAAGGTCGTATTGTTGCTATGACGTTGGCTGTTGCGCTGCGTCGGGCGCTTGCGGGTGTACTGGGTGTTTCTGCTGCTGAGTTGGGCTATGCCGTGCGTCCGGTCAGGTTGGAGAGCAAGGAATCAGTACTGGCAGTTCAGCTTTACGACATCATAAGCGGCGGTGCGGGGTTTGCTTCCAGTGCACCATTGCATATCGAAGCGATACTGCAGGGAATGGTCAAACAGCTAGGGTGCACCCACTGCGATACCGCCTGTAGCGATTGTTTACTCGATTCGCAAACGCGTCACGATCATGACCATCTGGATCGCAAAGCTGCACTGGCCTGGCTGGGGGATGATTTCAGCCACTATATTGGTTTGCCAGACGAGGAGAAGTTCTCGCTGCCCGATGCGCAGTATTGCCCTGGTACAATTGAGGATGCAGTCCGTCGCGCAATTAACGAAGGGGCCGATAAACTTACGCTGTGGATGAATGGGCCGCTCAACGAATGGGATTTATATGCCCGACAGTTCCGCGCGGCAATCCAGAACTACCGACTTAAAGACAGTGTCGTGGTTGAGATTGTCATTCCCGCAGGTGTTGACGATCCGGAGGTATTGCACGAACTGGCGCATTTTGCAGCTATTGGCGTAAGGTTGTGCCATGCCGAACAGGAAGTGTCATTCCCTATTGTGGCGCAGATCGCTTTCGCCGATCGTGTCATAACGCTGGTATCACGCAGCCAGCAAGCCACGGTGCCTGGGCCGCACTGGCATCAGAATGACGAGCTGGTGGTTCGCAGCCAATGCTATCGCCCTGTTGCTCTGCGTGGGTTTGAACTGCCAGCCACGACAGTGAACTATAGTGAGCTGGTGAAAGACATTCAAATCCATAAAGAGTTGAATGGCCCGTTTTCACAGTTTGGTCAACGCTTCTGGGATGTACTTTCTAACGGCCATGAAAAAGCACAAAACCTGATGAAGACAAATCGGATTACCCATATTCACTATACCGATCGCTATCTGCAAAACCCGGTTGCGCTGGCGCTGCTGAGTGCTTTACTTAAGCCGCTGAAAACCTTAATGACCAAAGATGCGGAAGTGGTGATTGATACCTTATTCAAAAACAAAGATCGCCCAGGAAATCGACCTTCCCACGATTGGATGAGTGAAGCTGATTTTCAGGATTTTGCTGACCAGTGGTTTGCTGCATCAATAGGTAAGGCGGCTGACATAACTGTGTTCGACTACTCACGAGATATTCCACATCACCGTAAGTTGACAGTGAACTTTGATAATGGCCAGGTGCTGAAGATCCGCTTTGATCAGGGGATGGGCTAATGGCGTATCGACTTCCCATATGTCTGGCGCAGCTTTGACTTCAATGATGATGTTACTTCTCAGCTCCACAAAATGGCGAAAGCTTGTATGGAAGGAAAAGTGATTAACGGAGAGGAAAACTGGTCAACGGATGTGGTAGTTGAAGTGATGGAACCTTAAGGGATTATCGCTCCCGGCGCGTTGTCGGGAGCGATTGCCTTTTATGTCTTTTTACACGAGCCTTTTTTACTAGCGGTAGCAGCGCGTTCGGCCTTAATTTTCTCCAGTAAGGCAGCCGCGCTATTTTCGCCACTGATCAGATCCGTGTTTTCTGCTCGCCACTGGGCGGTCAACTCACCGCGAAATGCTTTTGCCAGGATTGACTGGGTGAGGTTGTTGACGCGGGTTAAGGCGTTGTTGACTTGTTTTTCGATGGTGTCAGCATAGGCGAAGAGCTGCTCTACTCGGCGGACGATTTCGTGTTGTTCGGAGAGTGGGGGAAGAGGTATAGGTAGTTCTTTTAGAATACTAAGATTCAGTATTTCCATTGTTCCCCCATGACTAAAACCTTTGAAAAAATCATGGGCAAATGGTCCGTCCAAGTAAAATTTAATATACTGACGAACAATATCTTCATGCAGAGTTATTTTAACCAAGCGTGGATTTATAATCCCGACTTCAGCATGCTTGGATAGTATTAATATTTTCCCAATAGTACCCACCAAGCTAATTAACATATCTCCAGACTTGGTAGAACATGATTTGAGCTGATGATATTTGCTTTCTGTAACTCTATATGTTTCAAGTGATTCTTGACCAGAAATGACTTGCTCTTGACCATATACTTTATAGCCATCCTCTGCACAGTCTGATTTCTTTAGAGCCGACCCAAATGGTCCAGCTTTAAGTGCATTATTATCATTTTCACAGATTTGCTCAAAGCACACCCATTTCCAAGAATCGTTAGGCGCATCGAATAATGGAGAAACATCTTTAAATCTCCCAAAGCTTTGTTTTAATAATTTGTTTTTTTTTGCTTCATCCCTTTGCTTTATTATTTCATGTAATAACGTGCTAATTGGATTGCTTTTGTTTTCAATTCTCCAGCTTTCAGTTAATTTCCCTTTAACCGCCGCCGCCAACACAGCCTGACGAAAACGTTTCAGCATTTTTGGGATTTGCTCAAGACGTGCTTTGGTAGTGTCTACCTGCGCCAGCAGTGTTTCGAGTTTTTCAGCGATGATTTTTTGTTCCGCAAGTGGTGCAAGAACAAACGGTAAGGTTTTCGCAGAACTACCAGAAATTTCTTTAAACGTTGTTCCCGTACCCATTTCTTCCGCAACATGTCTGATGTTGCGGAGAAAGTAATATGCATAATCAGGAAAAATGTCTGAAGTAAAAGCAAAACTTTTAAAACCTTGGTTAGTCGCAATCTCATTAGCAGCAATAGCCACATATCCAATCGGTGCCCGGCTACTAAAAAGTATGGTGCCTTTGGGCATTAGTTTTGCTGAACAAGAGGAATAGCCGAGAGTAGTTAAATCTCTTGCACCATGTGAAATATATTTCCCACGATAACCACTTAAATCGGCAGGTGTAAGCCAAGCGATACCTTCACCTGGAGGGGCAAAATTTTCAGCGATTCCCGATTTTGGTGTCCCACCAGAGATGACATCGGCAACGTCACCTATTTCAATCTTTTTCCACCCTTCCGGCAATTTCCCCGCACTCATTCCTTCACCTCACCAAATGCTTCATTGAGCAGCTGGCGCTGCGCATCTGCCTCATCACCTGCACCTAACTCGCGCATCAGGGCATCCAGCTCTCCCATCGCCTGTACCAGCTCGGCCATCGCTTCTGCCGCTAAAACATCCGGCTCCGGTAGGCTGTCGGCGTCGATGCTGTCTTTGTCCTTCAACCATGAGATATCCAGCGAATCAGACTTGGCGGTACGGATCCATTCACGGCTGAATTTACGCCAGCGGCTCGTAGCCTGGTGTTGGTCGACGTTTTTGTTCTCTTCGCTATCAGCAACTTCAGCTTCCTCGGCGTTAAAGCTCCACTCACCTTGGGGGCGTTGGCTAAGGCCGTGCGGATCTTTTCCGTAGACTTTTTCAAACGGCTGAAGATGCTGTTCGGTAAACGGTGTGCGCTTGCCAAAGCTTGGCATATTGGTACGCAGGTCATACACCCAGACATCGTCGGTGCAGTTCTTATCCTGGTTAGGATTTGCCACCGTGCCTTTAGTAAAGAACAGTACATTGGTTTTTACGCCCTGAGCATAAAAGATGCCGGTCGGTAGACGCAGAATAGTGTGTAGATGGCACTTATCCATCAGGTCGCGACGGATATCAGTTCCCTTCCCGCCTTCGAACAACACGTTATCCGGCACAACCACTGCTGCACGGCCACCAGGACGCAGCGTCTCGATAATGTGCTGCATAAAGCACAGCTGTTTGTTGCTGGTTGGGTGAACAAAGGTACGGGTAATGTTAGTACCTGCGGCGCTACCGAACGGCGGGTTGGTCATCACCACATGCGCCTGCGGCAGGTTTTCACCGTCGCTACCCAGCGTGTTACCCAAACGGATGGCACCACCATGATCAAGATTGCCTTCAATATCGTGTAACAGGCAGTTCATCAATGCCAGACGACGGGTGCCTGGTACCAGTTCGAGGCCGATAAAAGCGCGGTGGATCTGGAAATCCTGAGTGTCACCGTCAAGATCGTCCAGATCGTTGGTTTGCGATTTTACATAACGGTCAGCTTCAATCAAAAAGCCTGCCGTGCCCGCCGCCGGATCCTGGACAATTTCACGCGGTTGTGGCTTCAGCAGATGAACGATAGTTTTAATCAATGGGCGTGGGGTGAAGTACTGACCTGCCCCGGATTTGGTTTCATTGGCGTTTTTTTGCAACAGCCCTTCGTACATATCGCCGAAGTCATCGCGAGATTTGCCATCACTTCCGTTGTACCAGTCAAGCGAGTCCATATTACTCACCAACTCGGTCAACTGTTTAGGTTGTGTGATCGTAGTGTTGACGTTCTGGAACACCGCTTGCACTAGCTTCTGTTCGTCCGCCCCCAAATGCACCAACAAGTTGCGGTAGAACTGTAATTGCTCCTGACCGATACGGGATTTCAGGTCGTCCCAGCGGTAGCCATCCGGCAGATATTCTGCTTCCTGCCCGGTTTCTTTGCACATTTTCAAAAACAGCAGCGAGGCGAGTTCATTGACGTAGTTTTGATAAGAGACGCCGCCATCGCGCAGGTTGTCACAAAGTTTCCATAACTTAGCGACCAGATCGTTATTGTTCATTTCTGATTTCCTGAAAAGCAGCGGCCCTCATTTAGGGCCGCAGAAGATACAATTGCCGCGAATGATAACGCGTCAGGCCAGTTGGTCCCAAATGTAATCACTGAATTTATCCAGCACGCTGTCCAGACCATCATCAAAGGTGCGTTGCAGCATCGGCTTACCGCCGCGACGGTGGAAATTACCGGTTTTAAACACATCGTCATCAAGCACGACTTTTTCTTTCAGTGCAGTAGCTAAGCGGTCGAGCCAGGCCTCCTGCTCGCTATTCCAGTCGTTTTCGCCTTTAATCCGCTCCAGAGCATGATCGACCCGTTCATCAAACGGCTTTAACACATCACCGACAGCTGCACGACGGATGTGGCCGATAAGTCTTGCGGCGATGTCCTCGTTGCGTGTCTCTTTCCACGCACTGCGCAAAGACGATTCTTCGAAGTGCTGGCGGTCAAACCATTCTTGTAGTTCAACAAGCCCTTTGCGGGTGAGATCCCGCGGGTGATTGATGACTGCCTGGAGCGCTGGCTGAGCATTAGGGGCTCGTTTTACCAGTTCGTCAAAGGCCTCCAGGAAATCCTGCGGCGTGTCGTAATCACCGTACACCGGGTTCACGCCGATCACCTCGTCATCAATATCGAGGAAGATGGGAGCATCGCGCAGGGCATTAATATCAGCCTTCAATTTTTCCAGCCGGGCAATAAATCCCGGCAGCTTATTAAATACTTCTGCACTCCAATGCGGTCCCTTTTCACGCAAACGCATTGCCAGACTACCGAAACCGACACCAGCGGCATCCTGACAGAGTTCATCCAGGCGGCGTACCTGCTTATCTACTGCTTCGCTGCGGTCACGGTTATACATTGCCAGGCTGATAATACGCTGCAGTTTGGCAACCAACTGCTCATGGCTGTGCTCGGCGTAGCTGCGACCGTCCGCTTCGGTGATTTTGTACGTTTCAGAGTCGGTGATTTCGTTGACCAGCGTTTTCAGTTCCACCTTCGGACGAATCACCACCGGGCGCATAGTATCTACTCTTTCCAGAGTACTGTAGATGTCCACGCAGTCGAAAATCTTGAAGCTGGTTTTACCCACCGCCGGGCAAAGACGAGTAGCACGGCCTTTCATTTGCTCGTAAAGGATGCGGCTTTTTACCTTGCGCAGAAACACGATATTGCAGATAGACGGGATATCTACGCCGGTGCTCAGCAGATCAACTGTGACTACAATATTCGGCAACCGCTCTTTATTGAAGCGTGTGATCATCGTCTGTACTTTCTTCGCGTCCTTGTCGGCGTCGCCCGTGATCTTGATGATTGCGTCATGTTCCAGCTGTGGGTGCTGTTCTTTAAATGCTGCACGTAGCTCTTCTACAACCATATCTGCGTGGCTGTTGGTGACACAGAAGACCAGTGTTTTTTGTTGACCCGTCGGGTCCAGGTATTTAGCCAACTCACCGCAAACTGCACGGTTAAAAGCAGGGATAACCAGACCCCGGTTAAAATCTGCAACTTCAAAATCCTGATCGTCTGCCAGTGTGTCGTTGATCACTTCACCTTGCGGGTTCAGACGTTCCACTTGTTCACCTTTCGCCAAATACACGCCATCCTGAGCATTGCGGGTAGTGATTTTAATCGGTGGATCCTGATCGATGAGATAACCGTCGATCACTGCAGTACGGTAGGTATAGCGATAAATCGGTTCGCCGAAGATATCGATTGTATGTATGGCAGGAGTGGCGGTAAGGGCAATTTTTACCGCATCGAAATGATCGAGAATACGACGGTATGCCGAAACATAATCCAGCTGGCTGCGGAACTGTAGTTCACCTTCAGTCTGCTCTTTATCGAGAATGTAGCCACGATGCGCTTCGTCCACCACAATGCAATCATAACGGCCCACCGGCATTGGTTCATCTGACTGTAGGGTACGTTTAACCAGTGACTGGACTGTAGCAACGTGAATTTTGGTGCTATCTTCCGGGAATTTATCCGTCAGACCTTTTATGTCGAAAATACTGTTAAAAGTATCCCCGTTGATACGTGTATCTTCAAACGCCCCCAGAGCCTGTTCACCAAGTGAGCGACGGTCAACAAGGAACAACACACGATTAAAGCGCTGGGACTGGATCAGGCGAAACATTAATGCGATAGCAGTACGGGTTTTCCCGGTACCGGTCGCCATGGCCAGTAAAATTTCTTGCTTGCCTGCAACAATCGCGTTCTCTACTGCGCGAACGGCATCCTCCTGATAGTAGCGAAGCCCCAATTCGCTCATACTCGGATTATCAGCAAACCATTGATTTTGCTTCTGCGGATCGCAGCCTAACATAGCCACGAGCTCTTCCGGCTGATGCCACTCTGGCAGAGCTTTTGGCATATTCGCAGTGTGACGAACATCACGATACCAAATACCACTTTTTGTTTTTATCGCCGCCCTATATTCACGCCCATTAGTCGAATAACAGAAGGGAATTTTGAATTGCTGACTGCCGCTGGTGTCCTTCCAGCTGACCTCATACTCAGGAAAGGCTTCTTGCACCTCATCAGGTGAATTGTCCTCAAGCAGCACTTCACGCAGGTAGGCATTATCAAAGTATTTACTGTAGCGATATGACTCAGGAAGTTTGCCAGAAACATCTGTATTTTTACGTTTGGCTTCAATGACGGCAATGGGTTTGAGACCTACAAACAAGACATAATCTGCAAAACCTGGATTACCATTTTCATCTTTACCGGTAGGCCATTCAGCAATCGCTTTGTTAACACCTGGCTGGGGACGAGCACCTTTAGAAAAGCGTAATGTCTTACTGTCAGCCTGCCATTTAGCTTTGCGCAGTTGAGCGTCGATCAGGAAACGGCTTTCTTCTTCACTCAGATCCAGTGTGCGTTTTGTTGCCTGGTTGGTGATCTCTTTATGATAGGCCTTCCGCTCCTGCTCAGTCTGTTTCGCCAGCTCTGCATCTTTTGCTGCTAGCTGTGCCTCCAGGGCAGAAACACGCGCTTTCGACTGCTCTTCTGTTTCATGCTGTTTGCCTTCCAGAATGGCAATATAACCGTTCAGCGCGATCATTTTTTGCTGCTGAGCATCTATCTCGGCCTGGCTTTGTACTTTTTCTTTTGCCTGTTGTTCCAGTTGCTGCTTGAGTGCTAAAACCTCCTGATGATAGAGGCTCTCACCCCTTTCAGGCAGAACAAATATTGGCAGCGCGAAGTCATAATCTTTAGTTACCAGGCGGTAGTACCAAACGCTCAAACGAAAACCAAGCCGCAAGCACATCTGAGCATCATCCAGATCATTATGGTATTCATGGACTGCTTGGTTACCGATGCGGCGTAGCTTATGGAAAATTGAGAGTATGCTGTCATCAACGAAAGGAATCTTACCCAGCTCACGCAGTAGATCATGCTGGTTCTCGCAAGGAGGAATATCCAATAACATACCCAGATGTTTGGCTGTAGCTTCGCCGAACATGCGCATTTTTATAAGAGTGGTGTTGGGGTCATCTGGGTAGTTATTTTCTGCTGCGCAGGCAATAGCGTAAATAAAGTCATTAACGCCTTTCAGGAAATCGAAGTTGGATTTATTCATGCGCCTTCCATGTTCTGCTCAGTCTCACGGGAAGCAAAGCAGTTAAGTCAATCTGTTAGAAAACAATGATGAAAGTATCTTAGCCCTCACAGATTACTCAAGCAATTAATAGAATTGTCTGGGCTGAGTTATGCGCCTGCAAATATCAAAATTAGCAAAAAAATAAGGCATGCCAGATGCATGCCTTCCAGAATCCCTTTTAATCAGCCCGTGCTCAACTTAGCAAAATCAAACGGACTTACCCCCTTCTCCCGATTCGCATCCAGATAGTCTGCCCACCACTGAATCATCAATCTGCGCTCATCTAAGTGCTCGGCCTTATGAATATAAGCCGCACGCACAGAGTTATGCTCCTGATGGCTCATCTGTCGTTCTACTGCATCCCTAGACCACAATCCCGACTCAATCAATGAACTACAAGCCATCGTCCTGAAGCCATGCCCACAAACCTCGACCTTCGTGTCATATCCCATAACGCGTAGAGCCTTGTTCACCGTGTTTTCACTCATCGGTTTACGTGGGTCGTGATCACCGATAAAGATCAGTTCACGGTTTCCATTCATGCTTTTGATTTTTTCCAGAATGGCGAGCGCCTGGCGGGATAAGGGGACAAGATGGGGAGTGCGCATTTTTGAACCTCGATGTGAATGCTTCACTCCTTCCAATGGTTCTCGTTCTCCCGGAATGGTCCACATGGCAGTTTCAAAATCTACTTCTGACCAACGGGCAAAACGTAATTCACTGGAACGGATGAAGACCAATAAAGTCAATTCTACCGCTAGCCGAGTGAGTGGCCTGCCACTGTAGTAGTCGATGCGATGAAGCAACTCTGAAACGCGGTTTAACTCAAGTGCAGCACGGTGCTTTCTTTTACCGGTAGCAACAGCGCCCGCCATCTCCTGCGCGGGGTTGTAATCAATTAAACCGCTTTGTACTGCATAGCGCATTATCGCTGTGGTTCGTTGTTGCAGGCGGGAAGCCACCTCAAGACACCCAGACATCTCTACGGCTTTAATGGGAGGTAAAAGATCACGGGTTCCGAGGTCTGCGATATTCCGTTTGCCTATGGCTTGAAAGAGATTGTCCTCTAAGCTTTTGAGCACTCGAGCACTGTGAGCTTCTGACCATTGACGATTACTGGCATGCCACTCTCTGGCTACCACTTCAAAAGTTATCGCTTCTTGCTCCTGCTCTACCTTAACAGCTTTCTTGCTCTCACTTGGGTCCACACCGTTAGCTAACAGCTTACGAGCTTCGTCACGCCGTGCCCTGGCATCAGCCAACGATATTTCAGGGTACTTCCCCAGCGCCAGCATCTTCTCTTTACCACCAAAGCGATAGCGTAGCCGCCAATATTTTGAACCGTTGGAGTGAACCAGCAATACCATGCCGTCGCCATCAGTGAGTTTATACGCTTTAGCTTCCGGCTTAGCCGTACGAACCTTCACATCACTCAAAGCCATGATGAGTATCCTTTCAAGGGCTCTGTGTGGGGACAAACATTATCTAAGCGGGATTACTCGCAAATGTTCCCACATCAGTAACTTGATGTAGATTGAATCAGGTTGACTGAAAAGAGAGGGAAAGCTATGCGGGAACTGGATTTTAGGCAAAAAAAAAAGCCACCTTGCGGTGACTTGATTTTCATACTAATGGTGCCGAAGGCCGGAATCGAACCGGCATGCCTCGCGGCGGTTGATTTTGAATCAACTGCGTCTACCGATTTCGCCACTTCGGCACTGAAGTAGTATGCGGAGAACGAGGTGAATTATACTTACCTGTGATCCGCATGCAACTGTTATTACACTGCCTTTAGTTCAAGTGTTGAAAAAAACGCCGCTATCGACGTTTTAACAGCATATAAACGCTGATCAGCAGGAAAAGCATACTCGGCAACAAAGCACCCAGCACCGGAGGAATCTTGTAAACCAGGCTAAGCGGCCCGAAGATTTGATCCAGCACGTAAAAAATAAAGCCGAAGCAAATACCAGTGACCACTCGCACCCCCATTGGTACGCTGCGTAGCGGGCCAAATATGAACGATAAGGCCATCAACATCATTACCGCTACGGATATAGGCGCAAAAATTTTGCTCCACATATTAAGCTGGTAACGGCTGGATTCTTGCCCACTCTGTTTCAGGTACTTGATGTAATTATGTAATCCACTAATAGAGAGCGAATCTGGACTCATGGCAACCACACCCAGCTTGTCTGGCGTCAGGTTGGTTCTCCATTCCCCTGTCAGCGTTTGAGCACCGGTGATTTGTTTCGGGTCGCTCAGATTGGATTCATCCACCTGCGACAGCTTCCAGATTTTATCCTCAAAAGTCGCCGTTGCGGCATAGCGCACGGATTGCAGGCGATCGGCATCATCAAAATGATAGATATTCACACCGGCCAGCTCTTTTTCGCCCACAACGCGCTGAATGTAAATAAAGTCCGAACCGTCTTTGGCCCATAGCCCGGTTTTAGTCGAGAGCAATGAACCGCCAAACATCATCTGCGCCCGATAGTTACGCGCCATTTGCTCACCCTGCGGCGCAACCCACTCACCGATTGCCATGGTCAGCAATACCAGCGGAATCGCGGTTTTCATCACCGCAGCGGCAATTTGCATACGGGTGAAACCGGAAGCCTGCATAACCACCAGTTCACTGCGCGTAGCCAAAGTTCCCAGACCGAGCAAAGCGCCAAGTAACGCCGCCATCGGGAAGAAGATTTCAATATCTTTAGGCACGCTGAGCAAGGTATACATCCCCGCCGCAGCCGCCGAATACTCCCCCTGCCCAACTTTGCGCAGCTGATCGACAAACTTGATGATGCCCGATAGCGACACCAGCATAAATAGCGTCATCAGGATGGTGTTGAGGATGGTTCGTCCGATATAACGGTCTAATACGCCAAACATCAGGCAGCCCCTCTCAAACGCGCTCGTAATTTACGAGCTGGCAAGCTATCCCACACATTAAGGATCAGCGCGAGCGCCAGATAAGCGAAGTTCACTGCCCATAGCCAAATCAACGGATCCAGTTTTCCTTTACCCGCATTGGAGCGCAGAGAGCTTTGCAGCAGGAAGAAAATCAGATACAACAACATAGCCGGCAGCATACTGAGCACACGCCCCTGCCGTGGATTGACAACGCTGAGCGGAACAACCAGCAATGCCATGATAACCACGGAAACAATCAGCGTTAGCCGCCAGTGGAACTCGGCGCGCGCGTCAGGATCGGTAGAATGCCACAGGGCGCTCATTGACATCTGTTCCGCAATATTATTGTTCTGCTGAGCGGTTTGATGGCCAATGACCGCCTGATAATCATTAAAGTCGGTAATCCGGAAATCACGCAGCAGCGCGGTGCCTTCGTAGCGAGTACCTTTATTCAGCAATACCATCTGCGAACCGTCAGGGCGCTCCATCATGTGGCCACTGTCGGCCACCACTACGGATGGACGCTGATTGCCAGTTGGGCGTAGCTGCGCGAGGAACACGCGCTGGAATTCTTTACCGCTAACTCTGCTGACGAACAGCACCGCGTTACCATCCTGCGAGGATTGGAACTGGCCTTCAACCAGCGCTGCCAGGCTTGGGTTTGCCCGAGCATCATTCAAGACTTCATCCTGATGCTTTGACGACCACGGCCCGAGCCAAATGGCGTTAATCGCAGCCAGACCACAAGTTAGCATCGATAAGATTAATGCGGCGGCAATCAAAGACCGTTTGCCTAACCCACAGGCGTGCATAACGGTGATTTCGCTGTCCGTATACAGTTTGCCGTAGGTCATCAACAGGCCGAGGAATAGGCTCAACGGCAGAATAAGCTGCGCCATTTCCGGCACGCCGAGTCCAAGGAGGGATAAAACCAAATTTGTCGGAATCTCACCGTCAACTGCGGCACCTAATACCCGTACTAACTTCTGACTGAAGAAGATCAGTAGCAGGATGAATAGAATCGCAATTTGACTTTTGAGTGTTTCCCGTACCAGATATCTAATGATGATCACGCTAATACGCCTGTGAAAACTTGTCTTTTTGCAGGAAAATCGATAGTTTCATCGCTAATCCGCCATTTATTCTCATCATATGGCAACCTTCACAGCTAAAATTGTATTACAGCATCTAGCGTTTAGGTGTCCTATAGGAACATGCTTATAGTCGCCAAAACAAAACAACTTATGCCGTTCAGGTTAACACACGTCGTTAACACAACGGAGAGAGATCGTTGCGGAGCGCTACATTCTAGCGGTAGCTCCCGCCTTTGTCTTTAAGATTCAGGAGAGTGCATGGAGTTCAGTGTAAAGAGCGGCAGCCCGGAAAAACAGCGCAGTGCCTGTATTGTAGTCGGCGTTTTTGAACCTCGCCGTCTATCCCCGATCGCCGAACAACTCGACAAAATTAGTGATGGCTACATCAGCGCTTTGTTGCGCCGCGGTGAGCTTGAAGGCAAAGTGGGTCAGACATTACTGCTGCACCATGTGCCTAATATTCTCTCCGAGCGGATCCTGTTAATTGGCTGTGGTAAAGAGCGTGAGCTCGATGAACGCCAATATAAGCAAGTGATTCAAAACACCATCAATACCCTTAACGATACCGGTTCGATGGAAGCCGTTTGCTTCCTGACGGAACTGCACGTCAAAGGCCGTAATACCTACTGGAAAGTACGTCAGGCGGTAGAAACGGCAAAAGAAACCCTTTACACCTTCGATCAGCTCAAAAGCAATAAAGTCGAGCCGCGCCGTCCGCTGCGTAAAATGGTATTCAACGTGCCAACCCGCCGCGAACTGACCAGCGGAGAGCGCGCAATTCAGCACGGTTTGGCTGTGGCTTCCGGTATCAAAGCGGCAAAAGACCTGGGCAATATGCCGCCAAATATCTGTAACGCCGCTTACCTGGCCTCTCAGGCTCGTCAGTTAGCCGATGCGTTCAGCACTAACATCATCACCCGCGTTATCGGTGAGCAACAGATGAAAGAACTGGGCATGCATTCCTATCTGGCCGTGGGGCAAGGTTCTAAGAACGAATCCCTGATGTCGGTGATTGAATATAAAGGTAATCCGAATGCTGACGCTAAGCCAATTGTGCTGGTTGGCAAAGGGCTGACCTTCGATTCCGGTGGTATTTCTATCAAGCCAGCCGAAGGCATGGACGAAATGAAATACGACATGTGTGGCGCCGCCACCGTGTATGGCGTGATGCGCGTAGTGGCAGAGCTGCAATTGCCACTGAACGTTATCGGCGTGCTGGCGGGCTGTGAAAACATGCCGGGCGGGCAGGCTTATCGCCCGGGGGACGTGTTAACGACTATGTCCGGCCAGACGGTAGAAGTGCTGAATACCGATGCGGAAGGCCGTTTAGTACTGTGTGATACTCTGACCTACGTTGAACGCTTCGAACCAGAGCTGGTGATTGATATTGCCACCCTGACCGGCGCATGCGTGGTGGCTTTGGGTCACCACATTACCGGTTTGATGTCGAACCATAATCCATTAGCTCACGAGCTGATTGGCGCCTCAGAACAAGCCGGTGACCGCGCGTGGCGCTTGCCGCTAAGCGATGAGTACTACGAACAGTTGGACTCCAATTTTGCCGATATGGCGAACATTGGCGGACGCGCTGGCGGAGCTATCACTGCGGGCTGCTTCCTGTCGCGCTTTACTCGTAAATATACTTGGGCTCACCTGGATATTGCGGGTACCGCATGGCGTTCAGGAAAAAACAAAGGCGCTACCGGTCGTCCGGTTGCCATGTTGTCGCAGTTCCTGTTGAATCGCGCAGGTCTGAACGGCGACGATTAATCGTTTGATATCTACCCGAACTCATTGAAGTAACAGAGAATCCCCCTGTTACTTCAGAGACAAGGGTATACACCGAGTTATCTTAAGGGCACACTTCGTGCCCTTAACGTCGTAGAGAGCCTATGAAAAACGCAACCTTCTATCTTCTCGATCACGATCAACCTTCCGGCGAGCTGCGAGCCCATGAGGCGCTGGCATGCGATCTGGCGGCTGAACGCTGGCGGGCGGGCAAACGGGTGCTGATCGCATGTGAAAGTCAGGAACAGGCTCAACGTCTTGACGAGGCCCTGTGGCAACGAGCGCCGGAGCAATTTGTTCCGCATAATTTAGCGGGCGAAGGGCCAAAGTACGGCGCACCGGTGGAGCTGGCCTGGCCGGAGAGACGTGGAAATTCACCGCGCGACCTGCTGATTAGCCTGCTACCGGAGTTCGCAGGTTTTGCCACCGCTTTCCATGAAGTGATAGACTTCGTTCCTTACGAAGAAACTTTGAAACAGTTGGCGCGCGACCGATATAAGTCATATCGCAGCGTCGGCTTCCATTTGACCACGGCAACGCCGCCAACTCACTGAACAAATAAATAAAATGGAAAAAACAAACAACTCCCTCGACAAGACGTACAGTCCGCACGAGATTGAGCAACCGCTCTACGAACACTGGGAAAAGCAGGGTTACTTTAAGCCGAACGGCGATACCAGCAAAGAAAGCTACTGCATCATGATCCCGCCGCCGAACGTAACCGGCAGCCTGCATATGGGTCATGCTTTCCAGCAAACCATTATGGATACGCTGATCCGCTACCAGCGCATGCAGGGGAAAAATACCCTGTGGCAGGCCGGCACTGACCACGCAGGTATCGCGACCCAGATGGTTGTAGAACGCAAAATTGCTGCTGAAGAAGGCAAAACTCGCCACGATTACGGTCGCGACGCCTTCATCGACAAAATCTGGCAGTGGAAAGGCGAATCAGGCGGCACCATCACTCGTCAGATGCGCCGTTTGGGCAACTCCGTGGATTGGGAGCGCGAGCGCTTCACCATGGACGATGGCCTGTCCAACGCGGTCAAAGAAGTGTTCGTCCGTCTGCACAAAGAAGATCTAATCTACCGCGGTAAACGCCTGGTGAACTGGGATCCAAAACTGCGCACCGCGATCTCCGATCTGGAAGTGGAAAACCGCGAATCCAAAGGTTCCATGTGGCACCTGCGTTACCCGCTGGCCGACGGCGCGAAAACCGCAGAAGGCAAAGACTATCTGGTTGTTGCCACGACCCGTCCGGAAACCATGTTTGGTGATACCGGCATCGCCGTTAACCCAGAAGATCCGCGCTACAAGGATCTGATTGGTAAAGAAGTGATCCTGCCGCTGGTAGGTCGTCGCATTCCGATCCTCGGCGATGAACACGCCGATATGGAAAAAGGCACCGGCTGTGTGAAAATCACCCCAGCCCATGACTTTAATGACTATGAAGTCGGTAAACGTCACGCCCTGCCGATGATCAATATTCTAACTTTCGACGGTGATATCCGTAGCGAAGCCGAAGTATTCGACACCAACGGTGAAGTCACCGATGTATACAGCGGTGCGATTCCAGAACCGTTCCAAGGCATGGAGCGCTTTGCCGCTCGTAAAGCCGTCGTTGCCGAGTTCGACAAACTGGGTCTGCTGGAAGAAATCAAACCTCACGATCTGACCGTTCCTTACGGCGACCGTGGCGGCGTGGTTATCGAGCCAATGCTGACCGACCAATGGTATGTCCGTACTGCTCCGCTGGCGAAAGTCGCGATTGAAGCGGTTGAAAACGGCGATATCCAGTTCGTACCTAAGCAGTATGAAAACATGTACTACTCTTGGATGCGTGACATTCAGGACTGGTGTATTTCCCGTCAGCTGTGGTGGGGTCACCGCATTCCAGCCTGGTACGACGAAGCTGGCAAAGTGTACGTAGGCCGCGATGAAGCGGAAGTGCGTCGCGAGAACAATCTGGGTGCAGACGTTGCTCTGCGTCAGGACGAAGACGTACTGGATACCTGGTTCTCCTCCGGTCTGTGGACCTTCTCTACTCTGGGTTGGCCAGAGCAGACCGATGCGCTGAAAACCTTCCATCCGACCAGCGTTATCGTCAGCGGCTTCGACATTATTTTCTTCTGGATTGCCCGCATGATCATGCTGACCATGCACTTTATGAAAGATGAAAACGGCAAGCCGCAGGTACCGTTCAAAACCGTCTACATGACAGGTTTGATCCGCGATGACGAAGGGCAGAAAATGTCCAAGTCCAAAGGTAACGTTATCGATCCATTGGATATGGTTGACGGTATCTCGCTGGAAGAATTACTGGAAAAACGCACCGGTAACATGATGCAGCCGCAGTTGGCTGAGAAAATCCGCAAGCGTACCGAAAAACAATTCCCGAACGGCATTGAGCCGCACGGTACCGACGCCCTGCGTTTCACCCTGGCGGCGCTGGCCTCAACCGGTCGCGACATTAACTGGGATATGAAGCGTCTGGAAGGTTATCGTAACTTCTGTAACAAGCTGTGGAACGCTAGCCGCTTCGTGTTGATGAACACCGAAGATCAGGATTGCGGCCAACACGGCGGCGAAATGGTGCTGTCACTGGCTGACCGCTGGATTCTGGCTGAATTCAACCAGACGGTGAAAGCCTACCGTGAAGCGATGGATACTTATCGTTTCGATTTGGCTGCGGGTATTCTGTATGAATTCACCTGGAACCAATTCTGCGACTGGTATCTGGAACTGACCAAACCGGTAATGAGCAACGGTTCTGAGGCGGAGCTGCGCGGCACGCGTAACACGCTAATTAACGTGCTGGAAGCTCTGCTGCGTCTGGCGCATCCAATCATTCCTTACATCACGGAAACCATCTGGCAACGAGTGAAAACGCTGAAGGGCATTACCGCAGACACCATTATGCTGCAACCTTTCCCAGAATATGACGCCAGCCAGGTTGATGAAAAAGCCCTGAGCGATTTGGAATGGATCAAGCAGACCATTATTGCGGTGCGTAATATTCGTGCAGAAATGAATATTTCTCCGGGTAAACCACTGGAAGTGTTGCTACGCGGCGCCAGCGCTGAAGCTCAGCGCCGAGTGCTGGAAAACCAGAGCTTTATCCAGTCGTTGGCGCGTCTTTCCTCTATCACCCTGTTACCTGAAGGGGATAAAGGGCCATTGTCCGTGACTAAGCTGGTTGAAGGCGCAGAAGTGCTGATTCCAATGGCCGGTCTGATCGACAAAGCCGTAGAGCTGGACCGTCTGGCAAAAGAAGTGGCCAAGCTTGATGTTGAAATCGAGCGTATCGAAAGCAAACTGGGTAACGAAGGTTTTGTGGCACGAGCGCCAGAAGCCGTTGTTGCTAAAGAGCGTGAGAGACTGGCTGCCTGTGCCGAAGCGAAAGTAAAACTGATTGAGCAGCAGGCCACTATCGCGGCGCTGTAAAGTAGTCTGAGCTTCACCCAGCTTGAACTGCGGGATATTTATATCCCAAAAATCTGAAGCCGCAGCTCATCCCTGCGGCTTTAGTTTTATAGTGAAAACAGCGAATACTTCTATGCCATTCGTTATAAATCTCTATGCCCAATATATAACGTTTATGCCCGAGTAATTGGGGTTGCAGGTAGGCGGCCAGTGAACGAATCCCGATGAGCTTACATCAGTAAGTGATTCGGGTGAGTGGACGCAGCCAACACCCCTTCAGCGCCCAATATATAACGTTTATACCCAAGTAATTGGGGTTGCAGGTAGGCGGCCAGTGAACGAATCCCGATGAGCTTACATCAGTAAGTGATTCGGGTGAGTGGACGCAGCCAACACCCCTGCAGCGCCAAGTACGAAGGGCATAGTTGCATTACTGCGGTATTCGATGGTATTACAGAGCACTACAGACTCGCTGGTCAGTACACACTGCTGGGCACCTGTCCTCAGAGCACGCCTTTCCACCTATTTTTGCTGAGTAACTATGCCATGACCACAGCCACTCCCTTGCGACTTCTGGTTCGTCCTATCGTGGCAGAAGACAACCTTGCCATTGCCAACGTTATCCGCGATGTTTCTGCCGAATTCGGCCTGACGGCGGATAAAGGTTATACCGTCTCCGATCCAAATCTGGAGCATTTGCATGAGCTATATAGCCAACCACGTAGCGCTTATTGGGTTATCGAGGTCGATGGCCGTATTGCCGGTGGCGGTGGCGTAGCGCCTTTGTCATGTGGCGAAGCCGATGTTTGCGAATTGCAAAAAATGTATTTCTTGCCGGTTCTACGTGGGAAAGGTCTGGCGAAACAACTGGCATTACAGGCGCTGGAATTTGCTCGTCAGCATGATTTTAGCCGCTGTTATCTGGAAACAACCGCCAGCCTGACCAGCGCCGTCGCCTTATATGAAAAATTAGGCTTCGAACACATCGACGGGCCAATGGGTGCGACTGGTCATGTGGATTGCGAAGTGACTATGTTGAAAATGTTGTAGTCTCTCGATTTAATGTAATTAAGTCACTTATTCATAGAATAAAAAAACCCGCGCTATCAACAGCGCGGGTTTATTAGATAAAACTCAAAGCGGCAGATTAATGACGTTTACCGTCGTCATCTTCATCAATCAGTTCTTCGTCATCGTACTCGCCGTCTTCGTCATCTTCACCGTTCGGGTCTTCATAATAAGTTCCCCAACCGTCGTAGTTCACGCCACAGCTTTCAGCCAATGCAACCAACTGTTCTACCTGAGAATCAATCAGTTCGGCGTTTAAAGCCACTTCACTGATCACATCACAGCACATCACAACGGAGCCATCTTCAACTTCCAGCTCTTCTGCATCAGTCACTTCGTAACCCAGTTTGAAAGCTTCAACCGCCGCTTTCTCCAGCACTTCAAACTTTTCAGAAGAAAGATGGTGTTCAATGGTGTACAGCGCGTCAGGATCGCTGCCATCTTCCAGTAATTCTTCGATGATCAGGCGGGTCTCATCACGTTGCTCATCCAGTTTTTCGCGGTTTGCCATGCCTTTATCCTCAGTCAATGGGCGTTATATAGCCCTATTTTCCCACACCGCCGCCAATGCCTCCACTATAAACGAGAAAGATTTATCTTTTGTAGTTGCAATTGAATATTTATACGTATAAGTTGAATTTAAATTCAATTAGACTATTCGGAATGCATGGAGATGAGCGCTATGAGTCAGTTCTACAAACGTCACTTTTTGAGGTTACTGGATTTTACCCCCGCCGAGATTACCACACTGCTTGATTTGGCTGCAGAATTGAAAAAGGCAAAAAAATCAGGCACAGAGAAACAAAAACTGGCAGGTAAGAATATCGCGCTCATCTTCGAAAAAGACTCAACTCGTACCCGATGCTCTTTCGAAGTTGCCGCATATGACCAAGGTGCTCGCGTCACTTACCTCGGGCCTGGCGGTAGCCAGATTGGGCATAAAGAATCAATTAAAGATACAGCTCGGGTGTTAGGCCGGTTGTATGACGGTATTCAGTATCGTGGTTTCGGGCAGCAGGTCGTTGAGACGCTAGCTGAGTTTGCCGGCGTCCCGGTATGGAATGGCTTAACCGACGAATTCCATCCGACTCAATTGCTGGCTGATTTACTGACTATGCAGGAACATTTGCCAAAAAAGAGTCTGCAAGAAATGACTTTCGCCTATTTGGGTGATGCTCGTAACAATATGGGCAACTCCATGTTGGAAGCCGCTGCGTTGGTTGGAATGGATTTACGGCTGGTGGCACCAAAAGCCTGCTGGCCGGATGCTAAACTGGTCGCGGCCTGTCAGGCGCAGGCGCAGAAAACCGGCGGAAAAATCACTCTGACTGAAGATATAGCCGAAGGCGTGAAAGGCGCTGATTTCCTCTATACCGATGTCTGGGTCTCCATGGGCGAGCCAAAGGAGGTATGGAACGAGCGAGTTGCTTTGCTCAAGCCTTATCAGGTCAATATGAACGTGGTTAAGCTGACCGGCAATCCGCAGGTCAAATTCCTGCACTGTCTGCCGGCTTTCCATGATGACCAAACCACACTGGGCAAGCAATTAGCCGAGCAATACACTATGCCAGGAGGTATGGAAGTGACCGAAGAAGTGTTCGAATCTGCACACAGTATTGTGTTTGATCAGGCGGAAAACCGGTTACATACGATTAAAGCCGTGATGGTAGCAACACTCTCCGCGGATTAAGTATTTACGCTATTCAGCATAATCCGCCAAGGACGGCGGATTATTAAAACCCGTCCAGAAGGTGCTTTAATTAGATTGAAGTGGCTACGGCTCAATTCACCACTGAAATAAATCGCCCCTATCAAACACCCAACCAGACTAAAGCAACAAACTTGCGTTCATCTTCACCACCGCCTTTCTTACATGTGCCTTTTCCCCCACCGCGCACAACGGCTTATGTACTTCTCCCGGATAGAACACGATAAAATCACTGGGCTGCATCAAGATCATTTTTTCATTTTGTGCACTTATTCCTACCGGTAAAAAAGCAATATCTTTATCGGCCAGCCAATCGGTTTCCGTTTCTCCCGCTGGGAGGTTGCTAAAAGCCATACCTTCCTGACCCGCCAGAACAATCTGTATATCCAGATATTTAGCGTGATATTCCGCCCGACGATTTTCCTGCCAATCGGTACAGTCGTTGGAAACCAGTACAAACAGATTGTTGCCATCAATATCATGCTTACCCAGCGGAGTTTCTGCGTTGATATGCTGCTTTACATATTCAATGGCAGCACGCAACGGTTGGGGAAAATAAGGGAGTAAATCGAGATGATGGATATTCCCAGTAATCATTTTTTAGATACTCGAATTATAGTGAAATATTGTTTCATTATAATCAAATCATGATTCTCGAAAGCTAACACACATCAAGATTTCAGGGTTATTTAACGTCCACCGACGATAAATACATCGGTTTATAGATCCGAAACTCCGTCTATAGTCTAGATAGTTATATGAAATAACCCTTGAGACTTTGCCCACAGACAGCAAAGCTTCTATCGTGCGATGCGATTAAATAATTTAAAAATAATTTATTTACCTCATCGTTCTGTCTGGCTGAGACTATCTGTCTATTCGGGGAGTGTTTTAATGAAAGCAAGAATTCTGTCGTTGCTGGTTGCGGCAACTTTGTCTGCCAGCGTTCAGGCCGCGACACCGCCGGATACCTTGGTGGTGGTCCAGTCACTGGATGATATTGTCAGCCTCGACCCCGCAGAAAGTAACGAATTATCCAGCATTCAGACCGTCCCAAGTTTGTATCAGCGCCTGATGCAGGCCGATCGGGAAAATCCGGCCAAAGTGATCCCTGTTTTGGCGGAAAGCTGGCAAGGTGACGCCGCCAATAAAACCCTGACGGTAAAACTGCGCCCCGCCGCAACTTTTGCCTCCGGTAATCCTGTGCGCGCCGACGATGTTATTTATTCCTTTACTCGCGCGGTTAAAATGAACCGTTCACCGGCCTTTATCCTGAACGTTCTCGGCTGGGAGCCGGACAGTATCGATAAGCATTTGAAGAAAGTTGATAACAATACCCTACAACTAAGCTGGAGCGCCGATGTCAGCCCAGCGGTAGCGCTGAATATTCTGTCCACGCCTATTGCCTCTATCGTGGATAAAGTGGCGGTGGCTCCCCATGAAAAAGACGGTGATTTCGGTAACGCCTGGCTGAAAATGCATTCTGCCGGCAGCGGCCCGTTCAAAATGCGGGTTTACCAACCTCATCAGGCCATTGTGTTAGACGCCAACCCAACCTCGCCGGGCAATAAGCCGCTGATAAAAAACATTATTATCAAGAACGTTCCCGATCCAAGCGCTCGCCGCCTCCTGATTCAACAGGGCGATGCCGATATCGCTCGGGAACTGGGGCCGGATCAGACCGCCGCGCTGAAAACTCAGGCTGGCGTTAAAGTGGTCGAAATCCCGTCGGCCGAACAAAACTATCTAGTCTTTAACACCGCTAATCCAGCTAACCCAATGTTAAGCAAGCCAGAATTCTGGCAAGCAGCTCGCTATCTGGTGGATTACCAAGGCATTACCAAAGATTTGCTGAAGGGACAGTATTTTGTGCATCAAAGCTTCCTGCCGGTCGGTTTGCCGGGTGCGCTGGAAGAAACGCCGTTTACTTTCGATCCTGCCAAAGCCAAAGCCTTGCTACAGAAAGCCGGTATTAAAAACGCGACTCTGACGCTGGATGTGGAAAATAAACCGCCGTTTATCACCATAGCCCAATCTTTACAGGCCAGCTTCGCTCAGGGCGGCGTTAAATTAGTACTGCTGCCAGCCGCCGGTAGTCAGGTTTATGGCCGGGTTCGCGCCAAACAGCATCAGTCTGCGATTCGCCTGTGGATTCCAGACTATTTTGACGCTCATTCCAACGCTAGCGCTTTTGCCTATAACGATGGCAAAAGCAGCACCGTCGCCGGTTTAAACGGTTGGGCAATTCCTGGGTTGAATAAACAAACGCTTGCCGCCGTTGCCGAAGCCGACCCCGCCAAGCGCATCCAGCTTTATACCAAGCTACAGCAGGAACTTCTGCAAAATTCGCCTTATATCTTTATCGATCAGGCCAAAACGCAAATTGTGTTACGGGATAATGTGAAAGGCTATCAACAAGGGTTGAATGCCGATATGGTTTATTACGACCTTGTCAGCAAATAGGTACCCGCGTACCCGGTTGGGATAACTTTTAATACAAGCGAGCAGATAGCCACATGTCCGTAGCTTTAAATAATACGCCGGGAGCCTTGCCCCGGCGTCGTTTTTGGGCGCTGATCAAAGGGATCTTCAGCCTCGCCCTGACCCTATTCGGCCTGTTGCTGATTACTTTCCTGTTGTCAGCGCTGTCGCCGGTGGATCGCGTGCTGCAAATCGTCGGCGATCATGCCAGTCAGGCGACTTATCAACAGGTTAGGCAGCAGCTTGGACTGGATCAACCGCTGCCGGTGCAGTTTTGGCATTATCTGGTCCAACTGGCTCATGGCTGTCTGGGCGTTGCCAGTTCCAGCGGGCAGCCGGTATTGCAGGATTTACTGACCGCATTTCCCGCTACGCTGGAGTTAGCGACGTTATCACTGATTATCGGGGCGTCTCTCGGCGTATTGCTGGGATTAATCTGCGCGCGCTGGGCCGGGAGTAAAGTCGATTCCCTCATTCGTTTCTTCACCCTGCTGGGCAACTCAGTACCAATCTTTTGGCTAGGGTTGCTGATGCTATTGCTGTTTTACGCCAAGCTACAGTGGAGCCCCGGCCCCGGTCGTCTGGATGATATTTACCAATACACGGTAGAAGCCAAAACCGGTTTCGCACTGATTGATACCTGGCGTTCCGGCGACAGCGGCGCTTTCGCTAATGCCGCAGCCCATTTGGTTCTGCCGGTGGCGTTGTTGTCTTACTATGCGCTGGCCAGTATTACCCGGCTGACGCGCTCTGCCTGCCTGAGCGAGCTGAATAAAGAATACGTCACCCTTGCGCGAGCCAAAGGCGCTGGCGAAATACGTATCCTGCTGATGCACGTCTTACCGAATATTCGCGGCACGCTGCTTACCGTCATCGCACTCGTGTACACCGGCATGCTGGAAGGCGCAGTGCTGACAGAAACGGTCTTTGCCTGGCCGGGCATTGGGCGCTATCTCACCAGTGCGCTATTTGCCGGAGATACCACTGCGATTATGGGCGGCACGCTGCTACTGGGGATGTGCTTTATTCTGATTAATAATCTGACGGACCTGCTGGTTCAGCTGTTAGATCCGAGATCGCGCTGATATGTCGATAATGAAATTTTTTCGTGCGCTGAAAAGCTCTCCTTCCGCCAGCATTGGGCTGTTTATTCTCTCCCTGTTAGTGCTGATTGCCATTTTTGCTCCTTGGCTTGCACCGCATAACCCGAATTGGCAAAACGCCGCCGAACGGTTGCTGCCACCGGAACCCGGCCACTGGTTAGGTACTGACAGCTACGGTCGCGATATGCTGTCGCGCGTGATTTATGGTACGCGCCCAACGCTGGGCTTAGTGCTTTTAGTCACGGTGATCACTTTGCCGCTGGGATTGTTAGTCGGCGTGCTTTCCGGTTATCACGGCGGCTGGTTGGAGAAGGTTTTAATGCGCATCACTGACGTCGTGATGTCGATGCCACGTCTGATTTTGGCCTTTGCCTTTGTCGCCATGCTTGGCCCCGGTTTGCTGAATGGCGCATTGGCACTGGCTCTGACGACCTGGCCAGCCTACGCTCGTCAGGCACGGGCAGAGATTCAGCTACTGCGTAAAAGTGACTATCTGGCAGCAGCGGAAATGATGGGTATCAAGGGCATACGTCTGCTTTGGGGACACATTTTACCTATGTGCCTGCCCTCGGCGGTGGTTCGACTGGCGCTGGATCTGGCCGGAATTATCCTCGCAGCCGCAGGTTTGGGGTTCCTAGGTCTGGGGGCTCGTCCTCCGATGGCTGAATGGGGTTCGATGGTGGCCGAAGGTATGCAGGTGATATTCGACCAATGGTGGATTGCCGCCATTCCGGGCTGCGCGATTTTGCTCAGCAGCATGGCTTTCAACCTGTTAGGCGATGGCCTGCGAGACTTACTGGACCCTCATCATGACTGATCTGCGTTTGGAGGTGAAAAACCTCAGCATTGATTTCCACCAGCAGCGGGTCGTGGATAAAATCTCCTTCCAGCTTGGCCGCGAGCGCGTGGCGCTGGTAGGGGAATCCGGCTCCGGTAAATCGATTACCGCGCGTTCTCTGATGGGATTAGTGCGCCAGCCGGGCAAAGTGAGCGCCGATCGGTTGTGTTATTACGCTGAAAATCCAGAGGATGCGCAGAATCCGATCCAACAGAATTTGCTGACGTTAAAACCACGTCGATGGAGCAAACTACGCGGGAATGATATTGCGATGGTATTGCAGGACCCGCGTTACGCATTAAATCCGGTGCGAACCATTGGCAAACAGGTTGAAGAATCCTTGCTGTTACATAACAGCCTGACCCGCGCAGACACCCATGAGCGTGTACTGAATGCGTTGGCATCGGTGGGATTAACTGAAGACCACTATCATCACTATCCTGCTCAGCTTTCCGGTGGGATGGGCCAACGGGCAATGCTTGCCATCGCGTTAGTGAATAATCCGCGAGTATTGATTGCCGATGAGCCAACTTCTGCGCTAGATGCCAAACTACGCAACCAGATTCTGGAGCTTATCGTCGAGCAAACCGAGCAGCGCAACATGAGCCTGCTGCTAATCAGCCATGATTTGCCTTTGGTCACTGAGCATTGCGATCGCGTGTTGGTGATGTATCAGGGCAAGCTGGTCGATCAAGGTCTGGCGGCAGATTTGCCTTATTCCACTCATCCCTATACTCATACGCTGTGGGCCTGTCGCCCAAATGCCAGCACTTTCGGCACTGATTTACCAGTGTTGGATCGTCAGGCGGATATGTTCGGAGGTCAGAATGGCACTGATTGAAGTTAGCCAGCTACGGGTCCGTTTCCCGCAGGGGAATCAGGTAAAAACCGCCGTAGAGTCCGTAAGTTTTCAGGTTGAAGCCGGCGAGACTTTCAGCCTAATCGGCGCATCCGGCTGCGGAAAATCTACGGTTTTGCGTACGTTGGCGGGTTTGCAACGCGAGTGGCAGGGCGAGATTTCTTTGCTTGGTCAACCGTTACGCCCCAGCCAGCGTTTTACCGGTCAGTTACGTAAAGATGTACAGATGGTGTTTCAGGATCCCTACGCTTCGCTGCACCCGCAGCACAGTATCCAGCGTACTTTAGGGGAGCCGCTGAAAGTTCACGGCGAGAAGAACATTCAGCAACGCATCGGCGAAGCGTTGGAGCAAGTGGGATTGCCCGCCTCTGCGGTGCATCGCTACCCACATCAGTTCTCCGGCGGCCAACGCCAGAGAATCGCCATCGCCCGCGCATTACTGTTACGGCCTAAATTGTTGCTATTGGATGAACCCACTTCCGCGTTGGATATGTCGGTACAGGCGGAGATTTTAAATCTGCTCAATAAGCTGAAACGGGAACACGGCATGACTTACCTGTTAGTGAGCCACGACAACGACGTAGTAGCGCATATGTCCGAACGAGCCGCGCTGATGGAAAAAGGTCACATTGTACGAGAGTATTCACGCCGAGATTTGGAGCTTGCGGAGCATTCATTTGGTTGAGGTGTTATTGGTTACTCTCTGAATGGAAACCCGATCCAATTCCAAACTTCGGTCACTGAAATATGTGCTTTAAAGTCAAAATCAGTTCAAATCTGAAATCGGATCGGGTTTCGGTTGATATTCGCTTGGTAAATTTTTCACCTCCACAGCCTCAACCGAGTTAAGGCTCATAGGCGCGAGCCTCAACAATCCGCACCTCCGCACAACATTGTCTGCCTGCATTGTCTACCCGCTTCGCAGGACACCTCGTTCATCACGCCGGCCAAGATATGCTCTTAAAGGTCCAAGTCAAGATCTGGACCAAAAGCGATATCCAAAGCAAAAGGCGAATTGTGATTCAGAAAAAATGGTTTTGATTTTACTAAGACGCAATCAGGAAGTGGGCCGCGCTGGGATGAGGCCAAGAGTGAACGGTCGTCAGCGGTTCAAAGTGCACCTTGAGCCGCAGCGACAGGAGGGATGGCATCCTGATAACGCCCGCAAGCCAATCTAGCACTGGCTCGCCGGACAAAGAGTGCACGAGGGGACGTTCGCAGAACCCCGTTTTCGCGCCAAACGCGGGTGCAGGGTTGCGGCGACGGCCAACCCTGCTCGGAAGCCTCCACGGCGAGTGAGGAGAAACCGAACTATTCGGCTTGCGAAACCTGATCCAATTTTGACTTTGGAAAACTCAGCGCTGATTCTGAGATTAAAAAACAATCAAAAACCCTTCCTTACAAACAACCCAACCCTACTCCATCCCCTTTATGACCTTCACCGCTTCTTCGATTTTCATCACCAACTTTTCATCACTTATATTGCTCGTGCCCTGAATCAAAAACGGTGGCAGGAAATCCATCCCGGTCAGATTGGCCGTAGCGTGGAAAGGTAACAATAGGTTTTCAATCGGATAGCGATTGTATCCATTAGCGCTATAATCCTGAGCTCGGCTACCGGTCGAAACCACCAATTTCAGCGGTTTACCTTGCAGCCGCGTGCCCTCACTGCCATAGGCGAAACCGTAAGTTAATACCGCATCCTGCCATTCGCTTAAAATCGCCGGCGAGCTGTACCAGTAAAATGGAAACATCATCACCACAACATCGTGCGCATCCAATAACGCCTGCTCACGAGCGACATCAATCTTAAAATCTGGATAAGCACGAATCAGCTCGTGAACGGTGACATTCGGCAGCGGACGCAAAGCGTCAATCAACTGACGGTTGATACGAGACTCATCCGGATTACGGTGTGCCGCTAATACTAAAATACGAGACATAATGATTCCTTCTGCGGTTTTATTACGTCATTTTTTCATTTCTCCCGATGTTGGTGTAGTCTGTAATCGGCAACATCAATTTAAACTAAAGGTATCAACCATTATGTCGCTGCCTTCGGATCTCCATCGTTTACTCCCCGCCTTTCTCAGCGCCGCTCAAAGCGATAATTTCTCCGCCGCAGCCCGCAAGCTAGGGGTCACGCCTGCGGCTATCAGTAAAAACGTTCGCGTACTGGAAGCAAAACTTGGCGTCAGGCTGTTTCAACGCAATACCCATAACGTAGTACTAACCGATGAAGGCGAAGCGATGCTCGCCCGCGTAGCGCCACTGTGGCAAGCATTATCCACCGCGCTGGAAAGTGTCCAAAGTCAGGAACAGCAGCCCAGCGGCACCGTACGTATTAGCGTGATCCCCGGATTTGCCCACCAGCTGCTTATGCCGCTGATTCCGACTTTTTTAGCCCGTTATCCGCAAATCGATTTAGATATTTCGCTGGATGCCAGAGTGGTTAACCTGGTGGGGGAAGGGTTTGATGTGGCCATTGGTAATCGTAACGATCCCGACAGCCGCTTGATTGCCCGCGAGTTCTCTCCGGTGCAAATGGTGCTGGCCGCCTCTCCCGATTATCTTGCCGAGAATGGAACGCCGCAAACCATAGAAGATTTATATCAGCATCAGGCGCTGTTGCATCGCAATCCAGCAACCGGCCGCGTAGTAAAATGGCAATTACAACAAGATCACCGCGTCAAATTCGTTGAACCCGCCGGACGTTTGATCGTTTCTCAGCCCGCCATGATGCTGGATGCCACTCTGGCGAATATGGGTATTGCCTATCTGGCAAAGTGGCACACTGCCGCCCATTTCTCTGCTGGTCGTTTACAACCGGTATTGGAGAAACACTGGCCAGCCTCCGTTCCGCTATGGCTGTATTATGCTTCGGCAAATCTGCCTCCCCGTGTGCGGGTTTGGGTCGATTTTCTGCTAGAGCATTTTCGCGATTCGACAAAAAATCCACTAAAAATTTCAAATTTGTGATCGACTGTACAGGGAATAAACCTAAAGAATATTTCCTTGTCCTAAGTCAAATAAGTTGGCTGTCACTTCCGATTAAACCCATATATAGTGTCTATCAAAAGCAAAACACCTATATATAGTAGTTATCCACAGTGTCATCCACATTCCTCCGCAGCCCTTTCCAGCTGTGGGATTGCCTTGTGGATAACCCTGCATAACGGGAAACAGGAGTCACATCGTGAAACCAGTAGTGATTAAGCGGGACGGTTGTCAGGTACCTTTTGACGAGGTGCGCATTAAAGAAGCCGTGGAGCGTGCAGCTCTGGCTGTCGGCGTGGTAGACGCGGATTATTGTGCCACCGTCGCCCGCGTGGTCGCTCAAAAAATGGAAAACCAAACGCAGGTCGATATCCGCGAAATTCAAAACGCGGTCGAAAATCAGCTGATGGCCGGTGATTATAAACAGCTGGCGCGCGCCTATATTGAATACCGCCACGATCGCGATGTGTCACGAGAATTACGCGGTCGCCTGAATCAGGAAATTCGTGGTTTAGTAGAGCAAAGCAATATGGCGCTGCTTAACGAAAACGCCAATAAAGACAGTAAAGTGATTCCGACTCAGCGGGATCTGCTCGCCGGTATTGTGGCGAAACACTACGCTAAACAGCATATTTTACCGCGAGATGTGGTGCTGGCTCACGAACGCGGCGAAATTCATTATCACGATCTGGATTACTCGCCTTTCTTCCCAATGTTCAACTGTATGTTGATCGATTTGGACGGCATGCTGACCCAAGGCTTTAAAATGGGTAACGCTGAAATCGAGCCACCAAAATCAATTTCTACCGCGACGGCGGTGACCGCCCAAATCATCGCTCAGGTTGCCAGCCATATTTATGGCGGTACAACCATCAACCGAATTGATGAAATTCTGGCTCCCTTTGTGACCGCCAGTTACAACAAACACCAGCGTATAGCCGAAGAATGGGCAATTCCAGATGCGAAAGGCTACGCCATGGCGCGTACCGAAAAAGAGTGTCACGACGCTTTCCAATCACTGGAATACGAAGTGAATACTCTGCATACCGCCAACGGACAAACCCCGTTTGTGACCTTCGGTTTTGGTCTGGGAACCAGTTGGGAATCCCGAATGATCCAGCAGGCAATCTTGCGTAATCGCATTGCCGGCCTGGGTAAAAACCGGAAAACCGCCGTGTTCCCTAAACTGGTGTTTGCCATCCGCGACGGCCTGAACTATAAGTTTGGCGATCCAAATTACGATATTAAACAACTGGCTTTGGAATGCGCGACCAAACGTATGTACCCAGACATTCTTAATTACGATCAGGTAGTTAAAGTTACAGGTTCATTTAAGACGCCAATGGGTTGCCGCAGCTTCCTCGGCGTTTATGAAGAGAATGGCAAAGAAATCCACGATGGCCGCAACAATTTGGGCGTTATCAGCCTGAACCTGCCGCGTATCGCGCTGGAATCCCGAGGCGATGAAGCTCGCTTCTGGCAGTTACTGGATGAGCGTCTGTCGCTGGCGAAAAAAGCCCTGATGACACGTATTGCTCGTCTGGAAGGTATCAAAGCTCGGGTTGCGCCTATTTTATATATGGAAGGAGCCTGCGGCGTTAGACTACAAGCCGATGATAATATTGCAGAAATATTTAAAAATGGCCGAGCTTCCATTTCTTTGGGCTATATAGGTATTCACGAAACGGTTAACGCGCTATTTGGCAATCAAACCCACGTCTTTGACGATCAGCAACTGCGTGACAAAGCTATCGCCATCGTTTCCCATCTGAAAGATGCAACCGATAGCTGGAAAGATGAAACCGGCTACGCCTTTAGCCTTTACAGTACGCCGAGTGAAAACCTGTGTGACCGCTTCTGCCGTTTGGATACTGCCGAATTCGGCATTGTTCCAGGCGTTACTGACAAAGGTTATTACACCAACAGCTTCCATCTGGACGTGGAAAAGAAGGTTAATCCTTACGATAAACTGGATTTTGAAGCCCCTTATCCACCGTTGGCGAACGGCGGTTTTATTTGCTACGGCGAATATCCAAACCTACAGCACAACCTGAAAGCGCTAGAAGACGTATGGGATTACAGCTATCACCGCGTGCCTTATTACGGCACCAACACACCTATTGATGAATGCTACGAATGCGGTTTTACCGGTGAGTTTTCCTGCACCAGCAAAGGTTTTACCTGCCCGAAATGCGGTAATCACGAGCCGTCCAAAGTCTCGGTGACGCGCCGGGTGTGTGGCTATTTGGGAAGTCCGGATGCGCGTCCGTTCAACGCCGGGAAGCAGGAAGAAGTGAAGCGCCGGGTTAAACATCTGGCCAATGGCCAGTTGGGTTAATCCAGTCAGTATTTAAGAGTATTCGGGCGGCCAATAGGTCGCCCTGAAAATCTAACCAACTAACGTCGGACAAAGATCATCAATTATCATCAATACTATCCTGTCGATGTGATTAATGGCCCCGGAACCCGCTGTACGCTGTTTGTTTCCGGCTGTGTACACCAATGCCCCGGCTGCTATAACAAGAGCACCTGGCGGCTCAATTCCGGCAAGCCATTCACAATACAGATGGAAGACCAGATCATTGCGGATCTGAATGACACCCGCATCCGCCGCCAAGGGTTATCCCTGTCCGGAGGCGATCCGCTGCATCCAGAAAATCTCTCCGCTATTTTGTCACTGGTTAAGCGTGTGCATGCCGAATGCGATAATAAAGATATCTGGTTATGGACTGGCTACGAATTGGCTGAGTTAAGCAATGAACAGCGCGAAGTGGTGGATTTGATAAATGTATTGATCGACGGGAAATTTGTGCAGGGTCTCAAAGATCCCTCGCTAATTTGGCGTGGCAGCAGTAATCAAATCGTGCATAAACTGCGTTAAACCTCGATAAAACTGTGCCTCCGCTGACACTACGCGGAAGCATTCCTCACACCATCATAATGTAAAAATCAGTTAGCAAAGTTATAGGTGAAGGTGGCGTTAAAACGCCAGTCACGGCGAGTACTATCGCTTGGGACATCGCCGATTGGCCGCGCGCCTTCCAGTGAGAAAGAATAATGTTTGTTATCGCCAAAAGTGACGCCCACGGCATAAGACGCCAATTTCTTCGCCGGTAGCTGCGGCGTATTGAAGAAGGTTCTGGCCGTATCCACCAGCATATAAGGCTGAATGGTTTTCAGCCATTGCCCCTCCCGATTATGGATATAGCGCATTTCCACCTGCCCGCCGTAGCCATAGTCACCGGTGGCCTCACTATCAGGATAACCGCGGCCATAACGCAGCCCGCCAAAAGTTGCCTGTTCCGCTTCCGGTAACACATTATCCGACCAATCCCCTTCTGCCGACGCGCTTAAACGCCATTTCTCCGCGAACAAATAGGCGGTATCTCCATTCACTTTCCAGCGAGTGAATCCTAAATCCCCCCAAGGCGTAGAGCTGCTTGCCAGCGCGCCGTTAATCCCTTGTCGAACGCTAAAGCGGGTACTCCAATAAGCCTGGGTATATTCCCGATAGCCCAACAACGCCACTTCTGCCGCCGGGTAATGCATACTCTGATTTTGATCCGGCAAATCCCGTAATTGATTATTGAAGTTATTGAATCGGGCGCGGGATTTCAGATCGTAGCTTTTATCCACATAATCCAGACCGCCGCTAACCGTCCATTGTTTCTTCTGCGTTAGATACAGTGGATAACTGAAAACTACCCCGCCGTTATATTGGGTCTGCTCCGCGCGCGCTGACAGGGTAATATTGTCCGGCTGCAAAGTCAGAACATCGGTGTAGTCTTTAGGATTCTGTTTATAGTAACTGCCTTTCAACTGCATCAGCAGGCCGTTATCACCCAAATATTGTTGGTAGTTCAGCCCTAGATAACGATCGTTATCTTTATTATTGATAGGCAATAGTGTCGCGACGCCCAACTGTTCGCCATAACCGGTAAAACCGCTAAAAGTGGCATTGAGTACACCGGTATATACGCCTTTACGACTATCCAGCGCGGTGCTGACATTCCAGCTACGCGGATGATCGGCCTTAACTTCCAAAACCGTAGCGCCGTAGATATTGTTAGGATTTTTCGCCGTGGCGGTAACCTTCGCGTCCGGCGTTCTGCTCATTAAAATGGTATAGCGTTCGAAAACCTCTTTGGTGAGAGGCTTATCAGCCATAATGCGCTTGGATAATTTGGTTAGCCAACGCCCCAATGCGGCGTTATCACTTTTAATTAGCGTATTGCCAATATATCCCTCAACCAATCCTATTTTTAATGTACCGTTATTAAAATTATCTGCCGGTAAATAGGCGTAGGATAATACATAACCATCCTGTTGATATAATTTGGTAATAGCCTGAGTAGCAACCATCAAATTCTTTAGCGGCACCTTCTTCCCAATATAAGGAGCAAAAGGGGCCAGCAATGTTTTAGCATCGTAGCGAGTGCCGCCAATGAAATCCAAATGGCGAACGTCTATGAGTGTATCTAGCGTTAACGCATGAGAAGGGGCTGGCGTGTTTAACGCGGGAGGCTGCGGTCTGGCCGGTTGGGGTTTGGGTATTTCACGCGCGAGTCTTGAAGGGTTATTTTGATCGATTAACATCGGGACGGTATTTGCTAAGGTATTTTCTGCCACGGCAATGAATAAAAAAAACAGCCAAATTCTGTTCTTCATCGTCCATTTCCTTATTTGCATTTGCGCATAAATTTATTATGGAGCAAAAGAAGCGCTCCCCAATGCTTCAGGGGAGCGTAATAGGTTCTGTTATTTATTAAGTATTGTTGTTCCTAATAACCCACCGTTTGTGGCGGTGTTAGTGCTTGCCCCTGCGTTACCCGTTAGCGTATTAGTGACGCCGCCGAGTAATCCGCCGTTAGTTGCCGTACCGCTGGCGGTACTACCCGTTGTCTGACCACTACTACCTTTCGCGGTGTTGCTGGAGCCACCACCGCTCCCACTACATGCCGCCAATGAGCAAGCCAGGAGGATCGCCAGGCTTATTTTGCTCAAACGGCCGAGATTTTTAGGGCACATAATGCAACCCCCTACGTTGATAACGCCAAGGCGGCGCTAATTAATTGTAAGAGGCACTTATATTTCATTCCAGTTAACAGAGTGTTTATTTTTAATCTATTTGATGTTTTTTCATACAGAAAAAGTATGCGTATGAAATCACTCATCTTCCTCTCAGCGTTGACAAACTTCCTCTTTTGTCTCCTTCCTTCTTCCCGTAACTAAAAAGATTCATCGTTATGCCATCTGAGCATAACCGAACTGTCATTAAAGCTTGCCAGCATAGTTGGCAGATCGTTGATGAGTAAATTCCATGAAGCCAACCCATGATTTCGCTTACCCATCTTCCACTACATTGTTCAGCAAAGGGGATTGGGCTTATTACATTGATGGAGGTTATACCCGCCATGCAGTTATCTAGACAACCGACCAGTTTTCCCACCCGCTATCAGCAAATTGCCGCCCAGTTGGAGCAAGAACTGCGCGGTAACTATCGCTGCGGCGATTATCTGCCCTCTGAGCAACAGTTAGCGGATCGCTATCAGGTTAACCGCCATACTCTGCGTCGGGCGGTAGATGAGCTGGTGCAGCGCGGCTGGCTACAGCGCCGTCAGGGTATTGGCATTTTGGTGCTCATGCGCCCTTACGATTACCCGCTGCACGCTCAGGCCAGATTCAGCCAAAACCTGCTACAACAGGGCAGCGATCCCACCAGCGAGCGGTTGCTGGCGGTGCTACGTCCTTGCACCGATCACATCGCCAAAGCGCTGTCGCTGCTCGAAGGGGAACATGTGATTCACCTACGCACTTTGCGTCGGGTTAACGGCGTGCCGGTGTGCGTAATCGATCACTATCTGCCCGATCTCACCTGGTGGCCAGTGCTACAGCAGTTTTCCTCCGGCTCTTTGCATCAGTTCATTAGCCAGCAATTGGGCCAATCCCTCAACCGAAGTCAGACCCGTATCAGCGCTCGTCGCGCGCAGGCGAAAGAAAGCCGTCTGCTGGAAATAGCCACCCACGCGCCTCTGCTGTGTGTGCGTACTCTGAATATTCATGCCGGTAGCAATAAGGTTGCGGAGTACTCCGTCAGCCTGACCCGTGCCGACATGATCGAACTGACCATGGAGCATTAAATGGAAAGTAACTCTACCCGGCAGGGCTGGATGTCAGTATTGGCTCACAGCCAACCGGAAGATCTGCTCGCTCACTGGCAGACGCTGAATCTCAGCCCGCGCTATCAGGTTATCCGCGCGCCAGAAATCGGCCTAAACCAGCTACAGGCCAGAATGGGCGCTACCGGGAAACGCTTTATTCTCGGAGACATGACCATCACTCGCGCGGTAGTCAGGCTGGAAGAAAACGATGAAATTTATGGTTATAGCTACATTGCCGGACGCAATAAACCCCATGCCGAACGCTGCGCGCTGTTGGATGCCCTGCTACAGCAAACTGCGCTGCACGAATTGCTGCAAAAAACGGTGATTACCCCACTGGCAGCATTGCAGCAAGAGCGCCACCAGCAGCGGGCTCGCGCCATTGCCACCAGCCGGGTGGACTTCTTCACTTTAGTGCGAGGAGAAGACTGATGACACTGCTTAATCATTTTGATCAACCCATTGACGATTCCCAACGCGCCTTTCGCCAAATCCTCAAAGCGCTCAGCGAACCGGGTATACAGGTCACTCTGCCGCATCGTCAGGGCTGGAAAGAACTTAACCCAGCGGCAACCAGCGTGTTGCTGACGCTGGCAGATCAGGAAACCGCCGTTTATCTGGATGGCGATTTAAATAACGATTTGATTCGGCAAAACCTACGTTTTCATACCGGCGCGCCGGAAGCTATCGCCACTCAGCAGGCGGTTTTCGCGGTATTTCGTCACCACATAGCCGCTGAGCAGTTGGAGATCTGCCCGACGGGCGATGAAGTGTCGCCGGAGCTTTCCGTTACGCTGATTATTCAGGTCGATAACCTGCAACAAGGCACGCCATTACACCTGCGTGGGCCCGGCATTGAAGAACAGCGTCAAATCGCTCCTCACCTACCTGCGGCGATACTGAACTATCTGATTAATCGGCCAAATACTTTCCCCACCGGAATGGATGTCCTATTGGCCTGTGGAGAAGATCTGATGGCCATTCCCCGAACAACCCAAGTAGAGGTGCGCTGATGTACGTAGCCGTAAAAGGGGGCGAAAAAGCCATCGAGGCCGCCCATCAACTCTTGGCTCACCAGCGACGCGGTGATCCAAAAATCCCGGCGATCGACTGCGAGCAGATCGAGCAACAACTGGGTCTGGCGGTGGATCGGGTAATGACAGAAGGCGGAATTTACGATCCTGAACTGGCCGCGCTGGCGATCAAACAGGCCGGAGGCGATCTGGTGGAAGCGATCTTCCTGCTGCGCGCCTACCGTACGACGTTGCCTCGCCTTGCCGTCAGCCAGCCGCTGAATACTGCCAATATGCGTCTGGAGCGGCGGATCTCGGCAATTTACAAAGATCTGCCCGGCGGACAAGTTCTTGGCCCGACTTACGATTACACCCATCGCCTGCTGGATTTCGCCCTGCTGGCCTCAGGCGATGTGCCTGCTGCGCCCAAAGGTGGAGAAGCGCTACCGGAGAACTGCGCCCATGTGTCTGATTTATTAGTACAGGAACAGCTTGCATTAATGGAACAAGACGACGGGCAACAGCCCGACGATATCACCCGCAATCCGCCGGTTTTCCCTTGCAATCGCTCTGCGCGTTTGCAGCAATTGGTACGCGGCGACGAAGGTTTTTTGCTGGCGCTGAGCTATTCCACCCAGCGCGGCTATGGCCGTACGCATCCCTTTGCCGGCGAGATCCGCAGCGGTTATTTGACGGTGTCGATCGCGCCAGAGGAGCTGGGGTTTACCATTGATATTGGCGAAATCCTGCTGACCGAGTGCGAAATGGTTAACGGGTTTGTCGATCCCGAAGATCGTCCACCGCATTTTACCCGCGGTTACGGCCTGGTGTTTGGTCGAGCGGAGCGGAAAGCCATGTCGATGGCCTTGGTGGATCGCGCCCTGCAAACCCAGCAATACGGGGAAAGCATCGCCAGCCCGGCGCAGGACGAAGAATTTGTACTGTCTCACGCTGATAACGTCGAAGCCGCTGGCTTTGTTTCCCATCTTAAATTACCTCATTACGTTGATTTTCAGGCCGAACTTGAACTGCTGAAACGCCTGCGCAGCGAGTATCGGGCCGAACATCAGGAGCCGCACCATGACTGAGGTTCTCACCGGTTACAATCTGGGTTATCTGGACGAACAAACCAAGCGCATGATTCGCAGAGCCATTCTGAAAGCCGTAGCCATTCCCGGTTATCAAGTGCCGTTCGGCGGCAGAGAAATGCCGATGCCTTATGGCTGGGGCACCGGCGGTATTCAGCTCACCGCCAGCGTGATTGGCCGCTGCGACGTCCTGAAAGTGATCGATCAGGGAGCCGATGACACCACAAACGCGGTTTCTATCCGCCACTTCTTCCAGCGGGTCAGCGGCGTAGCCACCACGGAAAAAACTACCGATGCCACTTTGATCCAGACTCGCCACCGCATTCCGGAAACCTTGCTGGCGGAGGATCAAATTCTGATCTTTCAGGTTCCCATTCCTGAACCACTGCGCTTTATCGAGCCGCGGGAAACCGAAACCCGCAAAATGCATGCGCTGGAAGAATACGGCGTGATGCAGGTGAAATTGTATGAAGATATCGCCCGTTACGGCCATATTGCCACTACCTACGCCTATCCGGTGAAGGTGAACGATCGCTACGTTATGGACCCATCTCCTATTCCCAAATTTGATAATCCGAAGATGCATATGATGCCAGCATTACAGCTATTTGGCGCAGGCAGGGAAAAGCGTATTTATGCCCTTCCGCCGTTTACCAAAGTGGAAAGCCTCGATTTTGACGATCATCCCTTTACCGTTCAGCAATGGGACGAACCCTGTGCCCTATGCGGCTCTCACCACAGTTATCTGGATGAAGTGGTGTTGGATGATCTCGGCAATCGTATGTTTGTATGTTCCGATACCGATTATTGCCAACAACAGCTTAGCGATACCGCTGCGGCCAGCCAATCCGAGGTGAATGCCTGATGAAACCTGCACAACTGGCCGCGACTCCGTTACTTTCAGTGGAAAATCTGACCCATTTATATGCGCCGGGCAAAGGTTTTAGCGATGTGTCTTTTCAGCTCTATCCCGGTGAGGTTCTGGGGATTGTCGGTGAATCCGGATCGGGGAAAACCACGCTGCTAAAATCCATTTCCGCGCGACTGGCTCCCCAACAGGGACAAATCATTTATCGACCCGACGGGCAGCAAGAACAAGATCTGTACGCGATGGCAGAAAGCCAGCGTCGCCGCCTGTTACGTACCGATTGGGGCGTGGTTCACCAGCATCCTCTCGACGGTCTGCGCCCGCAGGTATCCGCGGGCGGCAACATTGGCGAGCGTTTAATGGCTATTGGCCAGCGTCATTACGGCGAGATTCGCCAACAGGCCGGACGCTGGCTGGAAGACGTCGAAATTCCGATTTCTCGCCTCGACGATCTACCGACGACGTTTTCCGGTGGCATGCAACAACGGCTGCAAATCGCCCGAAATTTAGTGACTCATCCAAAATTGGTGTTTATGGATGAACCGACTGGCGGGTTGGACGTTTCAGTTCAGGCGCGATTGCTGGATTTACTGCGCAGTCTGGTCGTGGAAATGCAGTTGGCGGTGGTTATTGTGACCCATGATTTGGGCGTCGCGCGCCTGCTGGCACATCGTCTGCTGGTGATGAAAGAAGGGAAAGTCATTGAGAGTGGCTTAACCGATCGGGTGCTGGACGACCCGCATCACGCCTATACCCAACTGTTAGTGTCATCGGTGCTGCAAAACTGATGCACACCTTGACGCGACACCCTTCGGCCTTTGCGGGAATAGAAAATGAATCAGCAATTACGGGTTGAAAACCTCAGTAAAACCTTTGTATTACATCAGCAACAGGGCATTCGCTTACCGGTACTCCATCGGGCAGAACTGGCGGTAAACAGCGGTGAATGCGTCGTACTGCACGGCCATTCAGGCAGCGGAAAATCAACGTTGCTTCGCTCTCTTTACGCCAACTATTTGCCAGACAGCGGCCATATTTGGATAAAACACCAGGGCGAATGGATCGATATGGTGCATGCCGAAGCCCGTCAGATTTTAGCGGTTCGCCGTCACACCCTGGGCTGGGTCAGCCAGTTTTTACGTGTGATTCCGCGTATCAGTGCGCTGAATGTCGTGATGCAGCCGCTGCTGGAATTAGGCGTTGAACGCCACATTTGTCAGGAACGGGCGGCATCATTACTTACTCGCTTAAATGTGCCGGAACGTCTGTGGCATCTGGCTCCTTCGACCTTTTCCGGCGGTGAACAACAGCGTGTGAATATTGCCCGCGGTTTTATCGTCGATTACCCCATTTTGCTGCTGGATGAACCAACGGCTTCACTGGATAACGTCAACAGCGCTGCGGTGGTCAGCCTGATCGATGAAGCCAAACAGCGAGGCGCGGCTATCGTTGGTATTTTCCATGATGAGGCCGTACGCCAGCACGTCAGCGATCGCTTGCAGATCATGACGCCGCCCCAGTTCGACACCCTTCAGGAGATCCCAGCATGATCCTCAATAATGTGAAACTGGTTCTGCAAGATCGCACGATAGCCGGATCGCTGGAGATCCAGGACGGAATGATTCGCAGTTTTACCGATCGCCCCAGCCAACTGCCTCAAGCCATTGACGGTGACAATGGCTGGCTATTACCTGGGTTGATCGAGCTACATACCGATAATCTGGACAAATTCTTCACCCCGCGCCCCAACGTAGACTGGCCCGCACATTCTGCCATGAGCAGCCACGATGCGCTCATGGTTGCCAGCGGTATGACCACGGTGCTGGATGCGGTGGCCGTGGGCGATGTGCGCGACGGCGGTCATCGGCTGGAGAATTTACAGAAAATGATTAATGCGGTGGTGAATAGTCAGCGTGCTGGTTTAAATCGGGCAGAACATCGCATTCATTTACGCTGTGAATTGCCTCACCACACCACGCTGCCATTATTTGAAAAACTGATGGATCAACCCGAGCTATCTTTAGTTTCCCTGATGAATCATTCGCCGGGTCAGCGTCAATTCGCCTCCCGTGAAAAATATCGGGAATACTATCAGGGCAAATATCATCTTAATGATGAAAAAATGGCGCAGTTTGAAGAAGAACAAATCAATCTATCTGCTCGCTGGGCGGCGCCAAACCGCAGTGCCATTGCAGCCCATTGCCGCCAGCGCAATATTTCTCTCGCCAGCCACGATGATGCCACCGCCGAGCACGTTGCTGAATCTCAGGCGCTAGGCAGCGTTATTGCCGAATTTCCCACAACGGAAGCGGCGGCGCGAGCCTCTCATCAGCACGGTATGCAAGTTCTGATGGGCGCGCCCAATATCGTGCGCGGCGGCTCGCATTCCGGCAATGTTGCCGCCCATAAGCTGGCCTCATTAGGCGTGTTGGATATACTCTCTTCCGATTACTATCCGGCCAGTTTGCTGGATGCCGCTTTCCGTATTGCTCAGGATGCAAGCAACGATTTCTCTCTGCCACAGGCGGTAGCGTTGGTGACCTGCAATCCGGCTCGCGCATTAGGATTAACCGATCGCGGCGTCATTGAAGAAGGTAAGCGAGCGGATCTGGTTTTGGCGAGAAATCAGGGCGAACACGTCTACGTGCAAAACGTCTGGCGTCAAGGCATTCGGGTGTTCTGATGGCGCACTTAATCTATCTGATGGGGCCATCCGGCGCTGGCAAGGATTGCCTGCTTTCCGCGCTACGCAAAGACCAGCAACATAAAATTCTGGTAGCGCACCGCTATATCACTCGCCCAGCAGATGCCGGTGCTGAAAATCATATTGCACTGAGCGAGGAGGAATTCTTGCAGCGCCAGGCGCAGGGGCTGTTTGCTTTAAGCTGGCAGGCACATCAGCATCATTATGCCTTAGGCGCGGAAATAGACCTGTGGCTGGAAAAAGGGCTGGATGTGGTAGCCAATGGCTCAAGGGCGCATCTTTCCCACGCTCAGCGACGCTATGGGCACCGACTGCTGCCGGTCTGCCTGGCGGTGTCTCCGGCAATTCTGCGGCAGCGTTTACTACAGCGTGGGCGCGAAGATGAGGCTCAAATCGCTCAACGTCTGGCAAGAGCTGCGCATTATCAGCAACGTTTACCCGCCCATTGTGTACGGCTAGATAATGATGGTTCGCTAACCGATACCTTACACCGGCTGAAAAATCTGATTCAACTGGTGGTAAATACGCATTCGCAGGAGCTTATGAGTGGAAAATAAAATGCAGCTAACCCTTCTGGGAACCGGCGGAGCACAGCAGGTTCCGGCATTCGGCTGCGATTGCCCAGCCTGCCAGCGCGCCTGTCAGCAGCCCAGATTTCGGCGTGGTCCATGCAGCGCCATGCTGCGTTATCAGGGAGAATCGCATTTTATTGATGCCGGTTTACCGACGTTAGGAGAGCGTTTTTCTGCGGACGAAATTCAGCGTTTTTGGCTTACACATTATCACATGGATCACGTTCAGGGGTTATTTCCGTTACGTTGGGGCTATTCCAGCCCAATTCCCGTCTACGGCCCGCCGGATGCCGACGGCTGCGACGACCTGTTCAAACACTCTGGAATACTGGATTTCCAACCGCCGTTAACTCCTTTTCAACCGCTGGACATCGCCGGTTTACAGATAACGCCCCTGCCGCTCAACCACTCAAAACCAACCTTTGGTTATCTCTACCAAAGTCCGCGCCGAACGCTGGCCTATCTGACCGATACCGCCGGTCTGCCAGAGTCTACCACCGCTTTTCTGGCTCGGCTGCCGTTAGATCTTCTGGTGATGGATTGCAGTCATCCGCCGCAAACCAATGCTCCACGCAACCATAATGATGTGAGCATGGCCTTGGAGATCCACCGGCAATTACGCCCGGTAAACACCCTGCTCACCCATGTCAGCCACCAGTTGGATTGCTGGCTGATGAATAACTTGCTGCCCGCCGGCGTTGCCGCAGCCTACGATAATCAGGTGATCATACTCTAGGAAGCAGATCGGTTATCCGAAATTTTTCCCGCCGGCTGCATGGCATCCGATTCGATAATCACGGTGCCGCTGTGAGCAACCGTAAAAGCCTGCTGCAACATCGCCTGCGCCACATTTTTTGCGGAAATTGAACGCCATTTCTTCGGTAGCACTGCAAACAGCGGCGCGGTCAAACGTTCGGTCAGACGCGGTACCGGGCGTTTACCGGTCAGCATAGAAGGCCGGAATATGCTGAGTTGCGGCCAGCCTTGCTGACTCAACGCTCGTTCCGCTTCACCTTTGGTTCTGCTGTAAAGCAGCCAGGAATGCGGATTGGCCCCCATGGCGCTTACCACCAACAAATGGCGCGCACCCAGTCGCAGGCCGGTTTCCCCCGTTTCTACCACTAAACGATAATCTATTGCGCGAAACGCCGCCTGAGTCCCCGCCTGCTTACGGGTAGTACCCAGACAGCAAAAAACTGCATCTACCGGAGCGCTTAAGGTTTTCAGCAAAGTACTCATATCGTCAGCCTGTGGATTAGTCAATTTATTCATTACCGACAAAGGCTTACGCGTAGGAGCAATGATGTGGCTAATTCTGGCATCTAGCCGCAATAATCTTAATAGTTCCCCACCGACCAGACCGCTCGCGCCCAATAATAAAACCTTCACGATTAAATCTCCTTAACCCCATGAATAAGATAAGAATAGCCGGATCGAAGAAACCGCGCAGGGAAAACATCGTGCCAGAACAACGGGGATACTTTTCCACCACAATACCCAAATGAAAACACGATTCGGATAAAGATAATATTTGGATGGAGACAACGCTCCCGTGAAGACAATACGCGAATGAAATAAATGGCACTATGGCAAAAGCCAGCAAGATGTTTGGTGGTTCACGCGGAGTCGCGTACCCAGTACAACTTTTTGCCAAATCCCAAGGTATTATTCGTCATTTTGATATCTTGCAAACTTAGCCGCCAGATCGGCGCAGAGGCTACTTTTGCGATAGGAAAGCGCCGACAGTAACGCTGACGCGCCAACTTATCGTCATCACCGCTTAGCAAACTAATCTCTCCTCGGTACTGCACTCCCTTAATCAAGGCTACACTGCGAGGCTGCGTAGCAATAGTGCCGACCACCTGAGGGTTTTTCTGCATCAGTTCACCGTGGCGAGTATGGCCTTCCGTCATTAGAAATAACGCCATTTGCTGCGGTTCAAAAACATAAAAACAGTTGGCACACCACATATCGCCCGCGTGGCTTGCGCACAGCGTCAACACATGCTGCTTCAGTAAAAACTGGCTAATCACCTGTAAATCATCTGGATTATTCACTGCGAGCTCCTCTGTATTATCATTGCAGTGTAACCGAACCCGATCACAAAACGCGAAATGAGCCAGACAAGATTTCCCTTCAGGCAGGACTAATTGTTCTGTTATCCGGTGGATGAAATAGCAGAAAGACATAACTAAATTGTATCTAATAGTGATTTAGCTATCATTTCTTATATAAACCCATTTTGCATTTATATGCATAAAAACGGGATAAATCTCGATTAAGATTTAATTAATCAGAATTAACAAATAGAAAACAATTTACGGGTGAGTGCGCTCTCAATTCTATTAATAAACCTATTAGGATATTTCTATGTGTCAGGTATGTTAAATATAACTTACTGCGCTCTCGTGAAAATAATCATAAAAACGCATAAAAACCGAAATAGATGAATAAAGAAGTAAATATATTCATGATTTAGTCAAAACACATTTTAAAATCCGAACAAAATGTGACGCACATCACGGAATGAATGAGTGTTATCGCTAGAATAGCCCGCATCAACCCATTGTTCAAAAACAAAGAGACGTTACGAAAATGGAAAATAACAACAAGAAGATGGCGCATATAAGGCGGACAACTCATCTTATGATGCCGGCTCATCGTAGCTATTTTAACTTCTCTTATTTCCATTACAGATAATATCCCTCCTGCGATGACATCCGTACTTATTGGATCGTCATTGTCATAAACACAATATTTAGCTTGTGCGAAAATTGCGAATGCATTTGGCGTCGGTTAACTATTGTCTGTTTCAAAAATGATGCTTAATTATCGATTTACTTAACCTACAGATTTACATTTTTCATCTGTCGGAATAAATCGTTCGTTAACTTATCCAATTAATTCGTGATGTGAACTTTTGCCGTGATTTAATGGCTTAAGAAATTCTTTGCCTATTTTTTAGGTGAGAAACAGTGCAGGCGAAAATTAGCATTTCAAATAATTAATGTCTCAACGTCATTGATGTGGATTGCTATACAAAAAAATTAATGAAACGAAATCCAACGCACCTACAAGTTGGACGGGTTGATACACCCTAAATAAAAGAGAGCAAAAATGAAAAAATTAAATATTGCGGCAAGTGCTTCAGCAATCTCTTGTTTTGAAACCCAGCGGGAAATTGTTGATGTTTTACATACTGATTTTACCGATGTTTCAGCGGTGGTTTTATCAGTTCAAGATATAAATAATGGCGTTATTGATTCCATTCATAAATTAGGGTTTAACATTCCTATTTTCGCTGCCGTATGCTGCGAAGAAGAGCTAAATAATGATGTATTGCCTTCCCTCAATGGCGTATTTGAATTGTGCGGTGACAACACCGGATTCTACGGTAAACAATTAGAATCTGCTGCCGAAAAATACGAAAATGAGCTATTACCACCATTTTTCAACACACTAACAAAATACGTTGAAATGGGTAATTCTACTTTCGCCTGTCCGGGTCATCAGGGCGGCCAATTCTTCCGCAAACATCCGGTAGGTCGCCAATTCTTCGATTTTTATGGCGAAACAATTTTCCGTTCAGATATGTGTAACGCTGATGTCAAATTAGGTGATTTGCTGATTCATGAAGGCGCGCCTTGCGATGCACAGAAACACGCGGCAAAAGTATTTAATGCCGATAAAACCTATTTCGTTCTTAACGGGACTTCAGCCTCTAATAAAGTCGCAACCAATGCGATTCTGGCCCGTGGCGATCTGGTTCTGTTTGACCGTAATAACCATAAATCTAACCATCACGGTGCCTTAATTCAAGCTGGCGCAACGCCAGTTTATCTGGAAACGGCTCGTAACCCGTTTGGCTTTATCGGCGGTATCGATGCCCACTGTTTTGAAGAAAAATACCTGCGTGAACAAATACGTAGCGTATCGCCTGACCGTGCTGATGCACCTCGTCCTTTCCGATTGGCAATTATTCAATTGGGAACTTACGACGGCACCATTTATAACGCTCGTCAGGTTGTCGATAAAATTGGTCATTTATGCGATTACATTCTGTTCGACTCCGCCTGGGTTGGCTACGAACAATTTATTCCAATGATGAAGGATTGTTCACCATTATTACTGGAGCTGAACGAAAACGATCCGGGTATTATTGTGACCCAGTCAGTACATAAACAACAGGCTGGCTTCTCTCAAACGTCGCAAATTCATAAAAAAGATAAACATATTAAAGGTCAGGATCGTTACTGTAATCATAAACGCTTTAATAACGCCTTTATGCTTCATGCATCCACCAGCCCATTCTATCCATTATTCGCCGCTCTGGATGTCAATGCGAAAATGCATGAAGGGGAAAGCGGCCGCCGTATGTGGTTGGAATGTGTTAAAAACGGGATTGAAGCCCGTAAAATGCTGTTAAATACCTGTTCTATGATTAAGCCTTTCGTTCCGGTTAGTGTAGACGGAAAACCGTGGCAAGAATATGACACTGAAACCATGGCGCAAGACTTGCGTTTCTTTAACTTTATTCCCGGTGAGAAATGGCATGCTTTCGAAGGGTATGAAGCTTCCCAATATTTTGTTGACCCTTGCAAGCTATTATTAACCACGCCAGGAATTGATACCAATACTGGTGAATATACTCAATCAGGTATTCCAGCTACTATTTTGGCTAATTTCCTGCGGGAAAATGGCATTGTGCCAGAAAAATGTGACCTCAATTCAATTCTGTTCTTATTAACACCTGCAGAAGACCTGGCAAAAATGCAGCATCTGGTTGCGCAAATCGCCCGATTCGAGCGTTTCATTGAAGAAGATGCTTTGTTGTGCGACGTATTACCAACGGTCTATCGCAATAATGAAGCCCGTTATAAAGGTTACACCATTGGCCGCCTGTGTCAGGAAATGCACGACCTTTACGTCAGCTACGACGTAAAACAATTGCAGAAAGAAATGTTCCGTAAACAATATTTCCCGAAAGTTATGATGAATCCGCAAGATGCCAATATTGAATTTGTTCGTGGCAACGTAGAGCTGGTTCCATTATGTAAAGCAGAAGGTCGTATTGCCGCAGAAGGCGCGCTTCCTTACCCACCGGGAGTATTGTGTGTCGTTCCTGGGGAAGTTTGGGGTGGCGCAGCGCAACGTTATTTCCTGGCATTAGAAGAAAGCATCAATTTATTGCCTGGCTTTGCACCAGAATTACAAGGCGTGTATTTACAAGTAGACGAAGACGGCTGGAATCGCGCCTACGGCTACATGATGAAAAAATAATAAATATTTTATTTATACAACACCAAAAATGACACTCAAACCTGCGGGGATATTTATCTCCGCAGTCTCTGAAAGATAAAAAGAGAAAATAATATGAGTAAATCTAATAATAAGATGGGCGTAGTACAGTTAACCATTCTGACGGCGGTTAACATGATGGGTTCTGGCATAATTATGCTACCAACTAAACTCGCCGAAGTCGGCACCATTTCTATCGTATCTTGGCTTGTCACCGCCGTAGGTTCCATGGCGCTGGCCTATGCTTTCGCCCAATGCGGCATGTTCAGCCGTAAATCTGGCGGTATGGGCGGCTACGCCGAATATGCCTTTGGTAAATCCGGCAACTTTATGGCGAACTATACCTACGGTGCATCGTTGCTGATCGCCAATATCGCCATCGCTATTTCTGCCGTTGGCTATGGTACTGAATTGCTGGGCAGCACTCTCAGCCCGCTGGGGATCTGTCTGGCGACCATTGGCGTCCTCTGGTTAGCAACAGTCGCTAACTTTGGCGGCGCACGCATTACCGGCCAAATCAGTAGTGTAACCATTTGGGGCGTTATCATTCCTGTGCTGGGTATTTCAGTTATCGGTTGGTGGTGGTTTAGCGCCGATGCCTATGTCGCCTCCTGGAACCCACACGGTTTCCCAACCTTTGAAGCTATCGGTTCATCCATCTCCATGACTCTATGGGCCTTCCTGGGTCTGGAATCCGCCTGTGCCAATACCGATGCGGTAGAAAATCCTGAGCGTAATGTTCCTATCGCCGTGCTGGGCGGTACTTTAGGCGCGGCCTTTATCTACATTATTTCGACCAACGTGATTGCCGGTATCGTACCAAACATGGATCTGGCTAATTCCACTGCGCCTTTCGGTCTGGCATTTGCCTATATGTTTACCCCTGCCGTGGGTAAAATAATTATGGCGCTAATGATTATGTCCTGCGTAGGTTCCCTACTCGGCTGGCAGTTCACCATCGCACAGGTATTCAAATCCTCTGCGGACGAAGGTTTCTTCCCGAAAATCTTCTCTAAAGTGAGTAAAGCCAATGCGCCGATCAAAGGCATGTTGACCATCGTCATTATTCAGAGCGTCCTGTCTCTGATGACTATCAGCCCATCGCTGAATAAACAGTTCAATGTGCTGGTCAATCTGGCGGTCGTAACCAACATCATTCCATATATTTTGTCTATGGCTGCTTTGGTTATCATTCAAAAAGCCGCTAACGTACCGGCAGCTAAGGCTCGTCGAGCCAATATCATTGCCTTTATCGGTGCCATGTATAGCTTCTACGCCCTGTATAGCTCAGGTCAGGAAGCCATGATGTGGGGCGCGATTGTGACCTTCCTGGGCTGGACGCTCTACGGCCTGGTTTCACCTCGCTTTGCTCTGGCAGATAAAACCAAATAAGCAGCAGCTTCACGGGCGGCAAGCCCTTTGCCGTCCGCGTTGTTTCCTCCGGTTTTTCATACCGGATAAAAAAACCGTGCTTCAGTCCTGATTCCGACGATAATATTCCCGCCCCTCATTCAACAGAGAGCGTTATGTCGGAAAGCATCTGGTCTATTTATCTGATTCGTACCGCCGCAGGCAGTTTATATACCGGTATAACTACCGATGTTTCACGCCGTCTGGCACAGCATCAGTCGGGTAAAGGCGCTAAATCTTTGCGAGGAAAAGGAGAATTGAACCTGGTTTTTCACTGCGTGGCGGGCGATCGCTCCACCGCGCTAAAACTGGAATATCGCCTGAAACAGCTGACAAAAAAGCAAAAAGAAAGGCTGGTACGCGACCAGCCTTCTTGTGTAGCAGATTTACTGTTACCTGAAAAATCAGCAATAATTACAGCTGATTAAAGGCTTCGGCGTAATTTACCTGGCCAGTGACTCCATCCAAAGCATCGGGAGCCAGTGAGTAAACCTGAAATGCCGCTTCGCAACCTGGCCAACGGCAATATAGCTGAGCGTCAGCCGCAGGTTTGAAACCAAAACGCTGATAGTATGCCGGATCGCCCAGTACCACCACGGCGGAATAGCCGAATTCATTCAGCGCGTCCAAACCTTCATATACCAGTTTTTCGCCCAACCCCTGACGGCGTAAATCTTCTTTCACGGCCAGAGGACCCAAACCGACCCACTGACGATCTTCCCCTTCAATATCTACCGGGCTGAATGCTGCATAGCCCACCACGCCACCTTCATCATCGGTCGCGACGATACCTAGCGTCAGTAAACCGTCTTCACGCAGTTGTTGCACCAGCTTTGCTTCCCCATCGCTGGGAAAAGACTCACGCAGCAGTTTATCGATCCCCGGTGCGTCTACTGGGATCTCGGTACGGATCAACACGATACCACGGCACGGGAAGTCTGCTCCGCGCCCTCTTGTTGCCCTGCTTCAATAAAATCGGCCAGTTGTTGCAGACCCACTCGTAGCAATGTTGGCATGGATTCCAACTCGATGGCATCCATCAAATTTTTTACATACAGGCCCAATTCGGTATCCCCTTCAATACGCAGTCGACGCTGGAAAAACAGCGTGTCCGGATCTTCTTTACGGGCAGCGATCAATACAAGATCGTTGGCATCACCACTGAAGCTGACATCAGCGTCCGCCTGTTGGCTCACCACCAGCCTACCGTTTTCCACTGTCATAAACCATTGTAATGCGAGATCCCGCACTTCAATCTTCAGCCAACGACCAGCAAGAAACTTCAGATCGCCCTCTTCAAGCGCCTGGCGGAACTGCCAGCTTAGTACCTGTTCCAGTACCTGACGCTGCACAGCAAAAGGCGTAATTTTCAGCGGGGCCCGCAGCAGCGCAGGCCCTTGGCGCACAAGGTGTGCTCGTAGTTTTCCCAACACAGGCTGACTCCTTTGAATTCATCGGTTTCTATTTTGCCACACGGATAGACGACCCACGCGGACTAAATCAATAAATTCTGCACCAGATTACCGATGCTTTCTTTGCTAAATATCAGAACACTATCAGCAATGCGGAAGAAACTGCCCCAAATCAAGATATGTCTGCAGCAGGTTAACTAAAATTGCTCCTCGTTAAAATTATCCATGTCACCACGATCATCTACGGATGAGGATTATTTACTACCTCTGGTAATGCCGAGGTATTGCCGCTGACTCATTCAGGAAATTTCTATGGAGCTGCTTTGTCCTGCCGGTAATTTGCCCGCGCTAAAAGCTGCGGTGGATAACGGCGCTGATGCTGTGTACATCGGCTTGAAAGATGATACTAACGCCCGCCATTTTGCCGGACTGAATTTTACCGATAAAAAGCTGCAAGAGGCGGTGAATTACGTTCACAGCCGGAAACGTAAGCTGCACATTGCCATCAACACTTTTGCCCATCCGGACGGTTTTTCCCGCTGGCAACGCGCCGTCGATATGGCGGCTCAACTGGGTGCAGATGCGTTGATACTGGCAGATTTGGCGATGCTGGAATATGCCGCCGAGCGCTATCCCGAGGTGGAACGCCACGTTTCGGTTCAGGCTTCGGCTACAAACGACGAGGCCATCCGTTTTTACCAACGCAACTTTGATGTAGCAAGGGTAGTTTTACCGCGAGTGCTGTCTATGCATCAGGTAAAACAGCTTTCCCGCACCAGCCCGGTGCCGCTGGAAGTTTTTGCTTTCGGTAGCCTGTGCATTATGGCTGAAGGCCGCTGTTACCTTTCCTCCTATCTTACCGGTGAATCTCCCAATACCGTCGGTGCCTGTTCTCCGGCCCGCTATGTGCGCTGGCAACAGACGCCGCAGGGCATGGAATCCCGCCTGAACGAAGTGCTGATCGACCGCTATCAGGACGATGAAAACGCCGGTTACCCCACGTTGTGCAAAGGTCGCTACCTGGTTGACGGGCAGCGTTACCACGCGCTGGAAGAACCCACCAGCCTCAATACGCTGGAGCTGTTGCCGGAACTTTTCGCGGCCAATATCGCTTCGGTCAAAATTGAAGGCCGCCAACGTAGCCCGGCTTACGTCAGCCAGGTTGCTAAAGTCTGGCGTCAGGCCATCGACCTCTATCAGAAAGAACCGGCAAAATTCGCAGCAAAAACCGAATGGATGGAGCAACTAGGTTCGATGTCAGAAGGCACCCAAACAACGCTGGGCGCTTATCATCGCAAGTGGCAGTAGGGTGGAAAAAGCATGAAATACTCATTGGGCGCAGTGCTTTATTACTGGCCAAAAACAGATATTGAGGCTTTCTATCAGAAAGCCTGTGAAAGCAGTGCCGATATTATTTATCTTGGTGAAAACGTTTGTACCAAACGACGTGAAATGAAAGTAGGCGACTGGCTGGAACTGGCGAAACAAGTCGCTTCCAGCGGAAAGCAGGTAGCGATTTCTACCCTTGCATTGCTACAGGCCCCTTCAGAACTGACTGAACTCAAACGTTATGTAGAAAACGGCGATTTTCTGTTAGAAGCCAATGACTTTGGTACGGTGAATATGGCCGCTGAGCGAGGACTGCCCTTCGTAGCAGGCCACGCGCTCAACTGCTATAACGCCTATACCCTGCGTATTCTACATCGTCAGGGCATGATGCGTTGGTGTATGCCGGTAGAGCTCTCGCGAGACTGGTTGGAAAACATGCTGATTCAGTGTGATGAGCTGGGATTCCGTAATAAATTCGAAGTAGAAGTGCTGGCTTACGGCTATCTGCCGTTAGCTTATTCGGCTCGCTGCTTTACCGCTCGTTCCGAGGATCGAGCTAAAGACGAGTGCGAGACCTGCTGCATCAAGTACCCTCAGGGGCGCAGTATTCTCTCACAGGAAAATCAGCAAGTATTTGTTCTCAATGGCATTCAGACGCAAAGTGGTTACTGCTATAACCTAGGTAATGACCTAATTTCTATGCAAGGATTGGTGGATATCGTGCGTTTATCGCCACACAGTACCGAAGCGCTCACCATGATCGATAAATTCCGTGCCAATGAAAAAGGTCTGGCTCCGCTGACCCTGACGGATAAAGCCGACTGCAATGGTTACTGGCGTCGGGTAGCCGGTTTGGAACTGGTTTCTTAAGGTTCGATAAGTTGGAAATAAACAGGGAGAGGTATTTCTGCCTCTCCCATTTTTTTGCCTAATTTAGCGTGATTTCAGACACATGCCTTATGAGCCATAATATCGATAATCTGGCTATCGGTTTGCCTCATCGCGCCACAAGCCAGAGCGCACAGATTGGAAATGGAGCTATCGACATCCCCCGCGACTATGCCTTCGTTGCCGGTTACGCCGCTGTGATCCAACGCCATAAGCACCGCTTTATAAGCTGCCGTTACGCTGGTTGAGACTTTCATCGCGCAGCTATTGGCCGCGCCGTCGCAGATAATGCCGCTAATGTCGCCGATCATGCTGCTAATCGCCATAGCTACAGCGTCATAACCCGGTTCAATTAGCCATGCCATTCCCGCCGCGGCCCCCATAGAAGCGGTGGTTGCGGCACACAAAGCCGACAATGACGGGAGCTGGCTATGGATATAAATCGCCATCAAATGAGATAGCATCAACGCCCGCGCCAGCTGTTCCTCACTGGCTCCCAGATGCTCCGCCACCACCACGACCGGCATAGTGGCCGCAATCCCCTGATTTCCCGATCCTGAATTACTCATCGCCGGCAACGTTGCCCCGCCCATGCGCGCATCTGAAGCGGCAGCGGTGCGAATCATAATATTCGACAATAAGTCTTGCGCCAGTAATCCACGCTGCCGCTGGCGAGCCAGCGTTGCACCAATATGCAGGCCATAATTGCCGCTCAACCCCTCATCAGACAGCGCACCATTTAGTCGCGCCGCCTGTAGAATAAAGGCGATACGCTCAAATGGAACCTCTGTGGCGAACTGATAAACTGAACGAGCATCGGCCTGCTTCAAGCAATAACCCAGTGTAGGTTCATTCCCATCATGAATTTCATGGCCAGAATCACCGAATGCAAACAGTACTTCACCATTTCTTACAATGTTAACCAACCTCGTATGCCCACCGGCAATAGTGGCAGTCACCCATTCATCACCGCTATATAACGTCGCTTCGGAAAACAGGATATATTTACTTTCCTGCATCGTGACCCGAACGCTTCCCTGAGACAGCATAGCTTTCGCGGCTGCCAGTTTCTCCGCGCTAATGTGCTTCAGCACTTCCAAACCCGCCTGAGCATCGCCAGCCAGCGCCCCCACGGCGGCAGCTATTGTTAACCCGACCATGCCGGTTCCCGGCACAGTAACGCCCATCCCGTTCTTCATCAAATTGGGGGAAACACGTGCTTCAATACGTTCGATGGCTCCTGACAAATGAGATGCGGCTATAGCCGCGGCCAATGCCAACGAAACAGGTTCGGTGCAGCCGATAGCGGGTTGAACTTCCTGTTTTACCGCGCGGATGAATTCATCCCATAACTCTGAATGACTACAGTGACTCATAATGAATACCTTCAACCTTTACAGCAGGTAATATCAGATGCCGTTAACTTATGAAAACGCCAGGAAAGGTGAAATACACAGTAAAATGCCGGTGATGATAATAATCATCAAAGACACACCTTTATATTTATGCAGTGCTGGAACTTTATAAACCAGATAGGCAGGAATCAAACAACCAACCAGACCAAATATCGGGCTACAAATAGAGGTGAAACTTAATACTGGCGCATTTAAAATAATGGCGCCCCATGCCAATAATACGGCAAAGACCATAATTCCATTTTGCACCCATTTCTGATTTATTTTCTCCGCAGGCATTATGCGACGTAATATATTCATCACAATGCCCTGAGTTGCTTCGCGGAATCCTAAATACACGCCAAAGAATGCGGTCATCACGGCGAATATATTTAAAATAACGCTAACGACCGTTGCCCAGCCACCAGGGAAAAATTTAGCTGCAATTGCCAAAGCAGAAATATTTTGCTCGTAAGCTTTTACCGCTTCGTCATGCCCCATTGCTAAGGTAAATGAAACCGCATAGAAAAACACGGTACAGAATAGAATTCCGAATGCGATATTCATGGCTCTGAGCGCTTTGTGCCGTGCAACTTCCAGCGACTTTTCTTTTGCCCGATAAGAAATAACCATTGGGCTTAGCGTCTGGATAAACAGAATGGAAGTCAGAGTGAATGGCAGAGTGATAATGGCATTTTTGATCAGCAAACCCACCGGTGGCAGTAGGCCTACGTTGTAAAGATGCCACATGCCAACCATAGAGACGCCTAAGGCCGCAACCACTAACAGTTTTGTTATCACCATAAAGCTGGATAACTTAAACAGCAGTTTTTCCCCTCGGGAGGAAATAGCGACCAAGACACAAATCAGCACCAAACCATAGAACGGATTATCGGATAATAATCCTTCCGTCACGCCAAAAGTTTGCAGATAAGAGGCACTATCATTCGTGATGGCGGTGGAATAAACAAACATCCAGATCACCAACATAATAAAATACAGTGCACCTAATATTATTCCCCAGTTTTTTCCTAAATACCCGCTAATCACACTGGGATAGTCTTTACACTCTGGAGATTCAGCCAGCGTATTAATAAATAAACGCTGAAATAAATACATCGCAGGATAACCAATAATTGATGATAACAAAAATACCCAAAGCCCCATCAATCCTACCTGAACCGGTAAAAACACAATCCCGGCTCCGATAGCCATCCCGATGCTCATAATGACCCAGCCAAAATCTGTACTATCAAATTTAATTGCTTCACGCCATTGGCTTTCAGACATATTTGCACGCTGTGCCGCCGGAGAGTCAATTAAAATGATGCTCTTATTAGAACTTGCCGTTTCCATAATAGCTCTCGCCTTTATTCTCTGGTTAGTAGGTTTTATCGTTATTAAAATGTACAGAGTCAGTTATCCGATCATCGCCCTGAAAATAGGCGTTATCAGACAGGCAGGTGTTTTTATTTTTTGGCTATATTACGCTTGCGTACAGAGAATATTGTTTTAACATCCATGTCTTCCGCTGGCCTCAATAGAAAATAATTCTACCTCAAGAGGGTTATTCTGAAGATCTATCTCCCTCTGAGCGCTGTCCCTGCTACTTTATGCTGTCATTATCGACGCAGCATTCTAATCAATTGATTATTAATAAGATAGACTGAAAGAACTCATTGAAGTGCAGATGAAACCGAAGATAATCACGGTAACATTTGTGATGCCTATCAAAAATGATTAACCACAATTAATTAATGGTTAATCGGCATTCTGCTGTTACCGTCACAATAAAACCAGCCCGCAGCCATTGAAACAGCATAAAATATTTTATGTTCACTTCTTAACGCAGCATTTCAGCATTATCAACTACCACTTTCACTATCTTATTCCAACGAGAAAGCCAAAGCCGAAATAAAATACTCAACAGCACTTTAATTGAACAAAATTCGGATAAAAATGAGACAAAGGCCCCAATCAGGCGAAGCATTTATTTCCCCTTGTGGGCAAGCAATTTCATTTATGCTTTAAAGGTAAATTCCCAGCTCTGGTAATAAATCACCCGCTATTTACCAGAGCTTTCACAGCAGCAGGTTAATTCATGCGCTCGCCCTTCAAGCGAACCGACATAAGGTAAGATGGACGATTTCTATGACTGATAAACGCCTTATCCCCCTTTCCGTTTTGGATCTTTCCCCGATAGCCAAGGGAAAAACCCCTCGCGATGCTTTCCATGCGTCATTGGATCTGGCTCAACGCGCTGAAGACTGGGGATATCAACGCTACTGGCTGGCTGAACACCACAATATGACTGGCATTGCCAGCGCAGCGACTTCGGTATTAATTGGCTATATCGCCTCTGGAACCAAAAAAATCCGTCTTGGCTCCGGTGGCGTGATGCTGCCAAACCACTCTCCGTTAGTGATTGCCGAGCAGTTTGGTACCCTAGCCTCTCTGTATCCTAATCGAATAGATTTGGGGTTGGGCCGAGCACCGGGAAGCGATCAACGCACTATGATGGCACTTCGCCGCCATTTGTCCGGTGAAGATAATTTCCCTGCGGACGTGCGTGAATTACAGCGTTATTTCGCCGAAGCACAGCCCGAGCAAGCAGTGCAGGCCGTTCCGGGACAAGGCTTGCATGTTCCGCTATGGTTACTCGGTTCTAGCTTGTACAGCGCTCAGCTGGCCGCCGCTATGGGCCTGCCTTTCGCTTTTGCCTCTCACTTTGCACCAGACATGCTGCTTCAGGCACTGAAACTCTATCGGGAGAACTTCAAACCCTCTGCCGAATGGTCGCAGCCTTACGCCATTGTTTGCGTTAACGTCGTCGCTGCCGATAGCGTACAGGATGCTCGCTTCCTGTTTACTTCCATGCAGCAGCAGTTTGTTAATCTACGTCGTGGCACACCAGGGCAACTTCCTCCTCCGGTGCAGGATATGTCCAGCATCTGTTCACCGGCGGAACAGTTTGGCGTGGATCAGGCGCTACGGTTATCGATAATTGGCGATGAAAGTAAAGTCCGCCACGGACTGCAATCTTTGCTGCGTGAGACTCAGGCGGATGAAATCATGATTAACGGACAGATTTTTGATCATCAGGCTCGCCTGCGTTCCTTCGAAATTGTCGCCGGTTTACAGCAAGATATGCTTAACCCCACGCAGATTTAAGCTAATCCTTTAATTACAGACATAAAAAAAACCAGCCCTAAGGCTGGTTTTTGTTTTCATCATTCAGATGATTATGACTTATGCGTCACCGAAACGACGACGGGCTGGTGCTGCTGCCGGAGCGGCTGCATCATCACGACGTGGTGCGGCAGCTGGACGTTGAGCGTCACGGTTGCCACGACGTTCGCCGCCATTGCCGCCTTCGCGACGCTCACCGCCGAATGAACGACGTGGAGCACCGTTGCCGCCTTCACGACGTTCGCCGCCGAATGAACGACCACCGCCACGACGCTCTGCGCCAGCACCTGGAGCACGCTCACGACGTTCGTGAGGCTGCGCATCACCCAACAGCTGCATGTTCAGCGGCTTGTTCAGGATACGAGTACGGGTGAAATGAGACAGCATATCGCCCGGCATGCCTTTTGGCAGCTCAATGGTTGAGTGGGAAGCGAACAGCTTGATATTCCCGATATAACGGCTACTGATGTCGCCTTCGTTAGCAATAGCGCCAACGATATGACGAACTTCAACACCATCATCACGGCCCACTTCAATGCGGTACAGTTCCATCTCGCCAACGTCACGACGTTCGCGACGCGCAGGACGCTCGCCACCGTCACGGCTTTCCGGACGACGCTCACGGCGATCGCCACGATCGTTGCCACGGTCTTCACGCGGGCTGAACTCACGCTGCGGACGACGTACTGGCTCTGGTGGCAGAATCAGAGGACGTTCGCCCTGTGCCATTTTCAGCAGCGCAGCGGCCAGAGTTTCGATATCGAACTCATCTTCTGGTTGCAGTTTAGTCAACAGACCACGGTATACGTCCAGATCGCTACTTTCCAGCTGCTGGCTAACTTTAGCCGCGAATTTAGCCAGACGACGTTCGCCCAGTAATTCTGCATTTGGTAACATCACTTCTGGAATGGTCAGCTTCATCGTACGTTCGATGTTCTGCAACAGACGACGTTCACGGTTCTCAACGAACAGCAACGCACGGCCCGCACGACCTGCACGACCGGTACGGCCGATACGGTGAACGTAAGACTCTGAATCCATAGGGATATCATAGTTTACAACCAGGCTGATACGCTCAACGTCCAGGCCACGAGCAGCCACGTCAGTTGCAATCAGGATATCCAAACGACCATCGCGCAGACGTTCCAGAGTCTGCTCACGCAGGGACTGGTTCATATCGCCGTTCAGTGCTGCACTGCTGTAGCCACTGCGCTCCAGAGTTTCAGCCACTTCCAACGTTGCGTTTTTGGTACGCACGAAGATGATTGCCGCGTCGAAATCTTCAGATTCCAAGAAACGCACCAACGCTTCGTTTTTACGGTAACCGCCGCCGACTTTCCAGTAGCTCTGACTGATGTCAGGACGAGTAGTATTGCTAGACTGAATGCGTACTTCCTGTGGCTCTTTCATGAAGCGACGGGTAATACGACGAATAGCTTCTGGCATAGTTGCAGAGAACAGAGCGGTCTGATGTTCAGCCGGGATCTGCGCCATGATGGTCTCTACGTCTTCGATAAAGCCCATACGCAGCATTTCATCTGCTTCATCCAACACTAAACCGCTCAGGTTGGACAGGTTCAGGGTACCGCGTTTCAGGTGGTCTAACAGACGACCTGGGGTGCCAACAACAACTTGTGGCCCTTGGCGCAAAGCGCGTAATTGAACGTCATAACGCTGGCCGCCGTACAGGGCCACCACGTTAACGCCGCTAATATGTTTAGAGAAGCTAGATAATGCTTCCGCAACCTGAACTGCCAGCTCACGAGTTGGAGCCAGTACCAGCACCTGTGGTGCTTTCAGCGTTGGGTCAATGTTGTGCAACAGCGGAAGCCCGAAAGCAGCTGTTTTACCACTACCGGTCTGCGCCATGCCGAGAACATCACGGCCGTTCAGCAGGTGTGGAATACATTCCAATTGAATTGGAGATGGTTTTTCGTAGCCCAGATCAGTAAGGGCAGAAAGAATAGGAGCGGACAGCCCCAAATCAGCAAAAGAGGTTTCAAGCTCAGTAGTCATGTACACGTGCCTCATTAATAATGGCAGCCAGTCTACATAACTCGTCGAGAAAATTTTCAGTCATTTTCATTGAAAAGTGTGAACCGGCTCAAATTAGATTATAAAACGAACAAAAAGGCCATCACCCGCGAAGGTGATAAACATTGGTTAAAACCAAGGTATATCAGGCTAATAGTTGTCCGTCAGCTATTGCTGGTCCGATTCCGATAGGTCGTCTTGTTCTTGGCCCAAAAGCGCCAATTCCAACAATGCATAGCGGTGCTCAACAAAGTTATGAACGTTGTTAGCTACCGTCAGTTTGAACAGCGCCGAAGCGGTGTTCTTGTCCCCCAGACTTAGGTAATGTTTACCTAAATAGAAGTCAGTTTCACTGAGATGCTCAGCGAGCGAAGTGTTATCCGTTGCATCCGCCTTGAGGCGTTCCATCAGCGTTTTTTCGCTGATATTCCCCAAGTAGAATTCGACAATATTCCATCCCCATTGCCCTCTGTTCGACTTTTCATAGCGTTGTTTCAACGCTACTTCGGCAGCCTTGGGATCAATTTCTTTTTCCACCAGGTACAGCCATAACGAACGGAAGGGATCATTTGGATCGTCTTGATAAAACGCCTGCAGATCATCCTGCGCTAACGGGAAGCGACCGCCATAATAAAGTGCGATGCCCCGATTTAAACGCGCGTAATTGTAAGTTGGATCAAGCTCTAGTACAGAATCAAACGCTTCATAGGCAGCATCAAAATTGCCTGCCTGCGTTAAATAAATGCCCAGATAGTTAAAAACTTCTGGCATATCAGGACGAATAGCTAACGCTTGCGAAAAATCATTTCGCGCTAGTGCCCGTAGCCCGAGGCTATCATACAGCACTCCGCGCTCATATAAAAGCTGCGCGCGCTCATCATCCGTTAGTGCCCGGCTTGCAAGGATCTGTTCCATGCGAGCTAGAATCACTTCCTGCTGCAGCGTAGGCTGCAACGGGATAGCCAAAACCTCATCCTTACGCCAATCATTGTTGCTGCATCCTGCCAGCATGAGTGCTGTCGCAACGTAACACCAGCGCAAGAAAGGCTTCATTTCCTACTCCCGAAGACAAACATTGGATAAACGTCCTTTCATCCGCTTGTTTAACACAAGAGCGTCCTGCCCTCGAGATAAGAACAACTCCCTGCCTCTTGGCAAGGAGTTGAAAACGGACTTAATTACTCTGCTGCTTCAGGCGCTGGAGCTTCTGCATCAGGCGTAGTCGCTTCTTTGATGCTCAGGCGAATACGACCCTGACGGTCAACTTCCATTACCTTAACTGGCACTTCCTGGCCCATTTGCAGGTAATCAGTCACTTTCTCTACGCGCTTGTCAGCGATTTGAGAAATATGAACCAAACCTTCTTTACCGCCACCGATAGCAACGAACGCACCGAAATCAACGATACGAGTTACTTTACCAGCGTAGATGCGACCCACTTCGATTTCAGCAGTGATTTCTTCGATGCGACGAATAGCGTGTTTCGCTTTTTCGCCGTCAGTTGCTGCAATCTTGATGGTGCCATCATCTTCGATTTCGATGGTAGTACCTGTTTCTTCCGTCAGCGCACGAATCACAGAACCACCTTTACCGATCACATCTTTGATTTTGTCAGAGTTGATCTTCATGGTGTAGATACGTGGAGCGAACTCGGAGATATCACCACGTGGTGTGCTGATAGCCTGTTCCATTACGCCCAGAATGTGCAGACGCGCACCCTTGGCCTGGCTCAGTGCTTCCTGCATGATTTCGCGGGTAATACCTTCGATTTTAATATCCATTTGCAGCGCGGTAATACCTTCACGGCTACCCGCTACTTTGAAGTCCATGTCGCCCAAGTGATCTTCGTCACCCAAGATATCGGACAGAACCACAAAGTTTTCTTCATCTTTAACCAGACCCATTGCGATACCCGCAACGGCGGCTTTGATTGGCACGCCAGCGTCCATCAGGGCCAGAGAAGCACCACAAACGGAAGCCATTGAGGAAGAACCGTTAGATTCGGTGATTTCAGAAACCACACGAATGGTATAGGGGAATTCGCTCGGGCTTGGCATAACGGCCAACACACCGCGTTTCGCCAGACGGCCATGGCCAATCTCACGACGCTTAGGTGAACCAACCATACCTGTTTCACCAACAGAGTAAGGAGGGAAGTTATAGTGTAGCAGGAATGAGTCAGTACGCTCACCCATCAGTTCATCAATATTTTGCGCGTCACGTGCGGTACCCAGAGTCGCGGTTACCAGCGCCTGAGTTTCGCCACGGGTGAACAGTGCTGAACCGTGAGTACGTGGCAATACGCCAGTACGAACGTCCAGACCACGGATCATGTCTTTTTCGCGGCCATCGATACGCGGCTCGCCACGCAGAACACGGCTACGAACCACGTCTTTCTCTACGCTGCCCAGGATGTCCTGAATTTCTGAAGCATCCAGAGTCTCGTCTGCCGCCAGCAGAGATTCGGTCACTTCAGCTTTGATTGCATCAACCTGAGTGTAACGCTCTTGTTTCTCGGTAATACGGTATGCATCGCCCAGACGTGCGCTGGCCAATTCAGCAACGCGCGCATACAGCGCTTCGTTAACCGCTTCTGGCTGCCAATCCCACTTAGGTTTGCCCGCTTCAGCAACCAGTGCGTTGATGTTTTCAATCACAACCTGTTGTTGTTCGTGACCGAATACCACTGCGCCCAGCATTTGATCTTCGCTCAGGATGTCTGCTTCGGATTCAACCATCAATACTGCGGCAGCTGTACCGGCAACAACCAGATCCAGACGACTTTCTTTCAGCTCATCGGTCGTCGGGTTCAGAACGTATTGGTCATTGATAAAACCAACGCGTGCAGCACCGATTGGGCCGTTGAATGGAATACCTGACAGGCTCAGAGCCGCAGATGCACCGATCAGAGCAACGATGTCCGGGTTAACCTGTGGGTTAACGGAAACAACGGTCGCGATAACCTGAACTTCATTCAGAAAGCCTTCTGGGAACAGAGGGCGAATCGGACGGTCAATCAGGCGAGAGGTCAGGGTTTCGCCTTCGCTTGGACGGCCTTCACGACGGAAGAAACTGCCTGGGATACGACCAGCAGCGTAAGTACGCTCCTGATAGTTAACGGTCAGTGGGAAGAAGCTTTGGCCTGGCTTGGCTTTTTTCTGGCCAACAACAGTAACGAATACTGCGGTGTCGTCCATGCTTACCATAACGGCAGCAGTTGCCTGGCGAGCCATCATACCGGTTTCAATGGTCACGGTATGTTGACCGTACTGGAACTTACGAATAATCGGAGTCAGCAAAATAATATCCTTTAGCTTGATCGGCGCTCGATCGTATTGACGACCTGATCCACCTGTTACTTACCGATCTTCACACTACATCCTCGCGACTAATGACAACCCTTAACTCACCATTGAGCTAAAGTCTCTCATTAGCCGCGCGAAATGCTGTAACGGAAGATCCTATTTTAGAAACAATAACAATACGTTAACGTTTTCTGTCATCGGTTCTTAGAAGAAAGGGGCCAAATTAGGCCCCTTTCTACTCGAAACTCGCAGACTTAGCGACGCAGACCCAGACGCTCGATCAGGGAAGCATAACGCGCTACATCTTCACGCTTCAGGTAGTCCAGCAGCTTACGACGCGTGGATACCATACGCAGCAGACCACGACGGCTGTGGTGATCTTTTTTGTGCTCGGAGAAGTGACTTTGCAAATGGTTAATTTGTGCAGTCAACAGAGCAACCTGAACTTCGCTAGAACCGGTGTCGTTAGCACCACGACCGAAGTCAGCAACAATTTTAGCTTTCGCTTCAACACTTAGAGACATAATACAACTCCAAATAATAGATTAAATTAGACAGGCGCCGATCTCTAATTCAGCAACCCAATATGTAAGCCGGACTATTCTACTCTTTGATGTGTGGGATCGCAAGATAGGCCGATTGCGCCTATTCTACGTGTTCCACAACCAAACGTTTCGGTGCGACTCTGCCATCATCAGCAATAATACCGATGCCGATGAAATTGCGCTCTTCGCCTTCGGTCATGCGGACCATGCCTTCAGTTGGCGCACCCGCCACCTGAACCGGTTGACCCTGTTTCACATAAGCTGCAACGATTGGCAGCAAATTCACTTCCGGGAAATTCAACACTGCGCTATCCATTGGGAGCAACAGTTTATCCAGTTCCGGGTTAGGTGAACGCTCTTCGGCCTGAGCCGTTTCAACCATGGCGCTTAGTTGCTCCAGTGTCACCATCCGATCGCTCGGATAAGTTGCAACCTGCAAACGACGCAGATAGCTGACATGGGCACCGCAGCCTAACATTTCGCCCAAATCATCAATGATGGTGCGAATGTAGGTACCTTTTGAGCAATGAATTTCCAGCTCCAGCTCATAACCTTCCCAACGAATGAATTGCAGCTCATAGACCGTGATATCACGGGCTTCTCGCTCCACTTCGATTCCCTGACGAGCATACTCGTACAGCGGTTTGCCCTGATGTTTCAGCGCAGAATACATGGAAGGCACTTGCTGGGTGTCACCGCGGAAACTATCCAACGCGGCATCCAGCTGTTCCTGAGTGAAATTGACGTCACGCTCGCTAATCAACGCACCCTCTGCATCAGAGGTATCGGTACGTTGGCCCAGACGGGCAATCACGCGATAGCGTTTATCAGAATCCAGCAGGAATTGAGAAAACTTGGTCGCTTCGCCCAGACAGATAGGCAGCATACCGGTAGCTAATGGGTCCAATGCACCGGTATGACCTGCACGGTTAGCACTGAAAAGACGCTTCACTTTCTGCAAAACGTCATTTGATGAGAGGCCTAACGGTTTGTCCAATAACAGAACACCGTTAATGTCACGGCCACGACGACGTGGTCGACCCATTACTTCTCCTCGTCAGTGCCTGTAGAGGTCTGACGCTCAACGTCATTTTTGATGACGTTTGTGACCAGGTTAGACATACGCATCCCTTCAATCAGGGAGTTGTCATAGGCAAATGTCAGCTCGGGCACAATGCGCAAACGCATGGCTTTACCCAGCAAAGTACGGATATAACCGGAAGCGTCTTGCAGTGCCTTGATACCGTTTTTGACCGTATCAGGATCGGCATTGTCGGTTAATACATTCAGGAAAGTGACAAAAACCTTGGCGTAGGCCAGATCGCGAGAAAGTTCGATACCCGACACCGTCGCCATACCGACACGAGGATCTTTGATTTCACGCTGTAGAATGATTGCGATCTCTTTTTGCATTTCCTGAGAAACGCGCTGAGAGCGGCTAAATTCTTTTGCCATTAGGATTCTCCAGACAAGTAGGGGGGCCAAGGCCCCCCAAATGGATATAAGCAGATCAGAGGTCGTTAAGCGATGGTACGTTTGATTTCAATGATTTCGAATACTTCGATCATATCGCCAGTACGCACGTCGTTGTAGTTCTTAACGCCGATACCACATTCCATACCGTTACGGACTTCGTTTACGTCATCTTTGAAGCGGCGCAGAGATTCCAGCTCGCCTTCGTAGATAACCACGTTGTCACGCAGAACGCGGATTGGGTTGTTACGCTTAATCACACCTTCGGTAACCATACAACCAGCAATGGCGCCGAATTTCGGTGATTTAAATACATCACGAACTTCAGCCAGACCAATGATTTGCTGTTTGTACTCTGGTGCCAACATACCGCTCATTGCCTGCTTGACTTCGTCAATCAGGCTATAGATAACGGAGTAGTAACGCAGATCCAGGCCTTCAGTCTCAACTACGCGACGGGCTGAAGCATCAGCACGGACGTTAAAGCCAAGAATGATTGCGCCAGAAGCAGCGGCCAGAGTTGCATCAGTTTCGGTGATACCACCAACGCCTGAACCCACAATGCGCACTTTCACTTCGTCGGTAGACAGTTTTTCCAGTGAATCACAGATAGCTTCACAAGAACCCTGTACGTCAGACTTGATTACGATGTTCAGTTCAGAAACTTCGCCTTCGGTCATGTTCGCAAACATGTTTTCCAGTTTAGATTTCTGCTGACGAGCCAGTTTAACTTCGCGGAATTTACCCTGACGATACAGTGCAACTTCACGCGCTTTTTTCTCATCACGAACAACGGTAACTTCGTCACCGGCAGCAGGAACGCTGGACAGACCCAGAATTTCAACCGGAATAGACGGACCAGCGGAGGTGATGTCGCGACCTAATTCGTCACGCATCGCACGCACACGGCCATACTCGAAGCCACACAGTACGATATCGCCCTTGTTCAGCGTTCCTTCTTGAACCAGCACGGTAGCAACTGGGCCACGGCCTTTATCCAGGAAGGATTCGATAACCACACCGCTTGCCATGCCGCTACGAACCGCTTTCAGTTCCAGCACTTCAGCTTGCAGCAGGATTGCGTTCAACAGTTCGTCAATACCTGTACCCGCTTTAGCAGACACGTTGATGAACTGAGACTCGCCGCCCCACTCTTCCGGCTGGATGCCGTACTGAGACAGTTCGGTTTTAACGCGGTCTGGATCGGCTTCTGGCTTATCCATTTTGTTCACTGCAACGACAACCGGCACGTTCGCCGCTTTCGCATGCTGGATAGCTTCGATAGTCTGTGGCATCACGCCATCGTCTGCCGCAACAACCAGAACAACGATATCTGTCGCCTGAGCACCACGAGCACGCATTGAAGTAAACGCTGCGTGTCCTGGGGTATCCAGGAAGGTGATCATGCCGTTGTCAGTTTCAACGTGATAAGCACCGATGTGCTGAGTAATGCCGCCTGCTTCGCCCGACGCCACTTTAGTGGAGCGGATGTAGTCCAGCAGAGAGGTTTTACCGTGGTCAACGTGGCCCATGATGGTGACAACTGGAGCGCGTGACTCAGCTGCAATACCAGTACCTGTATCACGGTCGCTCATCAGCGCTTCTTCCAGCTCGTTTTCACGACGCAGGATAACTTTGTGGCCCATCTCTTCAGCAACCAGCTGAGCTGTTTCCTGATCGATAACCTGGTTGATGGTTGCCATTGCACCCAGTTTCATCATCGCTTTGATGACCTGAGAACCTTTAACAGCCATTTTGTTAGCCAGTTCGGCAACGGTAACAGTTTCGCCAATCACTACGTCACGGTTTACCGCAACCACTGGCTTGTTGAAGCTCTGCTGCAAAGTGCTTGGCTTACGTTTACCCTTACGGCCAACGGCACGCGCTTCTTCGCGATCGGCTTTAGACTCGGAAAGTTTATTGCCTTTTTTCTGTTTAGTCGCTTTGCCACCACGAGTGCGGCTACGGCGATCGCCTTCAACTTTCGCGTCGTTTTCATCTTCTGCGGCGCGAGCATGTTGAGAGGTCGTTACATGGTAGTCAGCAGACTCGGTCTGCTCAGCCACAGGTTCTGGCCATTTACCTTCGTTTTCAGCCGCCATTTTACGGGCCTCTTCAGCAACGCGTTTCGCGTCTTCTTCGACCTTACGGCGTGTTTCTTCTTCTACAGAGCGTTTCAGCTCGGCAGCTTCAGCTTCACGGCGTGCTTTATCGGTCTGAGCTGGCTTGGTTTTTTCGTCGGTTTGTTGATTCGTCACTTTTTCTTTTTCCGCTGCTTGGCGTTTAGCTTTTTCAGCGGCCTCACGTTTGGCTTGTTCTTCGGCCGCACGTTTAGCATTTTCTTCAGCGATTTTCTGCGCTGCCGCTGCTGCTTCACGTTGTGCCTGCTCTTCCGCTTCACGCTGTGCCTGCTCTTCCGCTTTCGCTTGTTCAGCTTCCGGCGTATTTACATAAGTGCGTTTCTTGCGGACCTCGATTTGCACCGATTTACTTTTTCCGCCGGTGCTCGGAATATTCAAGGTGCTACGCGTTTTGCGTTGCAACGTGAGTTTATTTGGCGCGCTGCCGTGTTCACGGTTCAGGTGCGCCAGCAATGTTTCTTTTTCTTGCTGGGTAACGGAGTCTACTTCAGACTTCTTGATCCCTGCATCAGCAAACTGCTGTACCAGGCGATCAACCGGGGTCTGAATCTCTGCTGCCAGCGATTTAACGGTTACATCTGTCATGCTGTTCCTTCCTGCTACAGTTTATTACGCATTATCGCCAAACCAACAGATATTACGTGCGGCCATAATCAGCTCGCCGGCTTGCTCATCGCTCAACCCTTCAATATCTGCCAGATCGTCGATACCCTGCTCGGCAAGATCTTCCAGCGTACACACACCGCGCGCAGCCAATTTAAATGCCATGCTACGTTCCAGACCTTCCAAATTCAGTAGGTCATCTGCGGGTTTTTGATCGCCAAGACTTTCTTCTTGTGCCAGGGCCAGCGTGGTCAATGCAGCTTTAGCGCGCTCACGCAGCGCTTCTACCATATCTTCATCAAGGCCATCTATTTCCAACAGTTCGTTGATTGGCACATAAGCCAACTCTTCCAGAGAAGAGAAACCTTCTTCAACCAACACAGTGGCGAAATCTTCATCAATATCAAGATGTTTGGTGAAGGTATCGATCGCCGCATGAGCTTCAGCCTGATGTTTCGCCTGAAGATCATCTGCTGTCATCACGTTCAGCTCCCAGCCGCTAAGCTGTGAAGCCAAACGGACGTTTTGACCGTTACGGCCAATCGCCTGAGCCAGATTGCTGGCTTCAACAGCGACATCCATCGTGTGTCGGTCTTCATCAACAACGATTGACGCAACATCAGCCGGAGCCATGGCATTGATAACAAACTGAGCCGGATTATCATCCCACAACACGATATCGATACGCTCGCCGCCAAGCTCGCTGGAAACGGCCTGAACTCGCGCACCGCGCATACCTACACAGGCACCCACAGGATCGATACGCTTATCGTTGGTTTTGACCGCAATCTTAGCACGAGAACCCGGATCACGGGCTGCGGCTTTAATTTCGATCAACTCTTCACCAATTTCTGGTACTTCAATACGGAACAATTCAATCAGCATTTCTGAACGGGAGCGGCTGACAAACAGCTGCGCGCCGCGAGCTTCAGGACGCACGTCGTACAGAACACCACGGATGCGGTCGCCCGGACGGAAGTTTTCACGTGGCAACATATCTTCACGGCCAATCACCGCTTCAGCGTTGTTACCCAAGTCCAGCGCGATACTATCGCGGTTAACTTTTTTCACTGTACCCGTGACAATCTCGCCTAAATACTGACGGAATTGCTCGACCACCATCGCACGCTCAGCTTCACGTACTTTTTGTACGATAACCTGCTTCGCGGTTTGCGTAGTAATGCGGTCGAAAGTTACGGATTCAATCTGATCTTCGACATAATCGCCCAACTGAATGCTTGGGTCTTCATATTGAGCGGCTTCCAGCGTGATTTCACGCGTTGGCATCGTCACTTCATCAACAGCGACCCAACGACGGAAGGTGTCGAAATCGCCGGTTTTACGATCGATGCTGACACGGACTTCAATTTCTTGTTCGTATTTTTTCTTGGTCGCTGTCGCTAGAGCGGTTTCCAACGCTTCAAAAATCTTCTCGCGCGGAAGGGATTTCTCATTGGAAACTGCTTCTACAACAGCCAGAATCTCTTTGTTCATCCTAGTTGCCTCATCCAAACTTTAAAAGTGGGGTACCAGGTTCGCTTTCTGGATGTTGCTCAGCGCGAACACTTCATCTTTTCCATCCACAGTAACCGTGATCATTTCACCATCAACAGCTTTAATAATACCCTGCCATTTCCGGCGGTTTTGCATTGCCATACGCAAAACCAGGATGACTGTTTCACCAAGGTAACGACTATAGTGTTCGGCGGTGAACATAGGGCGATCAAGGCCCGGAGAGGAAACTTCCAAGTTGTAAGCGACTGTGATTGGATCTTCTACGTCCAATACAGCGCTGACCTGGTGGCTGACATCAGCACAAGCATCAACAGTGATACCATCGTCACTATCAATATAGATTCGTAGCGTCGATTGGCGCCCCCGGATGAACTCGATGCCGACTAATTCGTAGCCTAACGCTTCGACCGGTGCTGAAATAATCTCTGTTAACTTTTGTTCTAATGTGGACAAGCCCACCCCCAAGACATAAAAAAAGGGCTTAATAGCCCAGTGATTCTGCTGTCAAATAACAAAAAACCCCGAAATTCGGGGCTTTATGCAACTGGACCCTGTTTGCCGCTAAGCGGCTTCGGTACAACTTTCTGACAAGTATTTTTTTCAAATTGAAATCGAAAGTATTGAGGACTGCGAATACTACTATTTGAAAAAAAACACTTTAGGAAAGTGGTTGCGGGGGCCGGATTTGAACCGACGACCTTCGGGTTATGAGCCCGACGAGCTACCAGGCTGCTCCACCCCGCGTCCGAAAACGTGGCAAATACTACGTCGATAACGATAAAAAAGCAAGTTATCTATCTGTTTGGTACCGAGGACGGGACTTGAACCCGTAAGCCCAATCGGGCACTACCACCTCAAGGTAGCGTGTCTACCAATTCCACCACCACGGCACTGATATTAATGGTCTGCTTTACTGTCCAAGCGCCACAACCATTCTTCAACTTTCTTTCTGTACTATCTTACGACGTTACAACAACTTACTATTTCTTACTGCGGGATATCGCTGCTCGGCTTAGCTGGTGCTACCGGCGCTGTAGTCTGCTCAGCTTTAACTGGCTGACCCAGGTTTTCCCACTCGCTGCCTTTACGGCCCTGGTTGGTGCTCATATTGCCCAAAATCAGACTGATGACGAAAAATAAAGTCGCCAAGACAGCCGTCATACGGGTCATGAAGTTACCGGAACCATTCGAACCGAACAGAGTGGCAGAAGCACCTGCTCCGAATGAGGCTCCCATATCCGCGCCTTTACCTTGCTGCAACATGATCAGAGCCACAAGCCCGATCGAAATCAGCAAGAAAATTACCAGAAGAGCTTCGTACATAGTTGTACCTGTATCCTTGCGGGTTCACCGCATGCCAAATGCTTTTCACCCATAACAGCGGGAATTCATTCACCCACTTAAGCGGGTGTGAATACTAACCAAAGCGGTTAATACACGCAAGGGCAATTTCATTAACCGGGCTCATTTGCAGAAAAAACAGCCAGGTTACTCAACTTGCGGACAATTCTACGGGGAAGAGCGGCGTCCTCCCCCCTAAAATAAAGCCATTAACCTGCTGCTTTTACCGCATCGGCAATACGATGAGCCAGAGACTTAATTAGCTCTTCCTCTTCATCGCCTTCAACCATTACGCGTATCAATGGTTCAGTGCCAGATTTACGTAACAGCACGCGGCCACGCCCCGCCAGTTCAGCCTCGACCTGCTGAGTCACGGCAACAACGGCTTCGGACTCTAGCGGATTGTGATTACCGGAGAAACGAACGTTAACCAGTATCTGAGGCAATAACTTCATGCCGCTGCACAGATCATGCAGGCTCATGTCGTTACGCACCATCGCAGTTAGCACTTGCAAACCTGCTACGATACCGTCACCGGTGGTGGTTTTATCCAATAGAATCACATGGCCGGAGTTTTCAGCCCCGATACGCCAGCCGTTTTCCTGCATTTTTTCCAACACGTAGCGGTCGCCCACTTTTGCGCGAGCGAAAGGAATGCCGAGTTGCTTCAGCGCTAGCTCCAGACCCATATTGCTCATCAGCGTACCAACAGCGCCACCTTTCAGCTGACCCTGACGCAGGCCTTCACGCGCAATAATATAAAGAATCTGGTCGCCATCCACTTTATTGCCCAAATGGTCAACCATCATTAGGCGGTCGCCGTCGCCGTCAAAGGCCAGACCAACGTGTGCTTTTTCAGCCAATACGCGCTCTTGCAGCATACGAACATCGGTAGCACCACATTCTTCATTGATGTTCATACCGTCAGGCTCACAGCCTATGGCAATCACGGTAGCGCCCAGTTCACGTAATACGCTTGGCGCAATGTGATAGGTTGCACCGTTGGCACAGTCCACAACGATTTTCAAACCGTTCAGATTTAATTCGTTCGGGAAGGTACCTTTACAAAATTCGATATAACGGCCGGCTGCATCAACAATACGGCTGGCTTTACCCAATTCTGATGACTCAACGCAAGTCAGTGGCTTTTCCATCTCCGCTTCAATGGCTTCTTCTACTTCGTCAGGCAGTTTTGCACCATCAATATCGAAGAATTTAATGCCGTTGTCATAGAAAGGATTATGAGAGGCGGAAATAACGATGCCCGCTTCCGCTCGGAAAGCGCGAGTCAGGTAAGCCACAGCAGGAGTTGGCATTGGGCCAGTGAATGACGCAGATAAACCAGCGGCAGCCAGACCGGCCTCCAACGCTGATTCCAGCATGTAACCGGAAATACGCGTATCTTTACCAATGATGATCTTGCGCGAGCCATGACGAGCCAGAACCTTCCCTGCGGCCCAACCGAGCTTCAATACAAACTCAGGCGTAATCGGGTTGTCACCTACTTTTCCGCGAATGCCATCTGTACCAAAGTATTTACGGTCACTCATAATTTCTCTCTATTCCTTCGCTGAAAGTGTTGCCTCGACGATACGCATCGCCTCGACGGTTTCTTTAACATCATGCACTCTGACGATCTGCGCGCCCTGCATTGCCGCAATGACTGCACAGGCAACGCTGCCAATAACTCGCTGTTGAGGTGGTACATTAAGTAACTGACCCACCATAGATTTTCGCGACATTCCGACCAAAAGCGGAAGCTCAAAATGGTGAAGTTCTGCCAACCGAGCCAATAACTGGTAATTATGCGCTAAATTTTTACCAAAACCGAATCCCGGATCGAGTAACAATTTACTTTTTGCGATACCTGCCGCAACACAACGTTCAATGTGATGTTCAAAAAACTGGTTCACATCCGCCAGTAAATCATCGTAGTGAGGGGATTGCTGCATGCTCTGCGGTTGCCCTTGCATATGCATCAGGCAGACAGGCAGGCCCGTCGCGGCCGCGGCATCCAGAGCGCCCGGCTCTTGCAAAGAACGAACGTCATTGATCAGATGCGCGCCGACTTTGGCTGATTCGGTTATCACTGCCGCTTTTGAAGTATCAACCGAAATAAAGATCTCAAAACGTTTCGCCAACGCTTCAACGACCGGAATCACTCGATCCAATTCTTCCTGCTCGCTAATTTCAGCGGCTCCAGGCCGGGTAGACTCGCCGCCCACATCAATCAGAGTTGCACCTGCGGCAATCATTGCCTGCGCGTGATGAAGGGCATTATCGAGATCGTTGTGGCGTCCGCCATCGGAAAACGAATCGGGGGTGACGTTCAAAATCCCCATAACCTGAGGGTGTGAGAGATCAAGAGTCAGATCCCTGGCAGTCAAATACATCGTTATTTACCTTAAAAATGGTTAAGCACTTCAATTTATCCCGGCCAGAAAAAGAAAAACCCCGAGCAAGCCCGGGGTTATATTAATCACTACGCATTTAGATGCCAACAATCCGCTTACTTATCACCTAACTGTTCTGACATGGTGTTGCCAGGAGTTGGGGTACGCGGTTCGTCAACAGGCGTTGGTGCCTGAGGCGTATTGTCACTATCAGATGATTTATTCTTCGTAGCGTCGTCCCAGCCAGCCGGCGGGCGAACTTCTTTACGATTCATCAAATCATCAATTTGCGGCGCATCAATAGTTTCATATTTCATCAGCGCGTCTTTCATGGAATGAAGAACATCCATGTTTTCCATCAGCAACTTACGTGCACGCTGATAGTTACGCTCAACCAGCAATTTCACTTCCTGATCGATGATACGCGCGGTTTCATCGGACATATGCTTAGCTTTTGCCACTGAGCGACCGAGGAACACTTCGCCTTCTTCTTCAGCATAAAGCAGCGGACCCAGTTTTTCTGAGAAGCCCCATTGCGTAACCATGTTACGTGCAATTGAGGTAGCCACTTTAATGTCATTTGAAGCACCGGTAGACACTTTTTCCGGGCCATAAATGATTTCTTCAGCAAGACGACCGCCGTACAACGTAGAAATCTGGCTTTCCAGTTTCTGACGGCTAGCGCTGATTGCATCGCCCTCCGGCAGGAAGAAAGTCACACCCAACGCACGGCCACGAGGAATAATTGTCACTTTATGCACCGGATCGTGCTCCGGCACTAAGCGACCGATAATCGCATGGCCAGCTTCGTGATATGCCGTAGATTCCTTCTGCGCTTCGGTCATCACCATGGAGCGACGTTCCGCACCCATCATGATTTTGTCTTTAGCTTTCTCAAACTCGACCATTGAAACAACGCGTTTGTTACCGCGAGCGGCAAATAACGCAGCTTCGTTGACCAGGTTAGCCAAATCAGCACCGGAGAAGCCTGGAGTACCACGGGCAATCACTGACGCATCGATATCGATATCCAGCGGTACGCGACGCATATGGACTTTCAGAATCTGTTCACGACCACGCACGTCTGGCAGACCAACTACAACCTGACGGTCGAAACGACCCGGACGCAGCAATGCTGGATCCAGAACATCTGGACGGTTAGTTGCCGCAATCACGATGATGCCTTCATTACCTTCGAAGCCATCCATCTCAACCAGCATCTGGTTCAGGGTTTGCTCACGTTCATCGTGACCACCGCCCAAACCTGCGCCACGTTGGCGACCTACTGCATCAATTTCATCGATAAAGATGATACATGGAGCAGCTTTCTTAGCTTGTTCGAACATATCGCGAACGCGGGATGCACCCACACCAACGAACATTTCGACGAAGTCAGAACCGGAAATAGTAAAGAATGGCACTTTAGCTTCCCCTGCAATGGCTTTCGCCAGCAAGGTTTTACCGGTCCCTGGAGGACCCACCATCAATACGCCTTTCGGAATTTTACCGCCCAGCTTCTGGAAACGGCTCGGCTCACGCAGGTATTCAACCAGTTCGCTAACTTCTTCTTTCGCTTCGTCACAGCCTGCAACGTCGGCAAAAGAGGTTTTAATCTGATCTTCAGTCAACATGCGCGCCTTGCTCTTGCCAAAGGACATTGCCCCTTTGCCGCCGCCGCCTTGCATTTGACGCATAAAGAAGATCCAGACCCCAATTAACAACAACATTGGGAACCAGGAGATAAAGATAGAAGCCAGCAAGCTCGGTTCTTCCGGTGGCTCACCAACAACTTTCACATTTTTAGTCAACAGGTTATCAAGCAGTTTCGGGTCATTAACCGGAATAAAGGTCGTGTATTTGCTGTTATCTTTCTTGCTAACATTAATTTCACGCCCGTTGATACGTGCTTCACGAACCTGATCTTGGGATACGTCAGAGATGAAAGTAGAGTAATCCACTCTACGACCATTCGATTCGCTGGGACCAAAGCTCTGGAATACAGACATCAGTACGACTGCAATAACTAACCAGAGAATTAGGTTTTTCGCCATGTCACTCAAGGGATTAACCTCATATTACAACTGTGTTAACAAACAGCGTTAGGGTACTACAGTTTCCGCCCTGTCGCTACAATGTACACTTCTCGCGATCGCGCACGAGAAGCGTCTGGCTTACGAATCTTAACTTTCGTAAACAGGGAGCGAATTTCCCGTAGGTATTCATCAAAGCCATCTCCCTGGAACACTTTCACCAGGAAACTTCCGCCTGGTGCCAATACATCACGACACATATCCAGCGCTAATTCAACCAGATACATCGATTTAGGGATATCGACTGCCGGAGTACCGCTCATATTCGGGGCCATGTCAGACATAACCACCTGAACTTTTTTCTCACCTACCCGCTCAAGCAGTGCTTTCAGCACCATTTCATCACGGAAGTCGCCTTGAAGGAAATCGACTCCAACGATAGGATCCATTGGTAAAAGATCGCAAGCGATGATTCGACCTTTACCACCGATCTGAGTAACTACATACTGAGACCAGCCGCCCGGAGCTGCACCTAAATCCACAACTGTCATACCGGGTTTAAAGAGTTTATCGCTCTGTTGTATTTCATCAAGTTTAAACCAGGCGCGCGAACGTAACCCTTTTTTCTGCGCCTGAATCACATATTTATCGCTAAAGTGTTCTTGTAACCAGCGACTGGAGCTAGCTGAACGCTTTTTATTGGCCATCTCTTTTTCCAACTATCCTAATTAAGAGCCCGCGCATCTATTGCTTAGCTCGCGTAGACTCCCTAACCGGTAAAAGACCGATTTGGTGATACACATGAGATGGCGGTAGAATGAACCGTTTTCAATCCCAACTTAAGCAAAAAAGACGATGAATCTGAATAACAAACAAAAACAGCACCTGAAAAGCCTGGCCCATCCGTTAAAACCAGTAGTCATGCTGGGCAATAACGGCTTGACCGAAGGGGTGCTGGCTGAGATCGAACAAACACTGGAACATCATGAACTTATCAAGGTAAAAATCACTGCTGAAGAGCGTGAAACCAAAACCTTGATCGCTGATGCTATCGTGCGTGAAACCGGTGCAGTTAACGTGCAAATTATCGGTAATATTTTAGTACTCTACCGCCCGGCGAAAGAGCGCAAGATTATTTTACCGCGTTAATGACGTTCGTTTTAAAGAAAAGGTGCCATGCACTTAGTTCTGATAAAAGGCCGCTTGCGGCCTTTTTTCTTTTCTTTACAAATATCTGCTTACTTATTGCTCAAATCAGCCGTATTACAGATATTCGACTTTAAGAATTTCGAATTCTACATCACCGCCCGGAGTACGAATAACCACCACATCATCAACTTCTTTACCGATGAGGCCGCGGGCAATCGGTGAATTTACTGAAATAAGATTTTGTTTAAAATCTGCTTCATCATCACCAACAATACGGTAGGTCTGCTCTTCTTCCGTGTCCAGATTTAACACTGTAACCGTAGAAGCGAAAATAACCCGCCCATTATTCGGCATTTTGGTGATATCAATCACCTGAGCGTTAGATAACTTCGCTTCAATTTCCTGAATACGGCCTTCGCAGAACCCCTGTTGTTCACGAGCCGCATGGTATTCAGCATTTTCTTTTAAATCGCCGTGTTCGCGAGCATCCGCAATATCAGCGATAATCTTTGGGCGACGCACGCCCTTCAAATATTCGAGCTCTTCGCGCAGTTGATCTGCACCACGTACCGTCATCGGAATCTGTTTCATCTGTTAAATACCTCTAAATCTATCCTGTTCAAATAATCGTCATCCTGACGTTTTCGAATGAAAATACGGCTAGCCTAAAATCCTACCCGCCTCCAGGCGATTAACAAAAAAAAACCTCCCGGAGCTAAAACTCCAAGTTAGGATCGATTTTGCATTTTGATAAACATTTTAACGTAGAGTTCCTTTAGGGTCATCGTTTACTTTCGCCCTCGTTGCACCGTAGTATGGCTGTACGTTACCCAGCAGTTATACCGAAATTATGCATTTTTCACGAATAGTCAGTAAATTGGCCTGCGTTTTTGCGATCAACATCAGCGTATTCAATGCCAATGCGGCGCAGGTAGAAAATTACACGCAGTATCTGCCCGATGGGGCGAATCTTGCTTTAGTGGTGCAAAAAATCGGGGCGACAACTCCGGTGATAGACTATCACGCCCAGCAAATGGCACTCCCGGCCAGTACTCAGAAAGTACTGACAGCGCTAGCCGCCCTGTTGCAGCTAGGGCCTGATTTTCGTTTCGTTACCACGCTGGAAAGTCATGCGCCGATAACTGACGGCGTTCTGCGCGGTAATCTGATTGCCCGTTTCGATGGCGATCCGACCTTAACCCGCCAGCAACTGCGAAATATGGTAACAACGTTGAAAAAATCGGGTCTACGCCAAATTGCCGGGGATTTGATTATCGATACCTCGGTTTTTGCCAGCCATGATAAAGCGCCCGGCTGGCCGTGGAACGATATGACCCAGTGCTTCAGCGCACCGCCAGCGGCCGCAATTGTCGATCGCAACTGTTTCTCGGTATCGCTGTACAGCGCACCGAATCCCGGCGATATGGCCTTTATTCGCGTCGCTTCTTACTATCCCGTACAAATGTTTAGCGAAGTTCGCACTCTGGCAAAAGGCTCGCCGGATGCCCAATATTGCGAACTAGATGTGGTTCCCGGCGAACTCAACCGCTTTACCCTTACCGGCTGCCTGACTCAACGCAGCGAACCCCTGCCCTTAGCCTTTGCGGTGCAAAACGGCGCTAGCTATGCCGGTGCTATTTTGAAAGACGAGCTAAAAAAAGCCGATATTCAGATTGACGGTAATCTAAGACGCCAAACTACGCCGAGCGCGGCTGGCAGCGTGTTGGCGCAGGCACAATCCGCTCCGTTGCATGACTTGCTAAAAATCATGCTGAAAAAATCCGACAATATGATCGCCGATACAGTTTTCCGAACTATTGGCCATCAGCGTTTCGGCGTACCGGGCACCTGGCGAGCCGGCGCTGACGCAGTACGTCAGGTTTTACGTCAGAAAGCTGGAGTTGACCTCGGAAATAGCATCGTGGTGGATGGTTCGGGCTTATCGCGCCATAATCTTATTGCTCCTGCGACCATGATGCAGGCATTGCAATATATTGCCCAGCACGATCAAGAACTTAACTTCATCTCCATGCTGCCATTATCGGGTTATGACGGCACATTGCGCTATCGCGGTGGTCTGCACGAAGCCGGGGTTGATGGCAAAGTGTCAGCCAAAACCGGGGCGCTGCAAGGGGTCTACAATCTGGCAGGCTTTATTACTACCGCCAGCGGTCAGCGCATGGCGTTTGTCCAGTTCCTGTCTGGCTATGCCGTTCCACCGGAAGATCAAAAAAACCGCCGGGCGCCGCTGGTTCGATTTGAAAGCCGCCTGTACAAAGATATTTATCAGAATAACTGAAAACCATGAAACTACTGATTGTCGAAGATGATGAGTTGTTACAAAAAGGCATTGCCATGGCCCTCACCAGTGAGGGTTACGCCTGCGATTGCGCCAGTACCGCGGCTGAAGCCAACGGTCTGATTATCACCAGTCAGTACAGCATGGTTATTCTCGATCTGGGATTGCCAGATCAGGATGGTGCCGTGTTGCTCCGCCAATGGCGCCGCCAGAGTATTAGCCTGCCAGTGCTGATATTAACAGCTCGCGATGCGTTGGAAGACCGCGTCGATGGGCTGGATGCTGGCGCTGATGATTATTTGATTAAACCTTTCGCGCTGGCAGAATTATTGGCTCGCGTGCGTGCTCTGATTCGCCGCTATCAGGGGCAAAGTGATAATTTGCTTCAACAAGGGAATTTGAGCCTCAATCTGGCAACTCAACAGGTTTATCTACAGGAACAGCCGCTGGAAATCACGCCGAAGGAGTTTGCCATTCTTTCCCGCCTGATTATGCGCGCCGGGCACACCGTCAATCGGGAGCTGTTACAGCAAGATCTCTATACTTGGCAGGACGATCTTGGCTCGAATACTCTCGAAGTGCACGTTCATAATCTACGAAGAAAATTGGGTAAAGATCGAATCCGAACGGTTCGGGGCATTGGTTATCGTCTGGAAGTCTTATCATGATTAGCATGCGTCGTCGTCTGATTCTGATGCTAGCGCTGATTCTATTAGTCACTCAGTTAATTAGCGCGCTGTGGCTGTGGCATGAGAGCCAGGAACAAATTCAGTTTTTAGTAGATGAAACTCTCACCGCCAAAGTCAGAAATGAAAAAGTCGACACAGAAATTGCGGAGGCCATCGCTTCACTGCTGGCCCCTTCTCTGATTATGATGATCATCACTCTCCTCGCCTCTTTTTGGGCTATCAGTTGGATCATACGCCCGTTGGATCAACTTCAGAGCAAGCTTTCTGAACGCTCCGCGGACAACCTTAGCCCGCTGGTTATCAAAAGTGATATGCAGGAAATCGTCGCCGTTACCGGCACGCTAAATCAGCTGTTTTCCCGCCTTTCCAATACCATTCAGCAAGAACGTCGTTTCACTGCCGATGCCGCCCACGAACTACGCACACCGCTGGCGGGCATTCGCCTTCATCTGGAATTGATGGAAAAAAATGGCATAGCGGAAAGCAAAGTGCTAATTAATCGCCTCGATTTATTGATGCATACCATCGAACAACTGTTGATGCTGTCACGCGCAGGGCAGAATTTTGCCAGCGGACAATATCAGACTTTTGACTGGATTCAGGATGTGGTGCAACCGTTGCGGGAAGAACTGGCCGAAATGGCGGCGCAGCGTAAACAGCGTCTCCAATGGATTTTACCAGAACGTTCCTGTATTCAAGGTGAAGCCGCCCTGCTGCGTTTAATGCTGCGTAATCTGGTGGAGAACGCTCACCGCTATAGCCCCTCAGACAGCCTGATTATCGTTAAACTGACATCGCAGGATAGCGGTGTACTGTTGCAGGTTTTGGACGAAGGCCCAGGGATTAAGGAGAACCAGATTGGCGAGCTGACGCAGGCTTTTCGCCGTATGGATCAACGCTATGGTGGAAGCGGATTGGGGCTGAATATCGTATTGAGAATCGCACAGTTGCATCAGGGAAAACTGTCGCTGGAGAACCGCAGCGATCGACAGGGATTGAACGCCCAGTGCTGGTTGCCAAATCAGCAATAAGCCCAAAAAACGAAAGGCTGCCCGCAGGCAGCCTCTTTTAGCTCAAAACTGATGTCTGAGATTAACGCTCGTAAATGAACTCAACGCCATCGTCGTCTTCTTCATTCCAATCGTCATCCCATTCGTCTTTCGCTTCATCTTCCACTTCTGCCAGCTGTTCACGGTGATAATCATCCCACATGAACTCGACTTTCTCAGGGGCAGTCTCAGCAATTGCCATAGCTTTAGGTTGGGTATTCAGGAAGTTCATAACGTCCCAGCACAGCGCGTTAACGCCTTCGCGGTTGGCGGCCGAGATCATATAATACTTATCCTCCCATCCCAGAGCGTCTGCAATCGCCTTAGCGCGTTCTTCCGCTTCAGCCTGGTCTAACAGGTCAACCTTGTTAAATACCAACCAGCGTGGCTTCTCGGCCAGATTTTCACTGTATTGCTGCAATTCATTGATAATGATTTTGGCATTCTCAATAGGATTGGATTCATCAATAGGTGCGATGTCGATCAGATGCAACAGTACGCGGCAACGTTCCAAATGTTTCAGGAAGCGAATACCTAAACCAGCGCCTTCCGAAGCCCCTTCAATCAAACCAGGGATGTCGGCAACGACGAAGCTTTGCTCATGATCCATACGCACCACGCCCAGACTTGGGATCAAGGTGGTAAATGGATAGTCGGCAACTTTCGGTTTTGCCGCAGATACCGCACGGATAAAGGTAGATTTACCTGCGTTTGGCAGACCCAGCATACCGACATCAGCCAGCAGCAATAGCTCAAGCATCAGTTCGCGAGTTTCCCCTTCAGTACCCATGGTTTTCTGACGCGGTGCGCGGTTAACCGAAGATTTGAAACGGGAGTTACCCAAACCGTGGAACCCGCCTTTGGCAACCATCAGACGCTGCCCGTGACGAGTCATATCACCGATAACTTCACCGGTATCCTGATCCAGTACACGCGTACCGACCGGCACTTTGATGGTAATATCTTTACCACGTTTACCGGTACAATCACGGCTCTGGCCATTCTGTCCACGTTCAGCGCGGAAAGATTTCACAAAGCGGTAATCGATCAGGGTGTTCAGGTTTTCATCAGCCAGCAGGTAGATATCACCGCCGTCGCCGCCATCGCCGCCGTCCGGGCCGCCGTTAGGAATATATTTTTCACGACGGAAGCTTACACAACCGTTACCACCATCACCGGCTACAACCAGAATCGCCGCTTCATCTACAAACTTCATGTCTCTCTCCGTAAATCATTCACCGGGCTGCTTCAACGGAGCAACCAGGGTTGTTTCTGTCCGCCGTGGCCACCATCGATGACCAATTGCGGAAAACATTGCACCTGCCACCACCACAAACGCCCCTACGTAGCCCACGGCATTGAGGGGAGGTGCGGCAAACATATCTGGCCACGCCAGCGCTAATAAATTTGAAAAAATCAGTGTAAACAACGGAGTCAGCGTCACTAAAGCGCTTACCTGCGCCGCCTGCCAACGCGCCATGGCCTCAGCCAAAGCTCCGTATCCAACCAGGGTGTTAACCCCGCAGAACAGCAGACACGCCAGTTGCCATCCACTTAACTGAAAAATAACGCCGGGTTTGGCCAGCGGAAACAGAACCAGTGCACATAAAGTGTACAACAAGACGAGGATCTGTTGCGATGCCATGCGTCTTAATAGCACCTTCTGAGCGACACCGTAGCTCACCCAAACCATAGCGGCGCACACGCCTAATGCCACGCCGAGGGTGTAATCCGTCAGTCTGGTAAAGATTTCCAGCAGGCTGGTGTTAAAAAAGAGCATCAAACCGCAAATCAGCATCGCTGCGCCGATAACCTGCGTAATTCGCATGCGCTCTTTTAAAATCAGCACACTGGCGATCATCATCCCAACCGGTGACAACTGTCCGATAACCTGAGACGCCGTCGGGCTAAGATACTGTAGCGATGAGCTGAAAAAGAGAAAGTTCCCCAGCAAACCGCAGGTGGCAATAACCAATAACAACAACCACCGAGGTTGACGAAATAACGTGAGAGAAGGCAATTGCCGTCTGGAGGCCAAAATCAATCCCAGGCCCAAAGACGCAAGCGTAAAGCGGTACCAGACGATGGTAAAAGGGTCCATCACTTCAAGTACTTGCTTCATTGCTATCGGCAGAATACCCCAGAATACGGCAGTCGTTAACGCAAGAAGAATGCCTAAACCGGCCTGCTGTTTCGTATTCATGACTTCACTCAGGTAAGGTCAACCCAGAAATGTAAAAAGCCCCGCAACAAAATTGCAGGGCTTACATCTATTAGCAGGACGCGAAAAACTTATTCAGCTTCGATGCTGATAAATTTACGGTTTTTCGGGCCTTTAACTTCGAACTTGACTTTACCGTCAGCCAAAGCAAACAGAGTGTGGTCTTTACCGCAACCTACGTTGATGCCAGCGTGGAATTTAGTACCACGTTGACGAACGATGATGCTGCCTGCCAATACTGCTTCGCCGCCAAAACGCTTAACGCCTAGACGTTTACTTTCGGAGTCACGACCGTTACGAGTCGAGCCACCAGCCTTTTTATGTGCCATTTGTCCGCTCTCCTAAAACTTAAGCGCTGATACCGGTGATTTTAACATCAGTGAACCACTGACGGTGACCTTGCTGCTTACGGTAGTGCTTACGACGACGGAATTTAACAATCTTAATTTTGTCGCCACGACCGTGAGCAACTACTTCAGCTTTGACCAGACCGCCATTGACTAAAGGAGCGCCGATATTGATTTCTTCACCGTTAGCGATCATCAGAACTTGGTCAAACTCAATTGTTTCACCAGTTGCGATGTCCAGCTTTTCCAAGCGAACGGTTTGACCTTCGCTTACTCGGTGTTGTTTACCACCACTTTGGAAAACCGCGTACATATAAAACTCCGCTTTCCGTGCACCCTACTTAAGTAGTCCAGAGCGCACTATAAATATTCATATTAGGGCGCGAATTCTACGCAAAAACGGATCGGATGACAAGCGCAGAATAGCTGCAAACGAAGAAAAAAAGCGCAGTTTCTTACATGTCATTTATTTAACGCGTTTTTCAAGTACAATCATGGTCTCAGGGAACGTCATGTAATAATGTTAGCGGCGATGTCATCGTAGTTAAAGAGAAAAACAGCTGAATAAAACAATGAACCTAGAAAAGATTATCGAGTTAACCGCGCAGGATATGGCGGCCGTGAACGCAACAATTCTCGACCAGTTGAACTCCGATGTAACGCTCATCAATCAATTGGGTTACTACATTATCAGCGGTGGCGGGAAACGTATTCGCCCCATGATTGCGGTGCTGGTTGCCCGAGCGCTGGGTTATCAGGGCGATAAACATGTCACTATCGCCGCATTAATTGAATTTATTCATACTGCAACATTATTACACGATGACGTTGTTGATGAATCCGATATGCGTCGCGGTAAAGCGACGGCTAATGCTGCCTTTGGTAACGCCGCCAGCGTGCTGGTTGGTGATTTCATTTACACCCGCTCTTTCCAGATGATGACCAGTCTGGGTTCTCTACGCGTGCTGCAATTGATGTCAGAGGCCACCAACGTGATTGCTGAGGGTGAAGTTCTGCAATTAATGAATTGTAATAACCCAGATATTACCGAAGAAAGCTATATGCGGGTGATTTACAGTAAAACGGCCCGCCTGTTTGAAGCAGCCTCTCAATCTTCCGCCATTCTTGCCGACGCAACCCCAGAGCAGGAAATTGCCCTGCAGGATTATGGCCGCTATCTTGGCACTGCATTCCAGCTTATCGACGATTTGTTAGATTACAGCTCCGATGGCTCCACTCTCGGTAAAAATACCGGTGACGACCTAAATGAAGGTAAACCGACTTTGCCGCTGCTGCATGCCATGAATAACGGGAATCCCGAGCAGTCTGCCCTGATCCGCAAAGCGATTGAAGAAGGAAATGGTCGCCATTTGCTGGAACCCGTTCTGGAAACCATGCGCCAATGTGGCTCTCTGGATTATACGCGTCAGCGTGCGGAAGAAGAGGCTGACAAGGCAATTGCCGCATTGCAGATATTGCCAGAAACTCCGCATCGATTAGCGCTGGAAGGTTTAGCGCATATAGCCGTACAGCGAGATTTTTGAGAAACTTAAAGAAACAACCCGGAAGTTAAATAACGACTGGGTTGTTTTCCTGATTTATCGCTAACGATTAACCAAACGCGCCATTAATGTTGCGACGCCCTCACGGAAAATAAACGCAATAATTTGATCGCGTTCTTCCTCCGTCAACTGGTAATAAGCTTCAATCCAAACCTGCAAAGGGTCCTGTCTGGCAACGATATATTCCGCAGGTTCCTCCCTCATCCTTATCATATCCAGCACTTGCCCAGGCAAGCTATCAACATGATATTCAATAGCTTTACCTTGAACTCCACGTCGGCGGCGTAGTTCCCAGCCTTCGCGTCTGGCCATCTGGTTGATTCCTTGTGGCGAGGAGGGTAATCCTGCGATGCCTGTTAATTCCCTGGCTGAAAACCACTGTTTCTTCATGGATGATCTACTCTCGGATTTACTCAACAATTCGGGCATCCGAACAGCGCAATAAAATAGATGCCCCGCTCAGCATTAATCAGGTAATGGCTAAACGCGTCATTAACGAACCAATCCCTTCACGCAAAATAAAACTGATGATTTTGTCGCGCTCCGCTTCGGTTAACTGATAGTAGGCCTCTACCCATACCGCTATCGGTTCCTGTCGCGTGACGACATAATCTACCGGGTCCTCTTTGAGTCGTAGCAGACTAAGCACGCTTACCGGCAAACTATCTATATGATATTCAACCGCTTTACCCTGAACTCCCCGGCGACGCCGTTGTTTCCAACCCTCACGTTTTGCCATGAGGTTGATTCCTTGTGGAGACGAGGGCAACCCCGCGATACCTGTCAGTTCCTTGGCAGCAAACCACTCTTTTTTCATAGCCTTTCTTCTCTACTATGCGGTAACACGCAAAAAAGGAATTTTTAGAAAATATTTGAAAATCATTTGGAAATTTGATGTTATCCTGTTTCTAAATGATTACTTTTCGTTCGTAATATGATTAACGATACACGGTTAGTTATACCACTAACATGCCAGCAGCTTAGTAAAAAAAAGGATTAAAGATGATTTTAAGGAAATCTGATTGGCACCCTGCCGACGTTATTGCGGCACTGCGGAAGAAAGGAACAACCCTGGCGGCGTTGTCTCGAAATGCCGGTCTTAGCTCATCAACGCTAGCCAATGCCCTGACTCGTCCCTGGCCGAAAGGTGAGTGGCTAATTGCGGAATGTCTGGAGATTCATCCCTCGGAAATCTGGCCTTCCCGCTATTTTGACGCTAGAACAGGGGCCTTACTGGATAGGAAAACGCGTATTCGTTCAGCACAGTCATAACTTACTGACATAAAAAAGCCGCCGGTGCTTGCCACCAGCGGCTTCTTAGACGAAACAGTCAAGGGAAAATAACCCCCCGCTGTTTTCAATCAACAATTGTTATTTGTTGACGAAATCTACGCCTAGTTCGATATCTTTGTGCAACACGTCTAGCATGCTTTCTAATGCATTTTGCTCAAAGGCACTAAGTTTGCCAATGTCTTTACGTTCAGCAACACCTTGTTTTCCAAGCAGAATCGGCTGCGCGAAGAAGCGAGCATATTTGCCATCGCCTTCCACATATGCACATTCAACAATGCCGCTTTCACCTTGCAGAGCGCGAACCAGAGACAGACCGAAACGCGCAGCAGCCTGGCCCATAGACAGCGTTGCAGACCCGCCACCGGCTTTTGCTTCAACGACTTCAGTACCCGCATTCTGGATACGTTTGGTCAGGTCGGCAACTTCCTGCTCGGTGAAGCTCACGCTAGGAATCTGTGACAGCAATGGCAGAATAGTCACGCCAGAGTGACCACCAATAACCGGCACTTCGATATCCTGAGGCTGCTTGCCTTTCAATTCAGCAACGAAGGTGTTTGAACGAATGGTATCCAGAGTGGTGATACCAAACAGTTTGTTCTTGTCGTATACCCCAGCTTTTTTCAGTACTTCAGCCGCGATAGCTACGGTGGTGTTCACTGGATTAGTGATAATACCGATCAATGCTTTTGGGCAAGTACGAGCGATTTGCTCAACCAGATTACGAACGATCCCAGCGTTAACATTAAATAGATCCGAACGATCCATGCCAGGTTTACGGGCTACACCGGCAGAAATCAGAACTACATCAGCGCCTTGCAGAGCTGGGGTAGCGTCTTCGCCGCTAAAACCTTTAATATTGACTGCCGTAGGGATGTGGCTCAGATCTACAGCTACACCCGGAGTAACCGGAGCGATGTCGTACAGAGAAAGGTCTGAACCTGAAGGAAGCTGAGTCTTGAGTAGAAGAGCGAGGGCCTGGCCGATACCACCAGCGGCACCGAGAACTGCAACTTTCATCCTATACTCCTTGTTATATATAATTTAAATTTGCCGTGAATTCATCTATTTACGCACCTTAGTTTATTGCGATTTTAAACACAATCTATTAACAGTCAGATTGAGAGATCACGCATTAAAAACGGGTGTGAAGTCGGCTTATTTTAGAGTAATTCGCTTATCGATTAATGATATAGCGCACATTCTTCTAAAAATAATTTAAGCATCCACAACAGGTTAATCGGCGGTTACATTACACCCTTCCATAACATCAGAACAACATCATTTTAATAACATTTTTATCACGACTGTTTGATTGCTATGCATTAAGCTTAGGCATAATAGTTAGAGATATATTTACGCTAAATTGTCATCTGCTTTGATATAAGAGCTTTTATTACTTCCTACGCATGCTAATGTTGAATAAAAATTCATTTAAATGCATAATTGGCTTCCTAACTCTCCATTCCCCCAGGTGAAAAATGCGAAATCCCGCAAAACAAGAAGACCTTATCAAAGCGTTTAAAGCGTTATTGAAAGAGGAAAAATTCAGTTCTCAGGGCGAGATTGTTTTGGCATTGCAGGAGGAAGGGTTTGAAAACATTAACCAATCCAAAGTATCACGCATGCTGACCAAGTTTGGTGCCGTTAGAACCCGTAATGCGAAAATGGAGATGGTTTACTGTCTGCCAGCAGAATTGGGAGTTCCAACGACCAGCAGCCCGCTGAAAAATCTGGTTCTCGACGTAGATTATAATGATTCTGTCGTGGTGATTCACACCAGCCCTGGTGCTGCTCAGCTTATCGCCCGCCTGCTAGATTCATTAGGGAAAGCCGAAGGCATCCTGGGTAGCATTGCCGGAGATGACACAATTTTCACCACGCCAGCTAAAGGCTTTAGTGTTAAACAGCTGCATGACGCCATTTTAGGTTTATTCGACCAAGAGCTGTAATCCCAGCCAATCAGATCGCGGCCAGTAGAATCAAGGTTCTATTGGCCTTTTACAGTACATACTCTGCATTTCAATCCCTTTGCCATCTTCGATCTGCGACAGCCTATTCCCTTAGTCATCTTCCTTTACCTTGCATCAGCCATCCTTTCCAAGCCATGCAGCTTCGCTTTTTTGCTCGTTATCATCCTATAGATATAACTAGCCTCTGAGCTATTTCCCAAGAGGCATACTGCATGTAGTGAATATCACTGGATTTTCTCATCTAACCGGCACGGAAAATGACCCTTTTTCATTAAACAGCGAATACACGCTAAAATTTTCGCACTTTTGGTCAAAAACACCCACTCATTTGAAATATCTACTTTTTTGCCTCAATCACTCATTTTTTGATCGATTTTTATTCCGTTTGGTTATTAAAAACTAATAACTCACATTAAAGTCACGCCAAATATTATTAGTCAGCTATTAATGTTTCGGGTGACTAGATGTATACTCATTTCGTGACGTAAATCACATTTACGCAAACTAATAAAAGAATATTAAGAGGCCATAACATGAACATTAAAACTACCGTAGCAGCATTAAGCGTTCTTTCTGCACTGTCATTTGGCGTATTTGCAGCCGATTCAATCAACGCAAGCCAAGCGGCTAACTTACAATCGGTTGGCACCATTACTGTTAGCGGTGTGAATGGGACGCCTTCAGATATTCGTCAGGCACTGTCTGACAAAGCAGATGCACAAGGCGCCAAGGCTTATCAGGTTATCGAAGCTCGCGAAGACGGCAACTTCCACGCTACAGCAAAAATCTACCAGTAAATTCTGACCTGGCGCATCGCCTTACCAGATTCAGTCAGAATAGAAACACAATCAAAACAACAGCCTCTAAGTAGCAGAATCGATAATAATGCTTTCTGGTTGTTGGCTATTTTTAGGAAGAGATCATGAAAATCAAAAATACCATCGCTGCACTAGGCTTATTTTCCGTTATCGCGTTTGGCGCTTCAGCCGCCGAGTCTGTTAATAATGCTCAAACTAACAGCCTGACCGATATGGGAACCATCAGCGTGAGTGGCATCACCGGCGCGCCTTCTGATATTACTCAGGCACTGGCCGACAAAGCCGATAGCAAAGGCGCTACAGCGTATAAAATCATTGAAATGCGTCAGGAAAATGGCTGGCATGCAACAGCCAAGATTTACAAATAAGGGCGAATGCACGGTGTTTTAAGCGGCAAATCCCAAACAGACAAGCTTGCTCAATAATCTTTTAACTATAAACAGATGAACATAAGTCTATTGAGCAAGAGCAAGAAAAAAGTAAGACAGAGCAATGCTAGATAATCCCTCGCTGTCCTATCCAGCGAACCCTTTGGCCCCCTTTCGGGGGCTTTTTTTATCTAAATCAGTTCAATAGCTGCTGATGCGCCTTTTTCTCCAGCGCTTCCAGCAGTTTGCTATGGATTCCGCCGAAACCACCGTTGCTCATGACCAGAATGTGATCGCCCGGCTGAGCGGTTTTCGCGATCATTTCTACCAGCGTATCAATATCAGCACTCCATGAAGCCGGTTGAATACAGGCTTCGGCCACTTCCACCACCTGCCACGGAATATGCTGTGGCTGGAACAGAAAGACTTCATCAGCCCGGCCGAGTGACGGCGCCAGCTCATTTTTGCACAGCCCCATTTTCATGGTGTTTGAGCGAGGTTCCAGCACCGCCAAAATCCGCGCTGTCCCGCCAACCTTGCCACGCAGCGCAGCTAAAGTAGCCAGAATGGCCGTTGGATGATGAGCAAAATCATCATAAACCGTTACGCCGTTGGCTTCGCCACGTAGCTCAAGACGGCGACGAGCATTGATAAAATCACCGAGAGCGCGGCAAGCGTTGGCTGGCTGTACACCAACGTGCCGAGCGGCAGCAATGGCCATCAGCCCGTTATGCATATTGTGTTCACCTACCAGCGACCAATTGACTTCGCCAACCAGTTCATTATCCAGGAATACCTGATAAGCGCTGGCATCGACCGTGACTTTCTTCGCTGACCAACTGCCGGTTTCGCCCACAAATTCCTGCTCACTCCAGCACCCCATCGCCATCACCTGTTTCAGGTGGTTGTCGTTATCTGGCAGGATGATCTTGCCTTTCCCGGGCACCAAACGCACCAGATGATGGAACTGCTTCTGGATCGCTTTAAGATCGTCAAAGATATCTGCGTGATCGAATTCCAGATTGTTCATGATCAGCGTGCGTGGGCTGTAATGAACGAATTTGGAACGTTTATCGAAGAAGGCGCAGTCATATTCGTCGGCTTCGATCACAAAGAATGGGCTGTTACCTAAACGGGCAGAAACGTCAAAATTACCCGGTACACCGCCAATCACAAAGCCTGGCTCATAGCCACAGGCTTCCAGAATCCAGGTCACCATACCGGCGGTGGTGGTTTTACCGTGAGTGCCTGCGACCGCAATAACCCAGCGCTCAGGCAGAACCTGATCGTGGAGCCACTGCGGGCCAGAAACGTAAGGAATACCGCGTTCTAAAACTGCTTCGACACAAGGATTGCCGCGAGTCATCGCATTACCGATGATCACCAGATCCGGTGCAGGATCGAGCTGAGCCGGATCGTATCCCTGGATCAAACTGATCCCTTGGTTCTCTAACAAGGTACTCATCGGTGGATAAACGTTAGCGTCGGCCCCAGTGACCTCATGCCCCAATGAGCGCGCCAGCATTGCCAGCCCCCCCATAAACGTGCCGCAAATACCAAGAATATGAATGCGCATAAATGTTTCCGTCTGATTGCATCGAGTTTGCGGCTATTCTACCGCTCAGAATCCGAGAGAAGAAATGGAATTGCCTATGAATCAATCTTAGCTTTGGGCTACACTGCGAGCATATTGTAAGTGGTTTGTTAGTAATTCGATGTTCAACCGTAGATTCAGGGATTGTGTCATGAAAACGTTAGGCGAATTTATCGTCGAGAAACAGCAAGACTTCTCTCACGCCACAGGCGAATTAACTGCATTACTGTCAGCTATCAAGTTAGGCGCTAAAATCATTCACCGCGACATCAATAAAGCAGGTCTGGTCGATATTCTCGGTACCAGCGGCGCTGAAAATGTGCAGGGTGAAGTTCAGATGAAATTGGATTTGTATGCCAATGAGAAGCTGAAAGCCGCTCTTAAAGCGCGTGGCGAAGTTGCGGGTATCGCGTCTGAAGAAGAAGATGACATCGTTATTTTCGAAGGTGAGAGAGCAGAGAACGCCAAATATGTGGTTCTGATGGACCCATTAGACGGCTCTTCTAATATTGATGTGAATGTCTCGGTCGGTACTATTTTCTCTATCTATCGTCGCATTACGCCAATCGGCGAACCCGTCACAGAAAAAGATTTCCTTCAGCCGGGCAGCGCTCAGGTTGCGGCAGGCTACGTGGTCTACGGTTCATCCACCATGCTGGTCTACACTACCGGTTACGGCGTTCACGGATTTACCTACGACCCATCGCTGGGTGTTTTCTGTTTATCCCATGAGAAAGTTCGCTATCCAGCAACCGGTTGCATGTATTCAATCAACGAAGGGAACTACATCAAATTCCCTCAGGGCGTGAAGAAATACATCAAGTATTGTCAGGAGCAGGATGATGCAACCCAGCGTCCTTATACTTCTCGCTATATTGGTTCTCTGGTCGCAGACTTCCACCGTAACCTGTTGAAAGGCGGCATCTATATTTATCCAAGTACCGCCAGCCATCCGCAAGGGAAACTGCGTTTGCTGTACGAATGCAACCCAATGGCATTCCTGGCTGAACAAGCCGGCGGTAAAGCCACCGATGGTGTGAATCGTATTCTGGATATCGTGCCGGAGAAGCTGCATCAACGTGCGCCATTCTTCGTCGGTACCAAATCTATGGTGGAAGATGCAGAGCGTTTTATCGCTCAGTTCCCAGATTAATTATTATTCCATATAGATCGAATCAAGCAGCGGCTACGGCCGCTGTTTTTTATGCTGCCACGGTTTCTTCATCCGGCTGCAGCTTAAACACCGCCATGCTGGCAGCAAGCGCATCCGCCTGCTCTTCTAGCGAGCGCGTTGCCGCCGCTGCCTGTTCAACCAACGCTGCGTTCTGCTGCGCTACCTGATCCATTTGCGTAATCGCCAGATTAACCTGCTCAATACCAGAGCTTTGCTCATGGGACGCAGCGGATATTTCTTTCATTAATGCCGTTACCCGGCTTACCTCGCGGGCAATATCATTCATGGTTTTACCAGCGGACTCAGCCATATCAGCCCCTTCCCGTACCCGACTTTGCGATTCTACAATCAACCCTTTGATTTCTTTGGCTGACTGGGCGCTTCGCTGAGCCAGATTACGGACTTCACCGGCGACGACGGCAAAACCTCGTCCCTGTTCTCCGGCGCGGGCCGCTTCCACCGCCGCATTCAGCGCCAGAATATTAGTCTGAAACGCTATGCTATCCATCACGCTGATAATATCGGAAATCCTTCGCGAACTGGTGGTGATCGCCTGCATTTTATCCATCACATGATTAACCACCGAACTCCCCTGATTAGCGATCTCAGAGACGCTCACAGCCAAACGGTTTGCTTGATCTGAATTCTCCGCGTTCATTTTCACCGTAGAAGTCAGTTGCTCCATGCTGGCGGCAGTTTGTTCCAGCGAAGCGGCTGATTCTTCGGTTCTTTGCGCGAGATGGATATTACCTGCGGCTAACTCCCGCGATCCGATACCAATCTGACCGCCAACATCCCGGACATGGCTCACTGAAGCCACCAGCGATTGCTGCATGGCCTGTAAAGCCATGGCCAAGCGCGCCAGTTCGGTTTTACCTTCGCCATTAATACTATGGGTCAGATCTCCGGCCGCAATAAACTCCAATTGATGAATAGACTGCTCCAACGGACGCAGAATAATAATTTGCAAAGCAAACCAGGCAACTATCGCGGAAAATAAAGTTATCAGCCCCGAAGCGACAATAATGGCAACTTTAATGTGTGCCGCGCTATTGGCTTGCTCAATTTGCTGCTGGCCTGCATTCAGCGCATAAGAGCGGAATTGCTGCACATCTCCATCGAAAGCACCGCTGATGCTGGAAATCCGGTTTTCCAGCGCTTCATAGTAATCGTCCGCCTTACCTGCTTTGATCGCTTCCAGCATCGGAAACACGCCTTGCTCGAGATAGAATTTATAACTTTTTTGAATATTATTCGCCAGGTCTTCCCCTTCCCCTCTGGCAGTGACCGCCGCAATAAAGCGCTTCATTTCCTGCTGAGATTGGGCCAAATCGGCTTCAATTTTGTTGGCCGTTTTCTGGGATTCATCAATCAGGCCGATTTCCATTTGCCTGACGGCCAAGGCAGCCGCGGCTCTGGCACTTAACGTCGCATTAAAACTATTGGATAACGCCCCCAGCTCCTCTCCCTGAATCTGATTAATGATCCGCAAAGAATTAGAGCTTTCGTGAATGGAGTTGATACCAATTACGCTAACAACTAATAAAATCAACGACATCAAACTCAACTGGGCGATCAACCCGGTCTTTACGGTAATCTTTTTTAACATCTTTTTTTCCCGGTTATCTGCGAAGAATGAAGATTACAAAGCGTTAACTAAAAGTGAGCAGGCATATTATTTAGATAAGTTATCGGCGTACCCGATACCTTCTTGAGCTATGGCGAGTAAAACAGGTGAAAATAGATACGATTAGGCAATGACGAGATTTCTACGCGGCTTGTTCAGCCAAATTTAGCTAATACCTCCATTATCCAGATGTGAAAAGGACGGGAATTAAGAAAAGAGTTGGCTATAATAGCCGGCACTCCATTTCTGGTTTGATAAAAGGAAACCGACATGAGCTTGAACTTAGTACCAGCAGGTAAAGACCTGCCAGAAGATATTTACGTTGTGATCGAAATCCCAGCTAACGCCGATCCAATTAAATACGAAATCGACAAAGAAACCGGTTCTCTGTTCGTTGACCGTTTCATGTCTACCGCCATGTTCTACCCGTGCAACTACGGCTACATCAACAACACCCTGTCTTTAGACGGTGACCCGGTTGACGTTCTGGTTCCAACGCCTTACCCATTACAGCCGGGTTCAGTGGTTCGTTGCCGTCCAGTTGGTGTGTTGAAAATGACTGACGAAGCGGGCGAAGATGCCAAGCTGGTTGCCGTTCCGCACAGCAAACTGACTAAAGAATACGATCACGTTAAAGACGTGCAAGATCTGCCAGAGCTGCTGAAAGCGCAGATCAAACACTTCTTTGAACACTACAAAGATCTGGAAACCGGCAAATGGGTTAAAGTTGACGGTTGGGAAGATGCAGCAGCAGCGAAAGCTGAAATCGTTGCTTCTTTCGAGCGCGCGGCCAAGAAGTAATTCTTGCCGCTGCCCCATAAAAAAACACCGCTCAATGAGCGGTGTTTTTTTACTTTCAAATCACTTTTCTTCGTGTTCTTCGTGGCGTTTGAGCCAGTCACCGCTTCGAATCCGCGGCAATCCTGCAACACTCAGGCGATAGAGATAAATCCAGGCGCTGCCAAAAGGCGTTTGAATTAGCTCACGCTTATAATCTTTGGTATTACTCTTCAGTTCATCCAGCTCGGTCATGATGGCTGAGTTTATCCGATAAACCTCGCAATGCACCTGACCTTCACCGGGAATGACCGCGGGATAATGGCCCAAATTGTACATTTCATACCCATCAAGGTCATATTCACCCAAAAGCTGAGCGTCAGTCATCCAGTGACTGTTACCTTGTTTGCGCCGTAAACTACCGTAGACAATAATTCGCATCATTAAAACTCAAACTGATAGAGCACATCTAATGCCTGATTAATACCAGACACCGCCTCCAGATACAACCTGGGCATCAATCGATAGCGTAATGTTAACGTCGCCAATGAGTCAAATATACCGACACCATATTTTACCTGTAGGTCTTTGGTGACATATCCGCTAACGACCACTTGCGAACTATCTCCTACGCCCTGAGTATCCAACGCCAGATCGCTTACGCCGAACGCCTCACCGATTTGCCCCACCAGCTTGCCGCTCTGCGCCACCCCCATGCCGATGAGCATTGAGGTCATCATGCTGCTATCGGTGCCAGAACTGCTCAGACCCTGGCCACGCAGTAAGTATGACAAAGCCTCTTGCTGAGATTTGACCGGATCGGAGAACACCTCAAGCTGCGGCGCATCTGCCAACCCAGTAACCCGAACCCCAGCGGTGACGCCATCTTCGGTAGAATCTGGGTTACGAATCGCTTCAATATTCAGCAGCGGTTGATCCGGCGGCCCGGAGAACAACAGCAGGCCTTTCCGCACGATCAGATCCTGCCCATAGGCACGGAAACTACCGGACGGAATATTAATTTGGCCGTTTAACCCCAAACCGCGCTGATCCTGAACCATTTTCAGATCGCCTTGCAGGCGCGCTTTCAGGCCAAAAGCGTTCAGACGAACATCATTGCCAACATGAATAAGCAGATTACTGTTAATCGGAATACCCGCGCTTCTTGGGGCGATAGGCTGAAGGTTGTTATTCAACATCACTTCATCCGGAGATACGCCAACCGCGCTTTCCGGCACTTCTTGTACCGTTATACGCGCCCACGGAATATCCACAGAACCGTTAAGAGAGAACAGCTGCGGGGTAGCTTCAAACACAATATCCGGTGATACATCAACGCGAACCATTGGTGGGATAGTGACTCGCAGCTTATTGCCTTTCGCCGCGATACGGGCACGCCATGCATCGATATTGCGCCAATCCGCGCTCCCATCAAGATTAAGCTGCCCGTTTGTGGTTCGAATCAACCCTTCCAGAGTGGAGGTCATGCCATCAAAATTCACGGCCAGACGCCCATCAGTAATATCAAATGGCATCCAGCTACCGTCAATATCCATGTCTTCAAGCGCCAAACGCCCGAAGACCAGTGGATTTTTGGCATTGCCACCAAGACGCAGGTTGGCGTTCAACATCCCTTTGGCTTTCTCGCCGTCGCTGAGAATCGGGTTAATCATCGCCAGCGAAATATGACTGATAGCAATATTACCAGAGAGATTTCTGCGCCCTTGCGGATCCGCGACCTGCACCTGACCGTTAAACTGGCCGTTATTTGTCAGCTTAATTAGCCAATCGGCCTGAGCCCGGCCATTATTCAGCGCCGCGTTCAAATTCAGGGTATCAAAGGCCAGCGGCAGAGGATTCCCCTGAACCATCTGTTTAACGTTAACCCCTTTACCCACCAAAGAAACCTTGGCCTGAGGCAAGGCACCACCTTCTGCCCAGCTCACGTCCGCTCGACCGCTGAATACGCCGTTTAGCGTGGTATCCGGCCCAAGGAAGGGTTTAATCATCGCCAAATCAAAGCGATTAAGCACGATGCTAGCTTGCCCGCTTGGCCCAGCTTCAATGGTACGTGGCACACAAAGTTCGGCATTCGGGTTCTGCCAGCAGTGCGGCCCGATGGTGATTTTCTGCGCCGTATTGAGATAATCCAGAGCAATAGCGCGATTTAAACGCCATTCTCCAACTGGCGTGTCAAAGCGGGTATTGTTCAGATTGCCACGCCAGCGCTGCTGTTGACGATCGAAACTGCCGTCCAGCGCCAACTGGCCAGAAACCGGCTCTCCCTGAACGTTTAAACGTAGCTGATGCTGCTTTTCGCTCCCTTTGGCATCTAGCGTCAACAGACTGACCAATAAGTCGTCCTGCTTCAGTTGCTCAACCCGTACCGCCAGTTGCCCCTGAATCTGCTCAGCAGAACGCACATCGCCATCGACCTTAATCCGGCGAATATGTAGTGCTTGCCATTGCAACCCCGTCGCGGTTAGATCGGCCAAAAGCTGTGGTGCTGCAAGATCGCCGCGCAGCTTCAGATTGCCTTTAACCACGCCAGCCAAACCTGGCAGAGCGCCATCTAACTGCGGCGCGTCCACATTGGCGTCGAGAACCCATTTGTCATTCAGATCGCCCTTCACATCCAGCTTATTGCGACCCAACGCCAGATTGATACCCGGAATATGCCATTGTCCGGCGGCATTGCCGGTGAGAGAGCCTCTGGCCGTGACGCGATTCTGTTTTACGTTACCGTCTAAAGTCAGCTCTGGAACATTAAGCTGCCAGCTGCCGCCGTGCATACTGCCGCGGGTGACAATCTTGCCGTCCAGTTTCGCCGGCCATTCCGGCCACTGCTTCGCCGTATTGATGCCGTTTAGCGTCAGAACCGAGTTCCAGCTAATAGCGTGACTCCAGTCGGCTACGCCAGTTAGATCGGTATTTCCTTGCAGTGCCGCCAACCGCAAACGCGTTAGCCTAAACTGCTCAACGTTGCCTTTCCCGTCCAAAGTAATGACGGCGGGAGGAATATCCGCCCCTTTTACGTCTGCGCGAATAGACAACGCATAATCTGAGGCCTGTCCGTTAAAGCGCGTTTTGAAGTTATTGACCTGGAACTGAGCGTCGCCGGTAAAAGGCCAACGCAGCTGCTTGCTTTGTAAGGTCAAAGCCAGAGGTAAACCGGCTTTAGCCAGTTCAGTTTGTGCTTCAAGCTGAGCGCTGACCGGGCCGGACAAATTTAGCGCCACAGTGAGTTGATCCCGCAGGCCGCCGCCCAGGTTCAGTTTGATTTTCTCGCCTTTCAGCGGCTCAACGTTAACGGCACTATTTACCACCAACTCCAACGGCCATTTATCTGCCAACGTAGCCTGCCCGCTGGCGGTCAAGCCACCCTGCGGGGATTTAATATCCAACGTTTCCAGCGTCACCCTTTGATCTTGCGTGCTGGCTTTCAATATCAGGCTAGTGATTAATGCTTCGGTATCGCCGGTCAAACGCAGCTGTTGAGCATTGATTTCCTGAATCTGCAAATCGACAGGCAAACGAAAATCAGGCAACTCTGGCAGCAACGGCTTGGCGAACAGGGCTTTTAACGTTTCCCCTAGCGGTTTTTCAGGCTCGGAGGACTGAGCTAAATCTTGCGTTGGCGCGGAATCAGCCACTTTCTCCGCTGCTTTTTCCGTGGCTTCTTTGACTGCAATCGCCGTGTCTACCGCCGGTTTCATTGCTTCCGGCACGGCAACTGGCGTGGTTTTCGGTAAGGCAATCAACAACCCGCTAATTTTGGTCGGCATCAAGGTTAACGCGCGTTGTTGCCAGTGAGCACCAGTGCGGAACTCGTCCAGCGAAATCGCCGTATCGTCGATGGTCACTTTGACATGGTTAATCGCCAGCAGCCGCAGAGTCATCGGATACGGCGTGCTCAGCTCGCCCATGGGTTCGCTATCCGGCGGCACAGGCTCAGAAGGCGGCAGCAATTTTGTATCGACAACCACGTCAATATCCTGCGCCGTCAAAGCGTTAACACACAGTTCGCTACGTTTAAGACAAGATAACTGCAGGGAAAGATGGAACTGGCCGGCTTTCACCGTCACGCCCGGCATTTGGTACTGAATGCCTTTCAGCGTGAGATCCCGCCAGCCGCCGCTGACACTGGCAATATCCAGCCCCGGCACCCAACGCGCCGCGCTGTTGATCAGAAAGTGCAAACCGGTAGTGGTGCCGAGCAAACCGGCCACAGTGCCGATCAGCAACAGCAAAATGAGTAAAAATGCGATACTGAGTTTCTTTAGCCAATTCATAGTTCAGGCCCCAAACCAATATAGAATTGGACTCCGTGGGTTTCTTGATCGCCAACCGGCGCTGCAAGGTCAAATTTAATCGGTCCAACCGGGGATTCCCAGCGCACGCCAACACCCGCGCCGGTTTTAAAATCGCTCTTACGGATATCGTTCACAGCTTCACCCGAATCGATAAATACGGCACCCCACCATTTTCCAGTGACGTTATATTGATATTCGATGGAGCCAGTAGCCAACTTGGATGCGCCGCTCAATTTACCGGAACTATCCAGCGGTGAAATGCTTTGATATTTATAACCCCGCACGCTGCGATCGCCACCGGCGAAGAAACGCAGAGATGGAGGGACTCGATTAAAGTTATTGGTTTCGATCCAACCGAGATTTCCTCGCGCAACGAAGCGGTTTTTCTCACCTAATGTACGAATCCACACGTTTTGCGCCTGGAACACGGCAAAATCGACGTCGGAACGCCAGGTGGTATCAGAAACGTCCACCGAGTAACGCTGGCTGTCTCCCCACGACGGCATCGCGCCGCCGCGCTGACGGGTGCGATTCACACTGGCGCCCGGATACAGCAGCATAGTGGTATCCGTAACGTTACCCTGCGTAAAGTGGTCCAGACTCCAGCGCAGATTGATAGAACGCTGCCAGCCGCTGGACATATCCCAGAAACGCGCCACATTCAGCGTGGTGGTGTCAGATTTGGTGTCATTCAGATCGGTACGTTTGAAACCGCCCTGAAGCAGATAATATTGCTCAAGTGGATTTTTCAGCAAAGGAATGCGGTAGCTAAAATCAAGACTTTGCTCAGGGGCCGAAACGTTGGCGCTCGTCGTAAAACTGTGGCCACGATTATTCACCCAGGGTTTACGCCAACTGGCTTTTACCCTTGGGCCGATATCGCTGGCAAAACCACCGCCTAGCTCAACGGTATTTTCCGTGCGGGGCGTCAGCACGGCGTCTAATGGCAATGTTTTACTTTTCTTCGCATCGCGAAAATCAGGAGAAACCACCACGGAGTTAAACCAGTTGGTGGCCGCTAAACGGCGGTTGAGTTCGGCTAAATCGTCCGAGCTGTAATCTTGCCCTGCGTGGAAAGGAACCAAATTTTGCAGGTAATCTTCGCGAATTTGTGAACCCTGAAAACTCACCGTACCGAAACGATAACGTTCGCCGCTGTCAAAATCGATATCCCAAAAGGCTTTCCGTAATTCAGCCGCTACGCCTAACTGACTTTTGATCATGTTAGCGTCAAAATAACCCCGGCGTAACGCCAGATTAGTCAGCGAACCTTTGAAGCTATCGAATTCGCCGTGGTTCAGAATTGAACCGATTTTTGGCGTGTCCCGGCGTACCAGAGCCAGATAGGAAGGATCGGTTTTCGCACCGCCTTGTAATACGATATCAACGCTGGCTATTAATACCGGTTCACCCGGAGTGACCTTCACCATTAATATTGAACGCGCCGGTGCAGGCTTGGGCTGTAAATCAAATTCAATGATGGGATCGTAATAGCCAAGCGCTCTAAGTCCCTGACGGATTGCTTCGTCCACCCTGGCACGGAACCGGCCATCGGCGCTGACTTCATCGGTGCCGATAGTTGATAATCGCGCCCGAACGTTTCTTTCCAAATCCCCGCTAAGACCTTCAACCTGCAGCCGAACATTGGCGGCATAAGCAAACGGTGTTGCGAGTAATGCACACAAAAAACACACAATAGGGTATCGAGACACGCGTACTCCTGATTAATTTTTACTTTCCTGTAAAAAAACGATCTCACCGGCTAACGGATATATGACGGTGTTTTCACACCATATTCCCCTTTATGAAGACCGATTTAAGCCTGTCGCCCCTAAGATTCTGCGTTAAGCTGATACATTAACGCAATATGCCTCTTATTGTGTGCAAACTCGCAATCAGATACAACTATCTATCCTTTAACACTGTGATAACCGGAGTTCATTTTGCTGCACAATTCAGAAAAATCAGCCGTTATTAACGCACAAGATGCCCTGCCGGGACGCACCACCCCGATGCCGGTTGCAACTACTCACGCCGTAAATGGCCACTCGATGACTCATATTCCAGAAGGTATGAAAGAAGCGATTTTTGCCATGGGCTGTTTTTGGGGCGTAGAGCGCCTGTTCTGGCAACAACCGGGGGTTTATAGCACCGCCGCAGGCTACAGCGGAGGCTATACACCAAATCCGACTTATCATGAAGTTTGCAGCGGCCGCACCGGCCACGCCGAAGTGGTGCGAGTGGTGTTTGATCCCAAAGTGATTGGCTACGACCAGTTACTACAGATTTTCTGGGAAAACCACGACCCGGCTCAAGGAATGCGTCAGGGCGGCGACATCGGTACTCAGTATCGCTCGGCTATCTACGTATTGACCCCGGAACAGGAACAGCAGGCTAACGCCAGCCGCGCCCGATTCCAGCAAGCGATGGCAGACGCCGGTGATAAGCGCATCATTACCAGTGAGATTACTGCGGCGTTGCCTTTCTATTATGCGGAAGACGATCACCAGCAGTATCTGTATAAAAATCCTCACGGCTACTGTGGTTTAGGGGGCATTGGGGTTTGCCTGCCACCGAATTTGTAGGGGCTAGCGGGCATCTGATTGCTGCTGCTATACTATCCGGGCTGTTGACACAGCCCAATGGCGGCTTTCCTGCCCGCCATTTTAACTTTTATGTATGACCCTTCCTTACGATCGCCGACTGAATCGTCGGTACGACACGGATAGATTATGTTAAACAGTATTTTACTGATTCTTTTTCTGATCGCGGTAAGTGCCTTTTTCTCTTTATCGGAGATATCGCTGGCTGCTTCACGCAAAATCAAACTTAAACTTCTTGCTGATGAGGGAGACATCAACGCACTTCGGGTGCTGAAACTGCAAGAGACGCCGGGCATTTTCTTTACAGTAGTGCAAATCGGCCTGAATGCCGTCGCTATTTTGGGTGGTATTGTTGGTGACGCCGCTTTCTCGCCGTCATTCAAAGTGGTGTTCGAGCGCTTTATGTCGCCAGAAATGGCAGACCAGGTCAGTTTCATCTGCTCATTCGTTCTGGTAACCAGCTTGTTCATCCTGTTTGCCGATTTAACCCCGAAGCGCATCGGTATGATTGCACCAGAGACAGTCGCCGTCCGGATCGTCAACCCGATGCGTTTCTGCCTGATGATCTGCCGTCCGTTAGTGTGGTTTTTCAACGGCATGGCCAACCTGATTTTCCGTTTATTCAAGTTGCCAATGGTTCGCAAGGATGACATTACATCTGATGACATCTACGCCGTCGTGGAAGCCGGAGCATTAGCTGGGGTACTGCGCAAACAAGAGCACGAACTGATTGAGAACGTTTTTGAGCTGGAATCCCGTACCGTTCCGTCATCAATGACATCTCGCGAAAGCGTGATTTATTTTGACCTGCGGGAAAGCGAAGAAAGCATCAAAGAGAAAATTGCGACTCATCCGCACTCCAAGTTTTTAGTTTGCGACGGCCATATCGATCAGGTCGTAGGCTACGTCGACTCTAAAGACTTGCTAAACCGCGTGCTGGGCAACCAGAGTTTGGTACTGAGCAGCGGCGTACAAATCCGCTCGGCGCTTATAGTTCCGGATACTTTAACGCTTTCTGAAGCGCTGGAAAGCTTCAAAACTGCCGGAGAAGACTTCGCCGTTATTCTTAACGAATATGCATTGGTGGTTGGGATTATTACTCTGAATGATGTAATGACCACGCTGATGGGGGATTTAGTCGGCCAGGGGCAGGAAGAACAGATTGTTGCTCGTGATGAAAACTCATGGCTGATTGAAGGCGGTACGCCTATCGATGACGTGATGCGCGTGCTGGATATCGATGAGTTCCCGCAGTCTGGCAATTATGAAACCATCGGCGGTTTTATGATGTATATGCTGCGTAAAATTCCGAAACGCACGGATTTCGTCAAGTATGCGGGCTACAAGTTTGAAGTGGTCGATATCGATAGCTACAAGATCGATCAGCTACTGGTTACCAAGCTCACTGATACTCCGGCTCCCATTCTGCCCAAAGCGCCGCACGAAAGCAGCGATGCCTGATTGATACGAGCAGAATGACTTGCTGAAAATACTAGCGGCCCCATTATCGGGGCCGCAATTCATTCGGCGCTACTGCTTTTACGCCTTATCAACCCATTTCTGCCTGTAGCCGTAGAACCTGGCGGTTGACCTCGGACATCACGCTATAGTGGCGTTTATCTCGTACTTTCGGTGGCAAAATCTTACCTTTGTCGAATTCAAAAGCCCCCATATCCTTGATGTATAGCCGACCGCGGAATAGGGTTTTGACATACATCGCGACTTTAGCGGGGTTGTAACGCTGGAAGATCCTCATTTTTTTGCTTTCCTCCCATGACACAAATACGCTCCGCGAATGGCCTAAGCGACCAGGATCACAGGTAGCGTAAGATAATTGCAGAGTAATAGACCTGAAGAGTGGCGCTAAGTTCCGCCAAAAGTAGTCATACATACTGTGTTTACATAAAATTACAGAATCACACGAACATAAACGGCCGTTAAGGCAGAATAACCATCTAAACAGTAACGATTACTAAAATCGGCATCAGACAGGACAGACCTCTGATCTGCACCTATGATTTGAAAACTTGCCTCAATTCGCGGCGCAAGTGCCTAATTCCATCGTTCAGCATCGTCAAGGACATCACATGATAAAAAATAGCCTGCTCATTCTTTCCCTTATTTTCACACCTTTGCTTGCCTCGGCTCATAACATTCAACTCGATCAGCGTGTGCCGCCGGTGGGTGTTAGTGATAAAGGTGAACTGGATTTGGCTAATAATAAGTTTAGCTATAAAAACTGGAATAGCTCGCAATTAGCCGGCAAAGTCCGGGTGGTGCAACATATCGCCGGCCGCAGCAGTGCCAAAGAGATGAATGCCCCCTTGATTGAAGCAATCAAGGCCGCCAAATTACCGCACGATCGTTACCAAACGACGACAATCGTCGATACCGATGACGCCATTATCGGCACTGCTATGTTTGTGCGTAACAGCATTGAAGACAGTAAGCGTGAGTTTCCCTGGTCGCAGTTTATTGTCGACAGCAATGGCAACGTGAAGAAAGCTTGGGATCTGGCCGCCAAAAGCTCCACCATCGTGGTGCTGGATCAGCAAGGTAACGTTCGTTTCGTTAAAGATGGGGCATTAAGCGCGGAAGAAGTGCAGCAGGTCATCGCCCAACTGCACCAGTTGCTGAAGTCTTAAAACAGCGACACTCTGAAGCCGGGGTTCAGGAAAGACTCACGCGGGGTATAAGATAAAGGTTTGCCCTGCCAATCATTGACCTGCGCTCCGGCTGCGACGGCCACCGCATGGCCTGCGGCGGTATCCCAAACGTTAGTCGGCCCAAAACGTGGATACAATTGCGCCTTTCCTTCGGCCACTAGACAAAACTTGAGGGAAGAACCGACGGATACCGTTTGATGCTCGCCCAACTGAGCCAGATAGTCTCTTAGCTCGTCATCACTGTGGGAACGGCTCACCACCACCAGCGGCAGTTGCGCATCACGAACCTGGATCTGCATCCTACGTCCGCCTTCCTCTTTCCACGCCTGCCCGTTCTCAGCGCTGTACATCACATCCGTCACCGGCGTATACACCACGCCCAAGATTGGCGCGCCTTGCTCGATCAGCGCGATATTCACGGTAAACTCACCGTTTCGGTTAAGAAATTCTTTAGTTCCATCCAGAGGATCGACAAGCCAGTAACGCTGCCAGTGCTGGCGAATTTCCCACGCCGGAGGATCCTCTTCCGACAACAGGGGAATATTCGGCGTCAGCGCTGCCAGACCGGCTTTAATAATATGATGCGCCGCCAGATCCGCTGCGGTTACCGGCGAATCATCTTTTTTGTGTGCTACATCAAGAGGTTTCTCTCCATCGTAGACGGCCATAATCGCCGCCCCGGCATCGCGTGCCAACTGGCAAATTTGCTCTAACATCATCCACCTCTGAAGTTATCTATCATTCTTTTCGTCGCTGTTCGGCTCACCGCAGTCCGGCTGTTACCAGTCGGCAACGCCCTTTTCCCTCTATTTATTTTAGAGGTAAATACCAAAATAAACTTCACCTAAAGGATGAATTCGGCTTGAGTAGCAGACTAGTGAATTTTGCCATTAATAGCCATCGCCAACTTAACATGTAATAAAATCAAGGGGATTAACCTGCCGCATCTGTGAGCGTCTACGCGTTAATCTGGCTGGCTTTCTGCCAAACTTCACACTTTGTTGCCACAATTAATTAAAATTACATCTGCTTTTGCGATACATGTCGAATAGCTCTCATATGGAAAGCCACAATGGAGAAAGCCATGATAAAGCGTCCCCTGACGTTGTCCCTACTCGCCTGTCTGATTGCCAGCGCGGCTCAGGCCGCTACGGTTGATTTACGCGTATTGGAAACCACCGATCTCCACAGCAACATGATGGATTTCGATTATTACAAGGATAAACCGACTGAACAGTTCGGTTTGGTTCGCACTGCCAGCCTGATTGACGCAGCGCGTCAGCAAGCGGTTAATAGCGTACTGGTAGACAACGGCGACTTAATTCAGGGCAGCCCACTCGGGGATTACATGGCAGCCAAGGGATTGAAAGAAGGCGAAATTCATCCGGTCTACAAAGCAATGAATACGCTGGATTATGCCGTAGGAAACATCGGTAATCACGAGTTCAACTACGGCCTGGATTACCTGAAGAAATCTCTGGCGGGAGCAAAATTCCCCTATGTAAATGCTAACGTGATTGATGTAAAAACCGGTAAACCGCTGTTCCAACCTTTCCTGATCGCCGATACACCGGTTAAAGATCGCGACGGTAAAACCCATAATTTACGCATTGGTTATATCGGTTTTGTTCCGCCACAGGTCATGATCTGGGATAAAGCCAATCTGACGGGCAAAGTCCGTGTAGACGACATCACCGAAACCGCGAAAAAATGGGTACCGGAGATGCGTAAGCAAGGGGCTGATTTGATTATCGCCATCCCGCACTCAGGCCTATCCAGCGAGCCGTATAAAACCATGGCTGAGAACTCGGTTTATTACCTCAGCCAGGTTCCGGGAATCAACGCAATTATGTTCGGGCACTCCCACGCCGTCTTCCCAAGTAAAGATTTCGCTGCGATTAAAGGCGCGGATATAGCGCAAGGTACGCTAAACGGCATTCCAGCAGTAATGCCGGGCCAATGGGGTGACCATTTAGGCGTTGTAGACTTTGTACTGAATAACGATAAAGGTAGCTGGCAGGTCGAACAGGCGAAGGCAGAAGCCCGCCCTATCTACGATAAAACCAACAAAAAATCGCTGGCACCGGAAAACGCCAAGCTGGTTAAAGTACTGGCCGATGACCATAAAGGCACCCGCGATTTTGTCAGCCAACCTATCGGAAAAGCCTCCGATAATATGTATAGCTTCCTGTCGCTGATTCAGGACGATCCAACGGTACAGATCGTCAACAACGCTCAGCGCGCCTATACCGAACACTTTATTCAGGGCGATCCGGATCTGGCCGATTTACCCGTGCTTTCTGCCGCAGCGCCGTTCAAAGCAGGCGGTCGCAAAAACGATCCGGCCAGTTTTGTTGAAGTCGAAAAAGGTGATTTAACCTTCCGTAATGCCGCGGATTTGTATCTCTACCCCAATACTCTGGTCGTAGTGAAAGCCAGCGGCGCTGAGGTGAAGCAGTGGCTGGAATGCTCTGCCGGGCAATTCAATCAGATCGATGTGAAAAGCAGCAAACCGCAGTCGCTAATTAACTGGAACGGTTTCCGTACCTATAACTTCGACGTGATTGACGGCGTTAACTATGAAATTGATGTGACACAGCCGGCTCGCTACAACGGCGACTGTAATCTGATCAACGATAAAGCCGAACGTATTAAAAACCTGACTTACAAAGGTAAACCACTAGATCCAAAGGCCACTTTCCTGATTGCGACCAATAACTACCGCGCTTACAGTGGCAAATTCGCGGGCACCGGCGATGACCATATTGCCTTTGCTTCACCGGATGAGAACCGTTCGGTACTCTCTGCCTATATCAGCGCAGAAACCAAGAAGAACGGTCAGGTTAAGCCTCAGGCTGATAACAACTGGCGTCTAGCCGAAATCACCAGTTCGCAGCCGTTGGATATTCGTTTTGAAACTTCACCAAGCGCCAAAGCCGCTGAATTTATCAAGCAAAAAGCCCAGTATCCCATGAAGGCACAGGGACTGGATGACATTGGTTTTGAAGTTTATCAGGTCGATTTGCAGAAGAAGTAATCCCTCCTTAAAGCGCTCTACGGAGCGCTTTTGCTCTTTCTCCCTCATCCTTACTACCTCTTAATAACTATGGCACACACATTAACATGCATTTATAATGCAACTTATAGAAGTTACACATTAAAGAGGTGTCATAATGGATTACCGCAATCAATCTCTCGGTTCTCTGGCTATTGCCATACCACGAGCCACAACGTTATTTCGCCGGTATGAACTCGATTTTTGCTGCGGAGGGAAACAAACTCTACAACGTGCCGCCGAGCGCAGGGCTCTGAATATTGACGCGTTGGAAGCGGAGCTCACCATGTTGCAAAAAGAAACTCAGGCAGTGCAGAACTGGCAAGAGGTTCCACAGGAGCACCTGATCAGTTTTATTCTCAACCGCTATCATGAACGGCACCGCGAGCAATTGCCGGAGCTGGTGTTAATGGCAGAAAAGGTAGAGCGCGTACATGCCGCAAAACCCACCTGCCCACGAGGTTTAGCAGTGCAGCTCAGCGTGCTACATCAGGATTTATTACAGCATATGGAAAGAGAGGAAAAAGTGTTATTCCCCATGATTGCCAAAGGAATGGGGAAAATGGCTAGCGTGCCGATTTTCGTGATGGAATCAGAGCACGAAGCGGCAGGGCAGCAATTGGAAACCATCAAACAGATCACCAATAACATCACGCCCCCACCTGGAGCCTGCACCACCTGGCGCGCACTTTATGCCAATCTCAACGAATTCGTCGGCGATTTGATGGAACACGTTCACTTAGAAAATAATCTGCTATTTCCCAGAGCGTTAAGTGGCAACTAAGTCGTAGAAAAGCCATAAAAAAAGAGCGATCCTGGATCGCCCTTTTTCACACTAACCGCTCAGAATTTACAGAATTTCCAGCAGTTCTACGTCAAATACCAGCGCGCTGAATGGCGGAATAGATGCGCCAGCGCCACGCTCGCCGTAGGCCAGATTGTGTGGAATCGCTAACTGCCATTTAGAGCCAACCGGCATCAAAGTCAGTGCTTCGATCCAGCCTGGGATCACGCCGCTAACCGGGAATTCAGCCGGCTGGCCGCGTTCTACGGAGCTATCAAATACCGTACCGTCAACCAGACGACCGGTATAATGCACGCGCACACGATCCTGACGTGAAGGAATTGGACCTTCGCCTTGTTGCAGCACGGAGAATTGCAAACCGGATTCAGTGGTGGTCACTTCATCACGTTTAGCGTTTTCTTCCAGGAAGTTAGCGCCTTCAACAACCAGTGCCTGCTGGCGCTCCAGACGAACAGCATCGGCACGTTCGTGAACTTCACGCAGCGCGCGGTGAACGACATCAACAGGAACTGTTGGTGTATTCCCTTCCATTGCGTCGCGCAAGCCCGCCAACAGGGCTTCTGGCTGCAAATCCTGCAAGCCGGACTCTTGTAATTGTTGGCCTATCTGTAAACCGATACCGTAACTTGCTTGCGCTTCTACGCTATCAAAAGAAGGGGTTGTCATGGATTTTCCTTAATTCTCTAAAAAGTCGAAGGTGCAAGCATAACAGCAGCAAGGGAGTAGGGTAAAATCTTGCATCGCTAATGATGACTTTTGTCGAAGAAAAAGAAACAATGGTTCTGCACTGACTTAAAACAGCCCGTTCGGCAGCATTATCCCTGTTTCTTTCTGCATCAATCAGTTAGCAAACTATACTAACAAGTAACAGGGAAAAGGTTCCATCCAGCAGTCGCTGATCGAGCACTGTGATTTTTTTTACGTCGTTGAAAGAGAGGTCACCATGGGCAGAATCGCGCCCAGGAGAAGGAAAAACAATCGGGTCTACCAGCCTTTGTTACACACTTGGCTAACTATCCGGCAGCGAATTCTGCCAGATAAACCGACCGATGAGCCTGAAAACCGCGTCAAAGCCGAGCCCTCCATTGGCGAGCCCGATCTCTTACCGCCAGAAACGGTAATGGATGACGACAAAGTATCAGCACCGCAGATCAAGTCGCCGGGAAAGCAAGCCGTGATTAAAGACTGGCTGCAAAAAATCTGGCATCTGCCGGATGATTTCCATTGGATGGAGCCCTTGCCTCTCTTCCATCGCCGCTGGGTCATCATTGCCGCAGCGGTATTGTTGCTGGCACTGCTTTGGCCTTCTTCCGGTAACAACGGCAGCGGGCAATTCCCGGTGACGGCAGAACCGACAGATATTCCGTTACAGGCCGAATTACGCGGGAGCAATCCCGCAGTCAACCAGCCGTCCTCAACGTTACCGCAGGGGAATTGGCAAAGCTATCAGGTACAAGCGGGTAAAACGTTGGCCCAGCTGTTCCGCGATAATAATTTACCGGTAAATGAAGTGTTTGCCATGGCGCAGGTGGAAGGCAATGATAAGCCACTGAGCAACCTGAAAGCCGGACAAGAAGTGAAAATCATACTGGACGCGCAAGGCAGCGTAACCGCGCTGGCTATTGAAACGGCCAACAGTGCGGAAGTATTGTTTAGCCGCCAAGCGGACGGTTCTTACCGCCGCGATCGATAATCCTCAGCGCGAATGCCAAGGACTGATAAAGCCCAGATTTCGCAGCCATAATCTGGCCTGGGCTTTGATCCAAACGCCGCTGTCACCCATTTCTCTCTCTGTAGGCTATCTGCGCCCAACCAAAGGCTCGCGGCGTGATATCGCTACGTCTGGATGCTGGAAAGGAATTATCGCAACTGGCAGGGTTACAGGGGCTTTTTTGTCGTTCTCAGAAAAGCAAAACGCCAGCTCGAGGCTGGCGTTTTAACGGTTAACAGCAGCGTAACTTACGCTTCTGCAACCACAACTACGTTCAGTTTTGCGAACACGTCGCTGTGTACCTGGAAGTGAACTTCGTGTTCACCAGTGGTACGCAGAACGCCATTCGGCAAACGAACTTCGCTCTTCGCTACTTCAACGCCCGCTGCAGATACTGCATCAGCGATGTCACGAGTACCGATAGAGCCGAACAGTTTACCTTCATCCCCTGCTTTAGAGGAGATTGTAACACTGCCCAATTCGTTAATTTTAGTTGCGCGAGCTTCAGCGGCAGACAGAACTTCAGCCAGTTTGGCTTCCAGTTCTGCGCGACGCACTTCGAAGAACTCAACGTTTTTCTTAGTTGCCGGCACAGCTTTGCCCTGCGGTACTAAGAAGTTACGAGCGTAGCCCGCTTTAACGTTAACTTGATCACCCAGGCTGCCCAGGTTTGCTACTTTATCAAGCAGAATAACTTGCATTACCATATCCTCTCAAAGTCGTTAATGGACAGTGGCCGATTACTGATGACGATCAGTGTACGGCAACAAAGACAGGTAGCGCGCGCGCTTGATAGCACGGGCCAGCTGACGCTGGTATTTGGCACGAGTACCGGTGATACGGCTCGGGACAATTTTACCGCTTTCGGTGATGTAATTTTTCAGCGTAGCGATGTCTTTATAGTCAATCTCTTGAACGCCTTCCGCGGTGAAACGGCAGAACTTGCGACGACGGAAATAACGTGCCATTAGGCTAGTCTCCAGAATCTATCAATTCAATCTGCTCGGCATGCAGAACCAATTTGTTAAGCCCATTGCGCCCTTGATGGCAACTAATGAAGCCTTCCACGGTTAACTGACTGCCGACCGTTATACTGTGAGTTAATGCTTGTGACTGGTGTCCACTGACAATCACGGGCATTCGGCACCATGTTTGTCGGCTAAATCCGGCTTCCTGCTGCGTTGAACGGTGCTCAAGCACGAACTGGCAGTGAGGAATACCAGAAGGACTCACTTTTCGAATGGGTGTCTTGCACACAGTGCCAGAGAGTACCAGTCGATTAGCGGCCACCACGGCAATTACTCTTCAGAATCCCCAGCTTCAGAATCATCATTGGTTTCTGACGCGAAGTCGTGACGCTCACGGCGTTCGTCTTTCGCTTTAACCATTGGTGATGCTTCAGTTACCGCGTTTTTAACGCGCATAACCATGCTACGGATAACGGCGTCGTTGAAGCGGAAGTTTGTTTCCAGCTCATCGATCGCTTCCTGCGGGGCTTCAACGTTCAGCAGAACGTAGTGAGCTTTGTGCAGTTTGTTGATCGGGTAAGCCAGTTGACGGCGGCCCCAGTCTTCCAGACGGTGAATCTGACCAGCAGCGTTAGTGATTGTTGCACTATAACGCTCGATCATGCCCGGAACCTGTTCGCTTTGGTCAGGATGGACCATAAAAACGATTTCGTAATGACGCATCGAATTGCTCCTTACGGATTATTCAGCCTCCTGATAGGGTCAGCCGCGGCCCATGGAGGCAAGGAACGTGTTTGTGTGCGGCCGAAAAATGACGCGTAACTATACTTGCGCGAGGAGGGAAACTCAAGGATTGCAGAGGAATTATTCGAGCTATATCCGTTCTAGCCAATAAATAGCACTTTTTGTTCACCAAATGAACTATGGATGGAGATCCATTAGTTTTTTAAATCTTTCAACAAAATCATTAGGTCAGCGCAAAAATCATTCATATTTTTTGAAAGAGTCAGTCAGCAATAGCGCATTTATTAATTATAAAAGAGAACTACTATTAGTTACATCCACCGCATAACAAGCGGCGCAGCAGCCAGGAAACTTATTCAAAGTATATAAATAAAATATTGGAGTCACCTATGAAAATCACGCTCACTATCGCCGCGATCCTCAGTTTCTTCCTATCGGCCAGCACTTTCGCCGCCACTGAAATCACCGCTCAACAGGCAATGCAGCAACAGCGTGTCAGCGTTGGCGCAGTGTCACTGGGTCACAATGTGGTTTCCCCTGACGATGCAACCTCACAGGTTAGCAAATTAGCCGATGAACGCGGCGCAACCGCCTATCAAATCATCGCTATGCATGAACCTGGCGGCAACAGCTCTATTCAGATTAACGCTGTTCTTTACCGCTAGAATTGCAAAGATAAATACAACACCAGAGAAAGACCGACAGTAAAACAATACAGCCCTTAAAACACTTAACCCCCGTCTATCGGGGGTTTTTTCTGGCCTTTAGTGCCTATAAATAAATGCCAATAAATGAGCGGCTATAACTATAAATAGTGCCGGAAGAATGCCGCGCCCGCCGTCAGCGCCGTTGGCGTGATTTTATGGCCGATACCAGGCTCGGTCAGGTAACTTAGATGATGATCCAACCCCTGCTCTTTCAAAGCTGCGACCAGACGCTCACTTTCCACCGCCGGAACCACTTCATCCGCTTCACCATGCCAGACCAGCAAAGGTTTGCGGGCGATTCTCTCCAGTTGGTGGGTTACCTCATATTCAATCAACGGAGCAATTTGTCGTTCCCATTCATCCTGCTTTGTTGAACCAGCACTGGGCAAAGGAGGAAACAGCGTTTTGGCCAGAGAAGTGAAATAACCTGACCCCATGAAATTAGCGGCCGCCTTTATCCACGGATAGCGCACCAAGGCTCCCAGAGTAGTCATCCCGCCCATTGAGGCGCCGCCCACGCCGATTCGATCGCCATCAATTAATCCAGTTTGTTGATAGTGTTCTTTAATTCCAGCCATTTCATCAATATTTGAACGCAAAATCTGCCAGAAACAGCCTAGTCGCCGGGTTTCATCGCCGTCAAATCTGGCTCCGTGCATATCGGCATCCGGCATCACCACGCGAAATCCCGCCTGCGCCAGAGCATAGGCAAAATAGGAATACACTTCTTTGGAGGAGGTATAACCGTGATAGAAGAAAAGGGTCGGCAAAGGCTGATGACGCTGGCCTGCTGGCGCGGCGTGAATTACCTCAATGCCCTGTACTTTTTCTAACGACATTTCAACCATAACAACAGTCCTTATGGGTCAAACAAGCCTTATCAGCCAAACCAATTGTAAACGCACCGCCATAGTGCCAAACCTGCTGAATAAAGTCTTAAACCAATCTCCTCCGAGATATATCAGAAATGACACATATCTGGTCGTTATGAATGTTTGAGCGTTACACTGAGAGAAAGTGGGGCAATATCAACACAGGAAACACACCATGACCTATTATCGCGCCTTTGTCGTTCTACTGTTCACACTGAGCCTTTCCGCCTGTAGCGCATTGAAAACCACGCCGCTACCTCCTCCCGCGCCACAGCCTTTCGCGCAGGAAATTAACCGAGCTCAAAGCGGAACATTACAAAAAATCGGGATGGCTTCGGTGCAGGTATATGGCAGCCCGATGGATGCTGAAGCGGCACTCCGTAGCAAAGCCAATGCCAGCGGAGCCCGTTACTATTTAGTCATTATGAATAGCGATTATGTCATTCCGGGTCAGTGGTACTCACAGGCCATTCTGTATCGCTAAACGGCTGCGGCTCGGGTCAGTAACAGTTCGCAAAGCGGTTCCGGAATAGAATATTGATCCCGATGATCCAGCGTCATACGACACCATGCGTCGGCCAGCGACGGCGATGCAAAACGCAACAATTGAGCGGCACAGTTCAGATTAAACAGTTGCAGCGTCAATTCTCGCCCCTGTGCTTCCTGCGGATTTTTTAACCGGAAAGCCAACTGGCGCCAAGAACGGTCGAACAAACGATTCTGCCCGCGAACTTCATAAAAATTTTGATTCAGCATTTCTATCGCTGCGGGCTGCTTGCGCAAAACCCGCAGCACATCCAGACACATAATATTGCCGGAGCCTTCCCAAATACTGTTAACCGGAATTTCACGGTATAAGCGCGGCAATTCGCTTTGTTCGCAATAGCCGATTCCGCCTAACACCTCCATCGCTTCGGCGACAAAAGCGCTGCCCTGCCCGCATATTTTATACTTGGCGGCCGGCGTCATCAGCCTGCTGAATAATGCGTCTTCCGCGCTGCCGTGTTCCCATGCTTTGGCCAAACGGAATAACAGCGCCGTGTGGCCTTCCAAACGCAGCGCCATACGGCTGAGCACCTGACGCATCAAAGGTTGGTCGGTCAGATTCTTACCAAAGGCCTGCCGCTGGCTGGCATAATCCAGAGCGACGGAAAAGGCTCGCCGCATAATGCCGTGGCTGCCTAACGCACAATCGAAACGGGTATGGCCGCCCATTTTTAAAATATGGTGGATGCCTTCCCCTTCATCGCCCAATAGCCAGGCGATGGCATTATCAAACTCTACTTCGCTGCTGGCATTGGAGCGGTTGCCCAGCTTGTCTTTCAGGCGTTCTAAACGAATGGAATTACTGCTGCCGCCGGGCAGAATTTTGGGCATAAAGAAACAGGATAATCCACCTTCGGCCTGCGCCAAAACCAAGTGCGCATCGCTTTGCGGCACGGAGAAAAACCATTTATGACCGACTAACCGATAAGCTTCACCGGCACCGCGAGCGCCCAAAGGCTCTGCTCGCGTGGAATTACTCAAGACGTCAGACCCCCCCTGTTTTTCCGTCATTCCCATACCGATCAATAAACCGCGTTTTTGATCACCGGGAGCGACGTGAGGATCGTAACGATCGGAGAGTAAAGGAGATATCCAGGATTGAAATTGCGCAGGTAGGGATTGTTGCAGAAGAGGAATGGCACCGTAGGTCATGGTTATCGGGCAAAGGGTTCCGGCCTCAACCTGTATATGCAGCATCAAACGAGCCGCTCTGGCCACCACAGATCCGATACGAGCATCTTCTTGCCAGCTCAGATTATGCACCCGATTGCCTACCAACCCTTTCATCAGAACATGCCAGGCGGGATGAAACCTGACCGTATCCAGACGCCGTCCAGCTGCGTCAAAGCGTAATAGTTCAGGAGGATTTGTATTAGCCAAACGCCCTAACTCCAGCGATTCTGCCGATCCCAACTGCGCGCCCATTGAAATTAATACTTCATTATCCCAACCGGCTTGCTCGCGTATGACAGCTTCCCTTAACGCCATATCAGACAAAAATAAATTGCTGTTTGATAATGGCTCAGGCTGATTGAACACTTCGTGCGTCCGCCAATCCATACCTTTCTCCCTCAGATTCATTAGCATAAAAATCAGGATTAAGTATGGTTCAGCCTGGTACTTTTGCCGATCATCACCACAGATAATGCGGGAGAAAGCGTAAAGTTAATCGCCCACTATTTACAGCTAACTAATTTACAAATAAACAATTTCCAGCGTAGCCATGCCATCCAGAACAATAATATCGCCGCTAGGTAATTCGGATTTCTTCGCAATACCGGCCACAACTTCCCCTTGCAGCGTAAAGGTTTCACCAATAGCGAGAGTGCCATTCTCCATCCATTGAGCCACTTTTCCTTTCGGGTTTAACGTATTCGCCGCATGGAATGGCTCCGCCGAGGTTCCGGCAATCAACGCCGTGCGGCCATCCACCGTGCCGGAAGAAAATATCACGCCCCAGGCACCAATCGGCTGTCCGTCTGAGGTTCGCCCAAGACTAAGATGATGTTCTGGCGGAATAACCGTACCGCTGCTGCCAATCAGTCTGGCATCCGTCGCGATGCCGGAACGGTTATCCGTCGCCTTAAATCCCAGCGCAGTTTTGGCGTCACATTCCACGCTGATAGGCGGCAACGCCCGATGCGACAAAGCAGTAAAGTGGGTTTCAGAGAGCTTGGACTGAGCTATTTCGCCATAATCAACGGCGCTATCGATGGAAACCTGACAGGCTACCGGCTCGATTTCAGCGCTGAAATAAATGCTGACAGAAGTCTCTGCGCTAGCCAAATGAGCAAATAGGTAACTCACCGTTCCCACTACAATCGAAAGATAACGAGCAAAATATCTATTGAGAGAACGGTTCATTATTGGTACTCCATCACGTCAAAAGTGCCAATGCCATTCAGGTGAACCCGTTCACCGCGGTTAAGTGCATTTGCCGCCAGCCACACTTCTGCCGTCATCTGAAAACTTAATTGGCTAACCGCTCGCCGACCGGGGTAAATCATATTTCGAGTCAATGGATGCAGGGGGAGTCTGGCGTGTTCCGCATTATTCCCTGCGGGAAAAGCAGAGCGAGCGCCGAGATACAATATCACCGGTTGCCCATCAGCCTGCGCGGCAGAAGGCGTCAGCTCAACTCTGGCGTGGTCTGAATCCAAAGAATAGCTTTCGCCGCTTTGGCTATTCCCTTGATAAGCGATGGCAAATAAACGCGGCTGCGGACACTGCACATCGACATTGAAATAGTGTTTTCCCAAACTGACGCCGCGATCGGTCGCGCCCTTAAGCTGGGCACGAGGCAGGGAGCCGAAATGCAGTTGGGATTGAGTCACGCTGATGTGGCACTGCGCCAGTGCCGTTCCGGTAAAACTTAGCAGTAGGGCCGCTACCGCCAGTTTAAAACCGCCGCTGAAGGGAGTATTTTTACAGGCAGCGGGCATCAGCTTCTTCATATAAAACCGGCGCATCCTTTGCCTCAGGCAGACTGTAATCCAACTGGCATATCTCATTTTCATTGTCCTTAATGTATAAGTCCGGATTTCCGTCGCTATTGCTCAGCAGCAACGTTCCTTTGCTACCAACAGTGCCAACATAATTATCTTCTTTATCCGTGATATCACTGCCTTCAGCGGCATACTCCCCCGATGCAAGGCGTATCGAGAGCAAAATTCGCCGAGTTTTATTTGCTTTGAAATTATAATTAAGTACCGCACCCCGGCTGGCATCCACTAATCGAATACCATTCTTAATATCGATATTTCGCGCCAGTTTCTTAGTGTTAACTTCTAGCCGAGAGGAGCTAAACGGCGACAAACTGGGAGCCAACGCATAGCCTCGCCGATCGGTCCATACCGGACCTGAATTAGTTTGTATTTCTGCACCGCTGATGCCCGGCAGCGCGATAACGGCAAAAGTATCCTGAATCGCATAAGGTGAAAGAGTCACGCCTGCACTATGCACCGCCACGCCGCCACTGGCCTGAAGCTGATAGCTGCTATTTCGCGCGCTATCCTGAAAATAACCCACGCCTAACTGAGCATATTTAGGTAATACCCTCAGCGTACCGCTGAGCGCCTGCCCCGATTGATTCGCGGTTTGACTTACCCCCAGACTGTAACCCAACTGATTATTAACCTGATGATTCAAACCAACGCGTTGCTGAGTTCTTCCTCTGCTTTGAGAAACGGTGCTGCTTAAGGACATATTAGAATTCAGCGGAATGCTGATATTTCCATAGATAATCTTGTCTCCTTTGCTATTCAGGTTTCTTTCCATATTCAGATTAAAATTAATGTTGTAAGGCAGCTGTTTATTCCACCCCAAACTCCAACGGCGTTCCTGCTGTTTAGCAAAAGATACCGATTGGGTATAACCCAGACTGATTCCGCCCAACAACGATTGGCTATAACTTAACTGCGCCCTGTATTGATTCTTAACGCCACTTTTATCCGCGTTAGGATTTTTATTCTTTGGCTCTACTGCGGGTAACTCCGCCACTGGCCTTTCTCGCAAACTATGCTGAAACTGGCGAAATCCAGCCGTTCGATGCATAGTCGATAAATTCAGTTTCAATGAGGAAACCAGCTTCACGCCAACGTGGCTACCCCATTGAACGCCTTGTTTTTCATTCTGGCGATCCCAACTGGTCACCGCATTCACCGCCCAAAAAGTTCGGGGAATCAAACCGGTATTTACTGCCAATCTGGCAGAGTGGTAACGGGAACCCAGCAAAACACCCTGAGTAATATCCGATAAGTCGCCTAACGGGCGAACGTCTGTCAACGTTCCTAGCCAGCTTTCCTGATGCTGATTAGAACCTGGCCCGGTTCTACCCATTCCGGCATAAATACCGCGCGTTCTGGGAACATACTGCAAGTTGAAACTCGCCGCCGGCACGCTGAAACTCTGAGTCTGCCCATCCACGCCTATCACCGATACCAATAAATCTGCACCGGTGGAATTAATAGGAATTTGGGTTAAAGTGAAGGGGCCGGGCGGCAACTGAGTCACGTAAATCAAGGCTCCGCGTTGACGTATCTCAACGCTTGATTGCGTTGGCGCAATGCCTGACACCGTTGCTCCGCTGCCTTCTCTGCTGGCTAAAGCACTTTCAGGCATTATCTGCAATCCGTAAATTTGTGGCGTACTGAATAAGCCGCTATTCAGGTTAATTTCTCCCATTTGCAACGTCGTTTTTTTTTCGATAAAAGTACGCTGCAAATAACTATATAGCCTGCTCCATTGCTGTCGCCGATCCTTATAGCTGAAGATCTGACGGGAACGAAAAATCCAGTTGCCGCTATTAAACCCAGCCTCCGTGGAGGCTTGCAGATTATTGCTACCGTTCTGATTTCTTATCGCCAGTGCGTCGTAATTCATTAACAACGCTGAACCTCCGGTTTCATAATTCCCCGTAACAACTTCACCGACTTGTAATAATTCCGCCGGGAGAATCACTTCAATACGTGACGTACTGGGGAATAAATTCACCAAAGCTCTGGGATAATGTAGCCGTAAATCACTACAGCCGTTTTCCATTGGGGGAGGAATAATCCCGCTTTTTTGGTAAAAATCCGGGCTAAAACACGGTTCACCCTGCTGATTAAACGTCATATCTACCCAGCCGCGAGCTACACCATTAATAGTTAACTCAATGGAATGATCTCCTGAGCTAAATCTGGCTTTATATTTAAAGTAGTCTGCCGCACTGGCAGAAACACCGCGTTCTTCAAGAATACCAATATCAAACTCAACGCCATCATCAGCCAAAGATCTCACGGAAATAAGAAAAATGCTGAAATATAAAAATAACCGAATGCTATTCTTCTTCGGTTTCATTTTTTCTATCTCCGTGTGATACAACGAGCTTTACATCGATATTATCTAACGATCATTTCAGTTCGGAAGAATAGGACTCAGTAATATATCCGTATAAATTAGCTGGTTGTATTCTGACGCTATTCGCCTGACCTTTAAATGCCTTATCCGTAATAGCCACCAGACTCTTTCCTGGTAAAATATAATTCTGCGTTAACTCAGCAGCCCCCTTTCCTGGCTGCAACTCAATAGAATTAGATAAACGGACTACATAGTCTCCTTCATTTTTCACAAGAATGTTCCCTTGTGCATTGCGACTGAACTTAAGAAACTCCCAAGGTTTATTGTGAGTTGCTAAACCGGAAGGATGAATAATCAACGGAATGTTGTGTCTAATGGTCAAACGAACGTTATTCTTTCCTTTAGGAGGAATATTCTGGAATATAGCTCTGACCATGGTTTGCTGAGTCAGTGAGTTTCTAAATTCGTCCTTTAGGAAGAAACGAACCATTTGTGTCTCGCCGGCTTCAATACGGGCAACGCTGGGTGTGACAATCACTTTCTCGGCGGTATCTTCGGCTACAAACTCCACGGAAGAATGTAACATTACCGGGTTAGCGGCCTTATTGGTCAACGTAGTGGTCGTTTCACCTTCCGCAGTATTAATGACAATCACTGAGTCATTAATTTGGATACCCGGAGTCGAAGAGCCGGTTGTATTCGCGCGGGAAAAACTTGCGATAGAAAATAAAATAGCCACTGATAAAACCAGATTAACCTTCATCATAAATTATCCGTTTATTATATAAATTTATATCCCTATAGCCTTATTTTCTTTACTTATCATGGCAATAGAATAGCAATAAATGGATGCCATACAGCACCCATTTAATTAACAGAGGTTATTAGAGATAAGACACATTCATGGTAACGGAACCATCAAGTTCAATACTAGAACCTCCCTTAAACTCTTTAGGATTGATGATTTTAGTATCTACGTTATAGCGACCCGAAAATAATGCCCCTTCAAAAATACTTTTATCAGCGTTGAAATAAGTAATATTCTGATCTTCAAACTTATCTAAGTCGACCGATGCTTGTCCTTCAACATCATTAATACCGCCTAGAAGCGCAGACTCTCCATCAACTTTAGGTTCGGTCAGTGAGACTTTATAACCACCAAAACCGACCTTTACATCATCCATATTAAGAGCACCTTCACCCAAACCAAAATAAGAGGTACCAATTTCAGCCGGAACACTACCTTTACGGTTATCGACAAAGCTCATCGATACTGCTGTCTTATGAGGGCAGTTAATAGCATACTCAATATTTCTCTTTCCTAAATCGATGATTCTTTCTTCTTTTTCAACCAACTCCTGTAAAGAAATATTCCCATAATTAATTTCTCCGCCGTTTACATCCAATTGGCAGGCACCCGGCATCAATTTACCTTTAACCGTAATTTCTGCGCTGTTATCCGCAGCAAAGGCTGCAGGAGTTAACGCAGCTGAAAGGATCAGAGCAGCAATTGTTTTGAATCTTATAGATTTAATTTCCATTTCATAACTCTCCATGTACATAAAAAGACACCAGAAGTAATGCATTTTATGATCACTGACATAAATGCTTACTGCTGGATAAATATACTGATGAATAGGAACAATCCGTAATTAATAGTTATTAGATTTCATTAGGACTTTATAAAATATAATAATATCTATTTGCTGAATTATTAAATCATGGAAACATCGTTAACTATCTGTTTTAATTGTGTGTTAAATATATCTTTGAGTATATTTAAGGCAAAAAAAAGCAGTCCCCCGCGGGAACTGCCTTTAACAACATTAAGTTTTAAAAATATGGCGCTATGAAAATAATTAGGCTTTAGCTTTCAAACCGCGCTGACGTACAACTTCGAACAGACACACACCGGTCGCCACAGATACGTTCAGAGAAGATACGGTCCCCGCCATCGGAATACTGATTAATTCATCGCAATGCTCACGAGTCAAGCGACGCATACCGTCGCCTTCCGCGCCCATTACCAGAGCCATTGGCCCCGTCAGCTTGCTTTGATACAGCGTATGATCGGCTTCCCCTGCGGTACCCACGATCCAGACATTATTTTCCTGCAATACGCGCAAAGTACGAGCCAGATTGGTCACTCGAATCAAAGGGACGTTCTCCGCAGCGCCGCTGGCTACTTTCTTGGCCGTCGCATTCAGCTGAGCGGAACGATCGCGCGGAACGATAACCGCATGGACACCAGCAGCGTCGGCGCTACGCAGGCAAGCTCCCAGGTTATGCGGATCGGTAACGCCGTCCAAAACCAACAGGAAAGGCGATTCTACGCTGGCCAGCAGGCTTGGCAGATCGTTTTCCTGATACTGACGGCCTTCCCGCACACGCGCGACAATCCCCTGATGAACACCGTCTTCTACCTGAGAATCCAGCCATTGGCGGCTAGCAACCTGCACCACCAGACCAGCGGCCTCCAGCTCTGCAACTACTGGCTGCAAACGACGGTCATCCCGTCCTTTCAGGATAAAAACTTCCAGAAAACGTTGCGGATCGCGTTCTAACAGGGCTTTGACGGCGTGAATACCGTAAATAATTTCGCTCATGATGCTCTTTTACATGTGTCGGTGAATCCTATACAGGACCCGCCGTTGATTAAATAATGCGTAACACTAAGGGTTAGGCTTTGATCAGGGCGACGCTCCGCCGCCCTGTGGATACTAACTGGCTGACTTTTTCTTAGCTCGTTTGGCTTTAGTCGCCGCCGCAATCTTCCGGGTCTTTTCAGACGTTTTTTTCGCTTTGGCCTTTTTCTCCGCAGCCGCTTTGTCAGTTGGCTTGTCAGCATCAGGGCGGAAAGCGCTATCAGGCTCAAAATTAGCCGGTTTCTTGCCTCGACGATTACGCTTCTGTCCACTACTCGCGCCGCCATCGGCAGCACCGCGACGAGATTGTCCGCCTTCACGACGTGAAGGTGCGCTGCCACGCATGGTACGTTGGCCCGCTTTTTTCTCTCTGTCTTTCGCCGTTTTCCCTTCGCCGCGCGGTTTACGCGTGCTGGATACCAAAGCAAAGTCGATTTTACGCTCATCCATGTGGACAGCTTCCACACGAATCTCAACGGTGTCACCTAAACGGTAAACCACGCCGGAAGATTCGCCGATCAGCCGCTGTCCTATATTGTCGTAGCGGTAATAATCGTTGTCCAGGCTGGAAACGTGAACCAAACCGTCGATAAACAGATCGTCCAGACGCACAAAGAAGCCAAAACCGGTCACGCTAGCGATAATACCGGTAAACACTTTACCCACCTGATCTTGCATGAAGTCACACTTCAGCCAGTCAGCAACGTTACGCGTGGCTTCATCAGCCCGACGTTCAGTCATAGAGCAATGTTCGCCCAGTTGTAGCATATCTTCGTAATCGCTGTGCCAGCCGCCGGTTGGTGTCCAACGTTCTTTCACCGAACCCTGCTCTTTGGCTAGCTGATACTTAATTGCCCGGTGCATCGCCAAATCAGGATAACGACGAATCGGGGAAGTAAAGTGGCCGTAAGATGCCAGTGCCAGACCGAAGTGACCGCGGTTTTCCGGATCGTAAATCGCCTGTTTCATCGAACGCAGCAGCATGGTTTGCAGCATTTCGTGATCTGGACGATCGGCAACCTCATCCATCAGAACCGCATAGTCTTTTGGCTCTGGTTTCATTCCACCACCCAATACCAGACCCAGCTCATTCAGCACGCTACGCAGTGCGGAAATATGGTCATCGCTTGGACGATCGTGGACACGGAACAAAGCCGGTTCGTTATGTTTTTCGACAAAACGCGCCGCCGCGATGTTAGCCAGAATCATACATTCTTCGATCAGTTTATGCGCATCGTTACGCATAGTTGGCTCGATGCGTTCGATACGACGTTCTGCGTTGAAGATAAATTTGGCTTCTTCGGTTTCGAAGGCGATGCCGCCACGTTCTGCACGCGCGTGATCCAGCGCTTTATACATCGCATGTAGCTCTTCCAGATGCGGTACCAACGGCTTATATTGCTCACGCAATGATTCTTCGCCATCAATAATTCGCCAAACCTTGGTATAGGTCAGACGCGCGTGGGAGCTCATTACCGCTTCGTAGAATTTATAGGAAGACAGTTTGCCTTGGGAGGAGACGGTCATCTCACACACCATACACAGGCGGTCTACCTGCGGATTCAGCGAGCAGAGGCCGTTAGACAGCACTTCCGGCAACATAGGTACGACCTGCGACGGGAAGTACACCGAGTTACCCCGAGCGCGAGCTTCGTCATCCAGTGCGATACGCGGGCGTACATAATAACTCACGTCCGCAATCGCTACCCACAGCCGCCAGCCGCCGCCGCGTTTTTTCTCGCAGTACACCGCATCATCAAAGTCACGTGCATCTTCGCCATCGATAGTGACCAACGGCAGATCCCGCAGATCCACACGACCTTTCTTCGCTTCTTCAGGAACCTGTTCTTTCAAATCTGCGACTTGTTTCTCCACCTGCGGTGGCCAGGTATGAGGGATTTCATGGGTGCGCAAAGCGATATCCACCGCCATGCTGGTGCCCATGTTTTCACCCAGCACTTCAACGATTTTACCCACGGCTTTACTGCGGCGAGTTGGGCGCTGAGTCAGTTCCACCACCACTACGTAACCCATGCGGGCACCGCTGATGGAATCTGGCGGAATCAGGATATCAAAGCTGAGGCGACTGTCGTCCGGAACCACGAAACCAATGCCTGCGTCGGTAAAGTAACGGCCTACAATCTGGCTGGTTTTCGGCACTAATACACGAACAATACGCGCTTCACGACGGCCTTTACGATCGGCACCCATGGCCTGAGCCAGCACCACGTCACCGTGAATAGCCATTTTCATTTGGTCTGAGGACAGGTAAAAATCGTCTTTGCTGCCTTCAACTCGCAAGAAACCGAAACCATCACGGTGACCAATAACGGTACCGCGCAGTAAATCAAGACGCTCAGGCAGCGCATAGCACTGACGGCGGGTAAAGATTAATTGGCCATCGCGCTCCATGGCACGCAGGCGACGACGCAGAGCTTCTAAAGCCTCTTCGCCGGATAAATTGAGTTCTGTGGCCAACTCTTCACGGCTGGCTGGCGTTTCGCGTTTGGCGAGATGCTCTAAAATGAATTCCCGGCTTGGGATCGGTGATTCATACTTCTCTGCTTCTCGCTCCAGGAAAGGATCTTGTGACATTGCGGTTCCTCCGTAGTCATCAGCAGGTTGCTCAACGTTATTCATTAAGCAAACACACTATTCAACAAGTAATAACTTGTAGAGCGGAGCGTTATCTTTAACCATATCGGCCAAAGTATAGTTATCCAGCTCTTTAAGGAAATTCTGTACAGCCTGGTGGAGCACCTGTTTCAAACGGCAGGCTGGGGTGATATGGCAAAAATCGCTGCAACAGTTCACCAAAGACAGAGGCTCAAGTTCACGCACGACGTCGCCGATACGGATACTTTCTGCCGGTTTGCCTAACCGAATGCCGCCGTTTTTGCCTCGAACTGCGGTCACTAATCCGGCACGGCTCAACTGGTTGATAATTTTCACCATGTGATTGCGCGATACCCCATAGACCTCGGTCACCTGAGAGATGCTAGTCATCTGCCCCGGCGGTAACGAAGCCATATAGGTAAGCGCCCGTAGGCCATAATCAGTAAAACTTGTTAACTGCACGTATACCCCTGAGTATCAGTGTACTCTGCTAAAGCTCATCTGCGATGACACCAGTCTAAGTGTTATTTATGAAAGCGTATTCTTTGAATGATAAACCAGCCACAAAGCTTGCGGCTAATCATTTAGGTGGAGGCGGAGGTTTTTGGCGTAAAAACTGCTTATCGAGGAACAACAAACCGGGCATAAGCCCGGTTTGAGTATTTTGATCGCATGGATTTGACGGTGTATCTATCAATCAGGCATCAAATGGATCGCGCAAGATCATAGTCTCGTCACGATCTGGGCCGGTAGAAATTATATCAACCGGAACACCAGTCAGCTCTTCTACACGTTTGATGTAGTTTAACGCTGCCTGAGGTAGCTGCTCGTACTTTTTCACTCCGAAGGTTTTTTCTGACCAGCCTGGCATAACTTCGTAGATTGGCTCGATACCTTCCCAGCCTTCAGCTGCCAACGGAGTCGTATCCATTTCGCGGCCGTCTGGCATGCGGTAGCCCACGCAAATTTTCACTTCTTTCAGGCCATCCAGCACGTCCAGTTTGGTCATGCAGAAACCTGACAGAGAGTTGATCTGAACGGCGCGCTTAACGGCAACGATATCCAGCCAGCCGGTACGACGGTCACGACCGGTAGTCGCACCGTATTCGTTACCTTGCGTACGCAGGAATTTGCCGGTTTCGTCTTCCAGTTCGGTAGGGAATGGACCTGCACCTACGCGAGTAGAGTAAGCCTTCATGATACCCAGTACGTAATCTACGTAACGTGGCCCCATACCAGAACCTGTCGCAACGCCACCCGCGGTGGTGTTAGACGAAGTCACGTACGGATAGGTACCGTGGTCGATGTCCAGCAAGGTGCCTTGTGCGCCTTCGAACATGATCAGCTCGCCTTTCTTACGGGCGCTATCCAACAGTTCAGAAACGTCAACAACCATGCCAGTCAGGATATCGGCAACAGAAACGCCGGTCTGAGGATCGACAGCCATCAGACTATCCAGAACTTCCTGATAATCAACCGCATCAACTTTGTAGTAATGCACCAACTGGAAGTTGTGGTAATCCACAATTTCTTTCAGTTTTGCAGCGAAGGTTTCTTTATTGAACAAATCACCCACGCGCAGACCGCGGCGAGCAACTTTATCTTCGTAGGCAGGACCGATACCGCGACCGGTGGTACCAATAGCTTTCGAACCACGTGCTTTTTCACGCGCGTTATCCAGAGCCACGTGATATGGCAGGATTAGCGGGCATGCTTCAGAGAGTAACAGTCGCTCACGTACTGGTACGCCGCGCGCTTCTAACCCTGTCATCTCTCTCATCAACGCATCAGGAGCCAGTACAACACCGTTGCCGATGATGCTGGTTACGTTTTCACGCAGAATACCTGAGGGAATCAAATGAAGAACGGTTTTCTCACCGTTGATAACCAAAGTATGGCCAGCGTTATGCCCACCTTGATAGCGCACAACATATTTAGCCCGTTCAGTCAGCAGGTCGACGACCTTGCCCTTACCTTCGTCACCCCATTGGGTGCCCAGTACGACGACGTTCTTACCCATCTCAAAAATCACCAGGTTGCCTTAAAAAAGGATTCTAACATCTCACCCGTGTGCTTTCAGCACTTTTTAACACATGCTTGCACAGTTTTTGCGCTTGGATTCAGCCACCCATGCGGCTACGCAACATGTAGTAGATGACGACGCCAGCAACCACTAATGCACCGCCAAAACGACGTAGCGTGGAGTCAGGTAACTGCGTCATCGCCTGAATCATTTTACGCCATGCTTTGGGATAGAGCATCGGACCTAGCCCTTCAAGCACCAAAACCAGCCCCAGTGCTAACCAGATTGTGGAGTTCATTATCTGCCTCAAAAAGAAAAGGCCCGCGTTAACGGGCCTTGCATCACACGCGAACCCCCTTACGGACGTTTGCTGGAATTATCCGGAGATTTCATATAGCGGAAGAAATCGCTGTCCGGACTCAACACCATCACATCGTTGCCGCTGTTAAAGCTATTTTCATAGGCGCGCAGGCTACGAATAAAGGCATAGAAATCTGGATCTTTACTGAATGCATCTGCGAACAGACGAGCCGCCTCTGCATCACCGCCGCCGCGAGTAATACGCGCCTGACGCTCAGCTTCTGCCAAAGTACGAGTCACTTCGTAGTCAGCAGTTGCACGCAGTTTTTCCGCTTCTTCCTGACCTTGTGAACGGTGACGACGAGCGACCGCTTCACGCTCAGCGCGCATACGCTGGAAGATCGCATCAGAAACTTCAGCCGGCAGGTTGATTTGCTTGATACGCACGTCAACCACTTCAATACCCAGTGCCGCCATGCTGTTCGGATTCACCGCAGGCTGTTTGCCACGGGTTTCCTCTTCAACACGCGCAGCTACGGAAGCAATCGCATTATCGGCTTCGGTAGTAACGGCTTCGTCATCTACGGTACCGGTATTCAGCGCATCGCGGACATCAGAGGTCAGGCGACCACGAGAATCCGTAACAATATCACGCACATCCAAACGACCGATTTCAGAACGCAGGCGGTCACTGAACTTACGTTTCAATAACACTTCTGCCTGAGAAATATCGCCACCACCGGTTGCCAGATAGTAACGGCTAAAATCACTGATACGCCATTTCAGGTATGAATCGACAATCAGGTCTTTTTTCTCTTTGGTCACGAAGCGGTCAGCTTGGTTATCCATGGTCTGAATACGCGCATCCAAGGTCTTCACTGTTTCAATGAAAGGAATCTTGAAATGCAGCCCCGGTGCGTACACCAAAGGTTTGTTATCGTTATCACGCAGTACTTTACCGAAACGCAGCACAATCCCGCGCTGGCCTTCCTGTACCACGAATAATGAAGCATAGAGCGCAATCAGCACCACAGCCACGACGAATAAGATCGACTTACGCATTGATTATTCTCTCCCTACGCGAGTGGAAGTGTCACGCTGGGCGTTTGCCCGGCGCTGATCCATGACAGAGCCAGAGTCTGAGCTAGTCGCGCTCTTCTCCGGACTGCTTGCCGCAGAGGAAGACGGATTCAAACGAATCAGACTTGAGTCTTTGCTAGCACCGGCTTTATCCGCACCGGCCTGTCCACGCAGCATTTGATCTAATGGCAGCACCATCAGATTATTACTCTTGTCGTTAGCCAATACTTTGTGAGTATGACCCAGGACTTTTTCCATGGTTTCGATATACAGACGCTCACGAGTAATTTCTGGTGCAGCCTTGTACTCTGGCAGCAACTTGGCAAAGCCAGCGACTTCACCCTGCGCTTCCAGCACCTTACGCGCGGCATAAGCACGAGCATCTTCTAACAGACGCTGCGCCTGACCGTTAGCACGTGGCTGAACTTCGTTAGCGTAAGCTTCTGCTTCACGGATGTACTGTTGTTCGTTTTCACGTGCAGCAATCGCATCATCAAAGGCGGCTTTCACTTCTTCCGGCGGACGAGCGGCCTGGAAGTTGACGTCCAGCAAAGTAATACCCATGTTGTATGGACGAATGGTTTCTTCCAATACGCGCTGAGTATCGCTACGAACGATGGTGCGGCCTTCAGTCAGAATCTTATCCATGGTGTATTTACCGATAACACCACGCACTGCGCTGTCCGTTGCCTGACGCAGACTGTCATCAGGGTTGGTTACGCTGAACAGATAAGCTGCCGGATCGGTTACACGGTACTGAACGTTCATTTCGATGCGAACTACGTTCTCATCGGATGTCAGCATCACGCCTGAAGCGGCCAATTCGCGCACGGATTCAACGTTTACCGGGGTCACTTCATCGATGAAGGTCGGTTTCCAGTTCAAACCTGGTTGAACGATATGGCTCAGTTTGCCCAAACGTGTCACAACGCCACGTTCGGCTTCTTTAATGGTATAGAAACCACTTGCGGCCCAAATGACGACAACGGCTACCGCAGCGATACCCACAATGCGTCCGCTAAAGCCAGGACCTTGTGTTGCGCCACCGTTACCACTTCCGCTACCTTTGCCGAAACTACTCAGTTTCTTGCTCAGTTTGCGGAAGATATCATCCAGATCCGGCGGCCCCTGATCACGGCCACCTTTATTATTATTTCCGCCAGAGTTGCCGCCATTATTATTGCTGCTCCCCCACGGGTCGCGGTCCTGTCCGTTATTACCGGGCTGATTCCACGCCATGTTTTAGCTCCATTCTTCTATGATTGGTTTTCTTCAGGCCAAGAGCGCACTTCCCTATAAGAAGCTGGCCCTCAATCTCACAAGTTCGATCAAACCCGACTCTTTCATTAACCCAAAGGGCCAATTAAACGACGTAGTCGATCAGCTCCTGCTCTTGTTTACAGAGACGACGCCATTCAACGATAGGCAGTCGAACCACCATACCGATATGCCCGCCCTCTTCTATCCACTCTTTTTCAATTGCCTGAAGCTGATAAAAACGGCTACGTAGACGGCCAGCCTGAGGCGGTAAGCTCAATTCATAGTGTGCGATTTCACCAGAAAGACGCTCCGTCAACGCTTGAAAGAGCAACGGGATACCTGCGCCGGTTTCGGCTGAGAGCCAAACCCTGACCGGCAGGTTTTCTTCGTTGCGATCGATACGCGGCTCGAAATCGTCCAACATATCGATTTTGTTCATCACTAACAGCGTAGGGATTTCGTCCGCTTCAATTTCTGCTAGCACGGTGTCGACTGCGGCTACATTCTCGCTCACGCGTGAATCAGCTGCATCAATCACATGCAATAACAGCGAAGCCTGCCGCGTTTCTTGTAATGTCGCTTTGAATGCGGCGACCAAATCGTGCGGCAAATGTCGAATAAATCCTACAGTATCCGCCAATACCGTATCGCCAACGTCCGCCACATTAATACGGCGCAGCGTTGGATCCAGCGTGGCAAATAGTTTGTCGGCCGCGTAAACATCGGCAGACGTAATTCGGTTAAACAGGCTGGACTTGCCGGCATTGGTATATCCTACCAGCGAAACAGTCGGTATTTCAGCCCGGTTGCGAGCGCGTCGGTTTTGCTCACGCTGCTTGGCCACGCGCTCTAGGCGATTGAGGATCAAGCTAATGCGGTCACGTAACAAACGGCGGTCGGTCTCTAGTTGGGTTTCCCCCGGCCCTCTCAGGCCAATCCCGCCTTTTTGACGCTCAAGGTGCGTCCAGCCGCGTACCAGTCGAGTTGCAATATGACGCAATTGCGCCAATTCAACCTGCAACTTACCTTCATGAGTACGCGCCCGTTGGGCAAAGATATCTAAAATTAATCCGGTACGATCGATCACCCGACATTCACACAGGCGCTCAAGATTCCTCTCCTGCGCGGCGGAAAGTGCGTGATCAAACAGGACAACAGATGCGCCACTGGCCTTAACGGCATCTGCAATTTCTTCGGCCTTTCCTTCACCGACAAAGTATTTGGGATGAGGCGCTTTGCGACTGCCCGTCACAATTTGCAGTGCCTCTACGCCAGCAGAAGATACCAACGATTCGAATTCGCTGAGATTTTCTGTGTCTTTGTCTTGCGAGAAATAGATATGAACCAGTACGGCCTGCTCACCGGCTTCATAACGGTCAAACAAGCGTGCAACCTCTCAAACGGGTAAAAACCGCTAGTGCGGAGAACATAAGACAATCAATGTTGCTTATGCTCTCCGTCATGGTTGACCAGCAATACGCTTTATTCAGCGTCATCGCTATCCTGCTGCTGTTGTTGCGGCGCAGACGGATTACTACCATGATAATTATTGGTGCCGCCACTCGGATTATTGCTGTGATGCGATACCGGGCGAGACGGGACAACAGTAGAGATAGCGTGCTTATATACCATCTGGCTAACTGTGTTTTTCAACAGAATGACAAACTGATCGAAAGACTCAACTTGGCCCTGCAGTTTAATGCCATTCACTAAATAAATAGAAACCGGAACCCGTTCACGACGCAATGCGTTCAGGAACGGATCTTGCAAAGATTGCCCCTTAGCCATTCTATATTTTCCTTATTTGCTTGTTGTTTTTAACTAAGAACCTATCGGCTCGAAAATAAACTGCGTAAAAAAAATCTGCGCGCTGAGTACTAATCAATTGTACACAATCATTCAACCTATGCACTAACAACCTGTATTACAGAGTCTAAAGCCTGTTCCGGCTTATCACTGTCGAGCCAATGAACAGATTCCCAACCTCGTAGCCAGGTCATTTGTCGCTTTGCCAACTGACGCGTCGCACAAATTCCGCGGAAAACCATTTCGTCATAATCAATCTCACCAGCGAGATAAGACCACATCTGGCGATAACCAACACAGCGAATGGCAGGCAAGTCCGTATGCAAATCTCCACGGTTAAAAAGCGCCCGAGCCTCGGTTTCAAATCCTGCATCCAGCATCTGACGAAAACGTAATTCAATACGCTGGTGCAATAACTCGCGGCTAGCAGGCGCAATCGCAAATTGGTGAACCTGATAAGGTAAGGTTTCACCCGAAATTTTAGTCAGTTCCGTTAAAGTTTTACCCGAAATAAAAAAAACTTCCAGTGCTCTAGAAAGTCTCTGGGGATCATTGGGATGAATCCGCACGGCAGAAACCGGATCGATTTCAGTCAGTTGCTGATGCAGAGCTTCCCAACCTCGTTCAGCGGCTTGTGCCTCAATGCGCTGGCGCACCTCTGGATCGGCAGAAGGCAACGGAGACAGTCCCTCTAACAGCGCCTTGAAGTACAACATCGTGCCCCCCACCAGCAGCGGAATACGCCCGGCGGCGGTAATCTCAGCCATTTCTTTCAGAGCATCTTTACGGAAATCAGCGGCCGAGTAGGATTCAGCCGGATCGCGAATATCGATTAATCGGTGGGGAGCCAGCGCCAGCTCTTCTGCGCTGGGCTTGGCGGTACCGATATCCATACCGCGATAAATTAGCGCGGAATCCACGCTGACAAGCTCCACAGGCAAATGTTGACGCAGCGCAATAGAAAGCGCCGTTTTGCCGGAAGCGGTCGGCCCCATCACGAATATAGCTGGGGGCCGGTTCAAATTCTCAGTATGACTCATGGGTTAAAGTTGCCAATGCGGCCTGTATATCAATAGGTTGTAAAAGCCCGGCAGGGGGTGATTGCACCAGCTGCGGACAAAGACGTTCGACATCCGTCAATAATTGTATCGCTTGGGATACATTCCAGACCTCATGCTCACTGCCAAGGCGGCGGGCAATCCAGGTGGCAAGTACCTCCGGCGACATCTCCTTATGTTGCGACAGATAGCCTAACAGTTCCGGTATCAGTTTTTGTAAATTTTGTTGGCGTAATGGTAAAGATACTGCACGTAGCGTCGCTCGTCCGTGTTCAATCGCCAGTTCGATTCCCATGGTAATCAATAATTTCTGGTGATGCTGGCAGGCCGTGGCTTCGTTTTTATCCAAAGTCAGTTTAAGCGGAATCAACAACGGCTGCGGACGCAACCCTTCCTCTGGCGGATTAAGCTGCGCCTGTTTCAGCCAGCGTTCGGCAACCGTTAGAGAAAGCAATGCCAAGCCCTGACCATATTCTATCACCGCGTAGCAGGGTGGCAGCACCGTCAATACCCGGCCAAAGCTGTATTGTCCGCTGCGCAGCGGTTCTTCATCCTTTCTGCTTTTTATCACTGCCGCAGGCTGTTGTTCTGGCAACTTATCCGTCGCAGGAGCCGGTTTCAGCAATTCGCGATACAGTTCACCCTGCTGTTTTTGATAAGGCGCTGGCGGCGTATAGGCTGGCGCTCGAGGCTCACGTGCAGAAGTATGAGAACCCGTATTGGCAACCCGTGGAGCCACGTATTGCTGCTGAATGGCTGTTTTTTCCGGCTGTGGCTGAGCGTATTTATTTCCACCAGCGGCCACCCGATTCTCCGGCTGCCAGCGCGGGGCTTCAATTTCGCCATCTTCGGAGACAATCAGCGCTGGTTCTGCGCTTTGCTGTAAAACGCTGGTCACCGCCTGATAGATAAAATCATGGACCAAACGTGCCTGATGGAAGCGAACTTCATGCTTGGCCGGATGAACATTCACATCCACCTGATGAGGATCAATATCCAGATACAACACATAAGCGGGCTGCTGATCGTCTTTTAGCAGATCCTGATAAGCCTGACGGATAGCGTGATTAATCAGCCGATCGCGCATCATGCGATTATTGACATAGCAATATTGCATCTCGCTAGGCGTTCGGGCAGCGCTGGGGTCGGCCACCCAGCCACGAATATTCAAATCACCGTGCTGCCATGAAATCGCCAGCGCATGTTGCAGGAAGGCCGGGCCGCAAATACTGGCCAAACGACGTTCATGCTGCGAAGGATCTGGGGCCGCTCGATATTGGCGAACCAGCTTGCCGTTGTGAGTGAGGTGAATCGCCACGTCGAAGCGCGCCAACGCGATGCGGCGTACCACTTCATCAATATGGCCGAATTCGGTTTTTTCCGTGCGCATAAATTTACGCCGCGCTGGCGTGTTATAAAACAAATCCAGCACTTCCAGCGTACTGCCTACCGGATGGGCGGCGGGTTTGATGGTCACCGCCATATCCCGCCCTTCGGCGTAAGCCTGCCAGGCTTCGTTCTGTTCGGCGGTACGCGAGGTCAGCATCAAACGGGAAACCGAGCTAATACTGGCCAACGCCTCACCGCGAAAGCCCATGCTGAGAATGGCCTCCAGATCTTCCAACGAACTGATTTTACTGGTTGCATGGCGCGCTAACGCCAGCGATAAGTCGTCTTTAGCTATCCCACAGCCGTTATCACGGATGCGGATTAATTTTGCGCCACCTTTCTCAATATCAATATCGATTCGCGTGGCACCAGCATCCAGACTGTTTTCCACCAACTCCTTTACTACCGACGCAGGCCGCTCTACCACTTCACCGGCGGCAATTTGGTTGGCGAGTTGTGGCGGTAATATCTGAATCGGCATAACAAATCCCTTCGGTTAAGACTGTGGAATGGTGAGCGTTTGGCCGAGTTGTACCGAACCAGACTTCAGCTTATTCACGCGTTGAATCTCACTTTGAGATACACCATATTTCGCCGCAATAGCGGATAAAGTATCCCCGCGTTTAACCTGATGCTTGATCGGTTTGGCCGGGCTGATTTTCTTCACCGCAGGCACCTTGGCGACGCTAGCTACCGCGCTGCCAGATGCGGGAATTCGCAGGCGCTGCCCAACCCATACCACGTCTTTCTTCAGCGTATTATTCTGCCGCATCGCCGCCATACTGACACCGTACTGGCTGGCAATGCCGGATAGAGTTTCACCCCGTTTTACCATGTGAATCAGCGATTTACCGCTAATGGTGGCTTTCCCCCCACTGCTGACCGCACTGACTACCGGGCCAGGCTGATTAACACCACTTTGACGCGCTGACCTTTCAACCGCCGCTGTTGCGCCCAGCGGACGGTTTTCGACCTTTGGGTCGGCTTGTAGCGGATGCGACAGGAAATAACTGCGCAAGCCTTTGTAAATCGCTTGGGCAATTTTATCCTGATACGCACTGCTGCCGAGCAGCCGCTCCTCCGTACCATTACTGATAAAGCCGGTTTCCACTAATAAAGAGGGAATGTCCGGTGAACGCAACACGCCAAGACTGGCGTGTTCCGGCCTACGTTTATGAATAGAACCAATGGCTTGAAGCTCATGTAGCACTTTTACCGCTACGTCGTAACCCACCCGCTGGGAGTGACCAAATTGTAAATCCAGCACCGCCTGACTGAGATAAGGATCGGCTGAAGTGTTGGCGAGTACGTCACCCGCTCCGCCCAGCAGCTCAGATTGCTTCTCATGCTGCTCCAGCCAGTTGCCCATTTCACTGTTCGCGCGACGGTTAGACAGTACCCAGACAGAAGCACCGTTGGCGCTGCGATTCGGTGCCGCATCGGCATGAATGGAAACCAGCACGTTGGCAGCCTGCTTACGCGCCACGTCTGAACGCCCCATCACCGAGATAAAATAGTCGCCGTTGCGCGTCAACACCGGTTTAAACATCGGGTCATTATTGAGTAATGTCTCCAGCTTACGGGCAATGGAGAGGGTCACGTTTTTCTCTTTCAGACCATTTTGCCCAATAGCGCCAGGATCCTGACCGCCGTGACCAGCATCGATAGCCACCACCACACGATCGCTACTGGCTGGCGCGCTGGTTTTAACCGGACGCGTGGTTGAGGTGGTGATGGTCGGGCTGCTGGTCACTACCGTTGGCTTATTATTGAACGGATTACTGCCGGCGGTGGCCTTGGTTGCCTGTCGCGTTGGCGTCGCCGTGGTCACCGTTTGAGTTTGACGTACTGGCGTACCAGCGGCTGTCAGGGTGAACACCACGTTATATTGATTGCCCACTTGCTGCGTCACTGCGCGTGTTTTGGCTTTTTGCGTCAGTTCAAACACCAATCGGGTGCTTTGCGGGTCTTTCGGCTGGCTGGAGCGAATTCTTTTCAACAGATTCTGCCCACTGAATTCCAGCGGTAAACCGGAAAGATTACCGCTCTGACGAATATCCAGCACAACGCGCTCCGGCCCGCTCAGCGGGAAGAAGGCATAAATCGGTTTGCCGTCGAAGCTCAGGGTTATCTGACTTTCGCCGGAACCGTTGGTAACTTTGATATCGGTTAACTTCATCGCCCATGCCGCCGGAGCGGCCAATACGCTAGAAACAACCAACAATGCGGTGGCTAAATAGCCTCTCCAGCTAAGCATCATCGACAGTTTATCCTTGCGCAGCGGCTAAGCGGTGCAGAACATCCGCACCAGAATCAGACAGCGCTACCAGCCGAGCTTCACGCCCCTGCGGCTGATAGTCCAAATGTAATTCGATATCAGGCTTAGGCAAGAAGCCCTCGCCCTGCTGCGGCCATTCCACCAGGCAAATAGCCTGTCGATCGAAATAGTCGCGAATTCCCATAAATTCAAGCTCTTCCGGATCCGCCAATCGGTAAAGATCGAAATGATAAACCGGCCGAGGCGTCAGTGCGTAAGGCTCCACCAAGGTATAGGTAGGGCTTTTTACGTGGCCTTGATGTCCCAGAGCTTGCAGGAAGCCGCGGCTGAATGTAGTTTTTCCGGCACCTAAATCGCCGAACAGATAAATAACGCTGGCACCTTCGAAGGCTTGCGCCAAACGAGCCCCCAATGCAACGGTTGCTGCCTCATCAGGCAAAGGTAAAACGAGTTCTTTCATTCTTGATATCTATTTTGCTAACTCAGGATTAACGTAGTTCGGAATAACCGGCAATAAATCTGTCGCCAGTAAACCCCGGGTGCCTTGTTGTTCAGCCAGTTGATCGGCTGCCGCGCCGTGGACCACACAACCTGCGCAAGCCGCATCATACAGCACCAGCTTTTGCGCTATCAAACCGCCAATGATACCGGACAAAATATCGCCCATACCGCCGGTCGCCATGCCCGCATTCCCCACATCGGCTATCGCCATTTCGCCCTGCTCGCTGGCTATCAACGTACCGGCACCTTTTAGTACCACTACGCCGCCGTATGTCTCTACCAGTCGACGAACTGAAAGTAAGCGATCACTCTCAATTTCAGCGACGGTACAACCGAGCAAACGAGCCGCTTCACCGGGATGAGGGGTCAACACTCGATTCTGACGCCTCAGCGGATTTAATACCAGCAAGTTGAGCGCATCTGCGTCCCATAACGCAGGTTTATCACTCTGTTGCAGTAATTTCAGAGCATTCCTGCCCCAATCTCCTTGCCCCAGCCCCGGTCCAATAACCAAAGTGTCTGCCCAATCGATAGCCTCAATCAATAAATCATCGCTGAGTGCCTGTACCATAAGTTCAGGACGAGCAGTGAGTAGAGGAGCAACATGATCGATGTTAGTAAGCACTCGCACCAATCCAGCACCGCTGCGTAGTGCGGATTCTCCCGCCATCCGTATTGCGCCCCCCAAACCTTTATCACCCCCTACCAACAATAGACGACCTTGCTCACCTTTGTAAGAACAAGGTCGCCTCGGTTTCAACCATTTGCTGAGGTTATCAGAGGTAATTCTCTCAATGTGCGGCATTTGCTGATCAAGCCATGGGGACAAACCCAGATCGTCGCAATGCAACTGACCGACCCAATCACGCGCCTGCCCGGTCAATAACCCTGGTTTTAGCGCCACAAACGTCAGCGTATGCTCGGCTCGAATCACTACGCCAGGAGCAGCGCCGGTTTCCGCCCCTAAGCCAGAAGGAATATCCAGCGCGAGTTTAGGCGCCCGATATCTATTCGCCATTTCAATTAAAGTAGCGTAACTGCCTCGTGGCGCGGCACGTAAGCCGGTGCCCAGCAGCCCATCGATAATTAAATCAATATCCTGCGGCCAAAGACTATCCTGAGGAAAAATATTCCCCCCCGCCGATAACCACTGCTCACGCGCCAGAGCAGCTTCGGCAGGCAATGGACGATTGCCCTCACAGGCAATTAATGTCACTTTCAAACCCGCCGCTTGAGCGCGGGCAGCCAGGATATATCCATCCCCGCCGTTATTGCCATGACCGCACAGAATCAACCAGTGTCGGCTCGCAGGATAATATTGGCGAGCCAGAGCAAAAGCGGCTTCACCGGCTCTAACCATCAGTTCAAACAGAGAAAGTGACAAAGCGGCAGCAGCAACGCTTTCATGTTGCCTGACCCAGTCCGCAGAAAAAATAGAGTGTGGTAAACTTAGGCCGTTTTGTTTCTTACTATGGTCCGTCATGACACACCCCCTCGATCTGAATCAATTAGCCCAACATATCAAGCAATGGGGGCAATCGCTAGGTTTCCAGCAGGTTGGCATCTGCGATACCGATCTTTCTGCGGAAGAACCTCGTTTGCAGGCGTGGTTAGACAAGCAATACCACGGTGAAATGGCGTGGATGGCGCGCCACGGTATGTTGCGGGCGCGCCCCCATGAACTGCTGCCCGGTACGCTGCGGGTTATCAGCGTGCGCATGAACTACCTGCCAGCCAAAGCCGCCTTTGCCAGCACTTTGAGCAATCCAGAATTGGGCTATGTCAGCCGCTATGCCTTGGGACGCGACTATCACAAGCTATTGCGGCAACGGTTAAAGAAATTGGGCGATCAGATTCAGGAGTATTGCGCACAGCAATCGAGTGAAAACGGCGTCAATTTTCGTCCGTTTGTCGACTCAGCTCCGATAATGGAACGTTCACTCGCTGCCAAAGCGGGTATTGGCTGGGTTGGCAAGCACTCACTTATTCTTAATCGCGAATCTGGCTCCTGGTTCTTCCTTGGGGAATTACTGATTGATTTGCCGTTGCCAATCGATCAACCGCAAGAGGAACAGTGTGGCCGCTGCGTGGCTTGCATGACGACCTGTCCAACCGGGGCCATTGTCGCGCCTTACACCGTGGATGCTCGCCGCTGTATTTCCTATCTCACCATTGAGTTGGAAGGCGCTATTCCCGAAGAATTTAGACCGTTAATGGGAAATCGTATTTATGGCTGTGATGATTGCCAACTGATTTGCCCGTGGAACCGCTTCTCTCAACTAACAGAGGAGGAAGATTTCAGCCCGCGTGCGGTATTACATACGCCAAAGCTGCTGGATCTGTTCGCCTGGAATGAAGAAAAGTTTCTACGAGTCACCGAAGGTTCCGCGATCCGCCGTATTGGGCATCTGCGCTGGCTACGTAATATCTCGGTGGCTTTGGGAAATGCCGCCTATCAGGATGAAATTGTGCTGGCGCTGGAAAGTCGCAAAGGCATCGACCCTATGTTGGATGAGCATATCGTCTGGGCTATCGAGCGGCAGTTGGCGCGGCGGGCAGAACAAAGTGTTGAAGTGCAGTCATCGCAGAAAAAGAGGCTGGTTCGAGCCATTGAGAAAGGGCTGCCGCGAGACGCATGATAACTTTTCAATCGCGGGTTTTTCCGTAATAAACCTGTCAAGCGCCCTGTGCATAAAAATAAAAATGCCTTGCCAATCAAGTGGGAAAAAAAGCGCAAGAGATCGCCATAACGTTTTCCCATAAATAAACAATTAAAACAAATAGTTAAATTTAGGCAATAGCCATTGGTTTAATTAGCATCAGTATATAAAAAATACAGAATCTGTGGATAAGTCTGTTGAAGAAGTTAATACATTCTGTGAAAGGCACGACAAAAAGCGCGAACTGTCTGTGGATAATTATTTTGGAGATGAAGATAAAATTGGAGCGGGAAACGAGACTCGAACTCGCGACCCCGACCTTGGCAAGGTCGTGCTCTACCAACTGAGCTATTCCCGCATTGAGATGCTGATGCACCCTGCTGTCTGTTTGACGGCATTTGGTATTCATGGCTGAAGATTGGAGCGGGAAACGAGACTCGAACTCGCGACCCCGACCTTGGCAAGGTCGTGCTCTACCAACTGAGCTATTCCCGC